>CAIVJE010000228.1 GCA_903906135.1 uncultured Verrucomicrobiota bacterium | reverse complement strand
TTAGCACTGACGATCGGCGTGCGAATCTCTCCGTGCTGAATAATTTCCAACACATGTTTGCCTTCGATCGTCTCGTGCTCGAGCAAGGCCGCCCCGATTTTGTCCAAGGAGCCGCGATTATCCGCGATGATCTGCTGCGCGCGGGTGTACTGCGCATGCAAAATACCAGAAATAGCTAAATCTATTTTCCGCGCGGTATCCTCACTCACGTGCTGGGAACGCGTGATGTCGCGACCCAAAAACACGGTGTCCTGATTTTCACCCATCGCCACGGGACCAAGTTCGCTCATGCCATAATCACAGACCATCGCCCGCGCAATGCGAGTGGCCTGCTTGAGATCACCGTAGACGCCATTACTAAAATCACCGGTCACCATTTCTTCCGCAATGCGGCCGCCCATCGCCATCGCGATTTGGTTGAGCAATTTCTTTTTGGGCTGCGTCAAAATATCCTTCGTCGGCAAATAGGTCGTGCTCCCTAGACTTTGCCCGCGCGGAATAATCGTTACCTTGTGCACCGGCATCGTGCCGTCATCGAGGACCGCCTGGACAATCGCGTGACCCGCTTCATGCCAAGCGACGAGACGCTTCTCCGCGTCATCCATCACGCGACGACGTTCGCGGCCCCACAACACTTTATCGCGGGCCTCATCGATATCGGTCATTTCCACTTTCTTTTTACCCCGACGCGCGGCCAGTAAGGCGGCTTCGTTCAATAGATTAGCTAACTCAGCACCCGACAAACCAGGGGTGCCGCGCGCGATAATCCCGAGCTCCACATTCTCCGAGAGAGAAATCTTTCGCGCATGCACGCGCAAAATTTGTTCCCGTCCAATAATATCGGGGAGATCAATGTAAACTTGCCGATCAAAGCGACCGGGGCGCAACAAGGCGCTATCAAGCACATCCGGACGATTCGTTGCGGCGATGATGATGACCCCTTCTTGCGTTTCGAAGCCATCCATCTCCACGAGCAGTGAGTTAAGCGTCTGCTCGCGTTCATCGTTACCGCCGCCCAAACCGGCGCCGCGTTGGCGGCCAACGGCATCAATTTCATCGATAAAAATCAAGCAAGGGGCGTTTTTGCGACCCTGTTCGAACATGTCGCGCACGCGACTCGCGCCAACGCCGACAAACATCTCCACGAAATCTGAACCACTGATGGAGAAGAAGGGCACATCAGCCTCGCCGGCAATCGCCTTGGCGAGGAGCGTCTTGCCGGTACCAGGAGGCCCAACCATGAGAATGCCCTTCGGAATACGGCCACCGATTTTCTGGAATTTCTTAGGCTCTTTCAGAAAATCGACCACTTCGCTCACCTCTTCCTTGGCCTCATCGCAGCCGGCGACATCGCTAAAATTAATGCGATCTTTTTCCCGAGTAAGCATCTTCGCGCGGCTCTTACCAAAGCTGAGCGCACCCTTCCCTGCTTGGCGCAGTTGCCGCACGAACAGGAAATAAAGTAAGCCAATCACGATCACAAACGGGAGTACCTGCGCGAGCAGGTTCATCATCGCGGTCGTGGCAGGCTTTTCGATAAAGGCCTGGGATTTCTGCAGCCGCTCTAAATTAGGATCAGTCAGCCAACCAGTCGCAATAAAAGCCTTGGTCGAACCAACTTCATTACGAAGCGTGGCCTCCTTAAGATTGCCTGTCACTTCAAACCAATTGCGGCCCCCGGTGGCATCACTGCGAATGGCGCCCTCGGCAATCTTGCCCTGCTCGGCCATTTCCACAATCTGCTGGATTTTTAAAGTGGCGGGCTGAGGGGCGCGGGCCGGATTAAACCATAGCATCGCGACCAAAATACCGATGCCGATCACCCAGAAAACGATCATCTTGATCGGAAAACCTTCTGGGGGGCTGCTTTTGAGGGGACGGCGCTTCTTATTGTCTTCTTGGTCGGACATGGAGGAGTGAGAGTAGTGGGACACCGTGTAGGTTCCCTCCGAATAAGTCAAACGCACCGGAATTGAATTTCTAATTCATTTTCCATCACCGCCGAGCTCAGCTCAAACGCGCCTTAGCCGTACTGGGAGAATAATTTACCCTGTCGGATGACGGCAAAGCTTTTTGTGCCCAAGCTGAAACGCGTCGGCTGCCCCCGCTCGACGGCGGCCAGTAAACCCTCAAAGCCTTGACGCGAAAGATCAGCGGGGCGCTTTTGCGCCAGCAACCAACGATGCAAAGCTCGCCGTACGATCGCCCGCGGCAGACCGGTAAGGACGCGCAACGACAATTGCCGGTCGCGACCGAGCGCCGCCAAGCTTTCCACCCAAGACTCTAAGGCCACGTCATCCTCTTCCAGCCGCTCTCGCGCCAACGCCGCTCCCGCGAGGGCATCGCGTTCGGCGGCCTGGCTCCACGCGGGAAGCACATCGTGGCGAATCCGGTTCCGGAAATAATCGCGCCCCGCATTTGAAGCATCCTCGCGCCATTTAACGCCTGCCTGGCTCAAGACCGAGAGCAGCTCAGTTTTTTTAAGCGTCAATAAAGGCCGTACAGCGTGCCGACCATCGCCAGTGGCCGACACCGGTCGCGGAGCGGCGAGCCCACCCGTGCCACTCCCCCGCGCGAGTCGCATCAAGATACTCTCAGCAATATCATCTTGTTGATGGGCCAACCACAGGACCCGGCTGCCCGAGCGTGGCATCGCCTGGGCAAAAAACTTCTGCCGCGCGGCGCGGGCCTCCGCTTCGCTCGCCCCCTGATGCTGCCCCCGCCAGCGCCCCACTACCAGCTTGACCCTCAAGGCCGCACACACGCGGCGGCAGTATTTTTCATCGGCCTCGGCGGCGCGTCCTCTCAGCCGATGATTAAAATGCAAGGCAACCAACTGCGCCCGCCGCTCCGGCCAATGGGCCCACAACAGCAACAGCAACGCGAGCGAGTCAGCGCCGCCGGAAAATGCTACGCTCCAAATCTCTGACGGCCGGCGCCGCTGGGCCCAGGCCAATACACCGGAATGCAGTTGGGCCGGCGCAATGAGTCCACCCACCAACGCCGCTTGAGCCGGCCAGCCGCGAGGGGACGTTTGCTTGCGTGTCATGACTTCTGGAATCAGCGGCCCACGGCGCGCCCGACGCTCAGTTAAAACTTAAATACTCCTTCCCAAAATAGGGCACCAGCACCGTTGGAATTTTTACGCGACCATCGGCTTGAAGGTTATTCTCTAATAAAGCAGCCAGCACGCGCGGCACCGCTAGGCCCGAGCCATTTAAAGTGTGCACCAATTCGGGTTTACCCGTTTCCTTGCTCCGGTAGCGGATCTGCGCCCGGCGCGCTTGGAAGGCTTCAAAATTCGAGCAACTCGAAACCTCGAGCCAGCGCTTTTGCCCCGCCGCCCAAACTTCCAAATCGTATTTCTTCGATTGAGAAAAACCCAAATCCCCCCCGCACATCAGTAAGACGCGATAAGGCAACTCGAGCTTTTGCAACAAGCGCTCAGCGTCCGCGCGGAGTAGCTCCAACTCAGCATAACTGGTCGTCGGGTGCACCCACTTGAGCAGTTCAACTTTATCAAATTGATGCACGCGATTAAGCCCGCGAACATCTTTGCCATAACTACCCGCTTCGCGGCGAAAACAGGGCGTATAAGCGCAGCGGCAAACGGGCAGCACCGCTTCCTCTAAAATTTCGTCGCGGAAAAAATTGGTCAACGGCACTTCCGCGGTCGGCACCGCATAAAGTTTATCGGGCGTCGTTTCATACATTTGCCCTTCTTTGTCGGGCAGTTGTCCCGTCGCCGTGGCACTCGCCGCATTAACGAAGATCGGCGGGCTCACTTCCGTGTAACCAGCCTTGACGTCTTCATCTAAAAAAAACTGCAGCAACGAGCGCGACAATTTAGCGGCATCGCCAATCAAAAAAGGAAAGCCGGCGCCGGTGACCTTCGCGCCGCGGGCAAAATCGATCAGTTGAGCAAAGTTGGGGATTTCCCAGTGCGGCAACGCATGCGGCGAAACCGCGGTGATGGCGCCATGGGTGGCGAAGACCTGATTCTCCTCGGGCGTGCGCCCCTCCGGCACACTGGCGTGCGGCAGATTAGGCACGGATAACATCGCCGTGTGTAATTTCTCTTCCGTGTGTTTCAGACTCTCGTCCTTGGCTTTGATCTCGATGGAAATGACCTTCATCTCTTGGACCTTCGCCAAAAAAGCGGGCGTTCCTTTCGGCGTGGCGGCCATCTCATTATTAGCGGCCTTTTGCTGAGAGCGTAAGGTCTCCACTTCAGTTAACAGCGTGCGCCAGGCGGTATCGAGGGCCAGCACCTCAGCTAGGTCCACGGCCAAGTGCTTCTTAGCAATGGCGGCACGGACGACATCAGGCGTTTCACGAAGGATGCGAGGATCAAGCATGGGACGTAAAGTTGAAGGCGATTCACTGCGCTTGAACAGGCTAAATTTAGCAGGGACCCGCCCACCACTCAGCCTCATTCGGTAGTTTCAAGCGCCGGGTGAAACCCGACGAGCGGCGACTAGCTACGCGCATAAGCAGTCTCGATCCGATGGAACAAGTGAAAGACTTCCTTCGCCGACAAGAGCTTGAGGTCCCCCACGGGCGCCTGAATAGTATAATTCTTGGGGTGTTTCAGCGGGTAAGGTCCGGAAATTTGGGGATCGGTGGGACCAAAAAGACCAATCGTCTTAAAGCCCATTGCCGCGGACAAGTGCAGCGGGCCGCTATCATTTGAAATAATCCAATCGGCCTTCGCCAACAGTGCCGGCAACGAGGTCAGACTCGTATTGCCCGTCAGATTAATAAAGGTGCCGTCGGGGAATATTTCTTTGCATGGCAGGTAATGATTCCCCGCCCACACGACCTTGCGACCAGCTTCGCGAATTAACAGCGCGGCCAGTTGGCTATACCCATTCCATTTTTTATTGGACTGCCCGCTATCCGGAAACATGAGCACCGGCGGCAAGCCCTTGCGCGTTTCCATAAAAGCCAAATTGAGGCGCTCCAATTCTCGGAAGCGAAGGGGCCCCGCTAAACGTGGCTCCGCTCCCACCACCGTGCAAAATTGAAGCAATATATCGAGTCCGTGGCTGTGGCTGCCAGCAGGAGGCAATGCAACTTTCTCCCGATAAAAAAATCCGGCGCCTTCACGCGCATCCGCCCGCCCCACTTTCCGCCGCCCCCGACTCCACTGGGTCATTAAGCCGGTGCGCAATAAACCCTGCAGATCGAGCACGAGGTCGAATTTTTTTTGCCGGACCTCGCGCATTAAATGCCAAAATCCCCGCGGACCACCCTCGCGGCGAAAAACATAAATCTGATCAACCGCCGCGCAAGAACGGACCAACGGCGAAAAAATATCCCGAACGATCCAGGAAATGCGCCACTCCGGACGCTGCGCCTTAATCGACGTCGCCACTTGCAATCCGTGCACGATGTCACGCAGCGCGGAGGGTTTTATGATGAGCATTTCGGGCATAGCAAAAGAGAAAGACCCTTCGGATAGGGCGACGTTCCTAAGATTAGAACCCAAGTTATAAATGCAAATCTGAACGTAATGCTTAAGCGATCCGCACTGACCCTACCCCGCCAATCCTCGAACCAGTGAGGCCGCCCCACGCCTCAACCGCGAGCGAGCAGCTCATTTAAGGCCGCGAACACGGTCGCGGCCTCCAATTGAGCGAGCTGACCACCGGGCGCCTCGACTGCGCGATGCTTTTGCGCCGTGAGTGGGAAAGGCCCAAACCGCTGCGGAGAAGTTGGGCCAAAAATTGCCAGCACCCGATTGCCCGAAGCTGCTGATAAATGCATAGGACCACTGTCATTGCCGATGAAGGTCGCCGGTTGGCGCACGAGCGCGATCATTTCCGCCAACGGACACCCCGTCAGGTTAAGAAAACGTCCCGCCGGCACGGCTAGCTTCGGCTGGGTCGCCTGTCCAGCGCACCACACCACGCGGCTCGCAGGGATGAGTTTGAAAATGAGGGCCGTGAGTTCATCGAAATGCGTCCACTGCTTTTCCGCCCCTCGGCTGTCGGTAAAAATTACAAAGGTAGTGCGCGGATCATCTCCAAAAAAATCCTGCCAAATAAATCTTGGGCCCGCGCGTAGCTCCAAGGGAAAATCCACCCGTGGCGTCACCCCAGCCACCCGGAGAAATTCCTGTAATATATCGAGCGCATGATGCGGTCCATTGCCGACTGGCCGGGCGACGCGTTTATGATAAAAAAGGCCCGCGCCTTCCCGCGCATCCGCGCGGCCCCATTTAGCGGGCGAACGGACCGCTGCGGTCATCAGGCCGGAGCGCAGCAGGCCTTGCAGATCCCAGACCGCCGCAAACTGCCTTTGGCGCAGCGTGCGCAAGAGGCCCCAAAATACGCGCCAACCATCACGGCGGCGAAAAATAATAACCTCATGCACAAAAGGGGCTGCCTGAACTAATCCAGCAAAGCGCTCCCGCACCACCCAAGTGATGCGACACGTCGGTTGCGCACGCGCTAAAGTCTGCACCACCTGCAGGGCATGCACGATATCACCAAGCGAGGAGGGTTTGATAACAAGCAGGGATTTCACGCGCAAGAATTCGCAGGCTTGTGTCTGGCGCGCTTTTCTTCAACTCCATTTACCTGCTAACCATGAAATTCGACGCTCAGGATCTAGCGACCCGTCAAACTGAACTCACCGCGCAGTGGCATCAAGTCACCCCCGCTGTGACTGGGGCTGGCTTTAGCCGCCTCCTGGAGGAAAATCATCTGCGCAATTTTTCGCTGTGGCATGAAGAAGATATCGCGCGGCGGGATGATCTCGGTTTTGAGCGCGTCTACCAAGCCAAGCGAAACATCGACCGCTTCAATCAGGAGCGAAATAATTTTGCCGAAGAAATGGACAAAGCCATTGTCGCCGCGCTCACCCCCCCGACGACGGGGTGCCCACGCAATTCTGAGACCCCAGGCATGATGATCGATCGCCTCTCCATTCTGGCGCTCAAAGAATTTCACATGCAGGAAGAAACCGTCCGCGCAGAGGCATCCGCGGCGCACCGCGAAAAATGCGCCGAAAAATTGGCCCGCATTCACCAGCAGCGGGGTGACCTCAGGACTTGCCTCGCGGACCTGCTCGCCGACGTGGTCGCAGGCCGGCGCACCTTCTCGGCTTATTTCCAGTTCAAGATGTATAATGATCCCACCTTGAACCCGCAGCTCTACCGCCAACCGCCTCAATCGGGCCGCGCATGAGTCGCGTTGGTGCGCAACCCCGGCTTTGGTTTCCGCAACATTGGCCCATGTGGCTGGCTTTGGGATTCCTATGGATCACGGATAAATTACCCTGGCCAGAAAAGCGCTGGCTGGCGCGGCGCTTGGGCTGGTTTGTGTTTAACCTCATCTGCATCCGTCGCCGCGTCGTTTTCACCAATTTGCGCCTCTGTT
>CAIVJE010000227.1 GCA_903906135.1 uncultured Verrucomicrobiota bacterium | reverse complement strand
GCTCATGGCATGTCCTGACGGGGCCGGTAACTATCCATATCGCATAATGAATACATTTTTAGGCCCTGTGTCATACGTTTTGATGAGTTTGACATGCTATTTTATAGTCTAGTATACAATAGGTGATTACGTGAATAGTTTTAACCCATAACCCTTGGACTATGAATATTGTTAAATCCGCTTTAGGGCGGCGTTTATTGTTAGCTAACGCGGCATTTCTTGCCGCTTGCACCGTTGGATTCTCTCAAACTACGTCTGGAGCAACCGCTAGTGAGAAAGCTAAAGATGCGGAAGTGCTGAAGCTTAACCCATTTACAGTTTCTGGCCAAAAAGAAATTGGTTATGGAAGTAGCCGTACCATGTCGGGTAATCGGACAAATAAAAGTCTGCTAGAATTACCGACAGCTATCGGTTTGATTAGTAAGGAGGTTATTGAAGATCTCGCCGCTGTTGATGTGCATGAGATTCTTCGTTTTGGTGTTAGCGGTGTTACGCAAAATCAGACAATTGGTGATGACGTTAACATTCGTGGTTTTCGGACCAACGGTTCCCTGCGTAACGGGATACCGGCTAGATCCGGTCCTCACGTAAACACGCTTTATGATGTTGAGCGCGCAGAAGTCATCAAAGGACCTGCCTCGATGGTGCTTGGTGGTGCCAGTACTGCCGTTGGTGGTGCCGTAAATTACGTAACGATCAAGCCAACGGCTGTGCCGTCTAGCACCGTTGGCCTGACGATAGCTGATTTAGGGCTTACCCGTATTGCTATTAATAATATGGGCCCACTTTATACAGCGGGTGACTTCAAGGCTCTATATCGGGTGACCCTGGGTGCTTTAAGCGCTGACCGGGACAAAGAAATTGAGAATGAAGAAGAAAAATTCGCCGGTGGCTCTTTAGCCCTGTATTTTGGAGCTAATACCAGCGTCGATTTGACTGCCTATGTAGTCGAGAATAACGGATACAAATACTGGAACGATTTCCTTGATGTCTCAAATAACGGAGTAATCAATAATTGGACCCCATCGGTGACGGCACTCGGGATCGCGAAATTGAATCAATATTCAACCAAGAGCGCGTCACCGTTTCGGCGTAAAAACGCCGGATTTGAAGATACAAGTGCTATGGTCGAGCTAACGTTTCTTACAAAGTTAACTGATAATAGTAACATACGTTTATACGCTAATCAAAATAATATTGTTTCTAAAGATCAATATTCACGCGGCATTACGGTGCAGCAAAATAATTATATGATGAATCGGCAGGATATTCCTCAGAATGATAATTATAAAACGTGGTACTACCAACTCGATTATATCCACAAATTAGAACTGACTCATCTAACGGTTGATAGTATGGTTGGTGTCGACGCGGGCTTTAATAAAACTTTCTCAGAGCTTTCTGTAAACGATGTTACCAATGGTGGTCCGGCCGCTCTCGATATGCGGTCACCCGATTATAGCGGTGATGATGCTTATTTTGCTAAACTCATGCCAGGCCGCGGCTTGCCGCATCTATCTTCGAGCCAAGGCAGGTCTCAGACCGTGACGAGATATTTCCAGGAAAATATTTCCTTATTCAAGGAGCGGGTACTTCTGATCGGTGGTTTACGTTGGTTTAGTCCTTCGAGCACCAACACCAACAATATTACGAAAGTTAGCACGACTGGTACGGAAATTGAGACCAAAGTGCATAAATATGGTATTGTGGTAAAATTACGTCCTTGGCTTTCAGCATACTATACCGATGCGCAGAATATCCAGCTCGCGGCTGCAGGTCGTACTGATAAATATAAGGCTAACGATCAACTTGGTGACTTATTTTCAAATCAGGCGGGTATTAACAAGGAATTCGGCTTAAAAGCTGATTACCGTGTATCGGATAACGTGAAAATATATGGATCCGTAGCGCAATTTACGATGTCGCTTACGAATGTCAGAACATTCGGTGATTTAGGTAATGGCGTTGAGGGTATTATCCAATCGGCCAAAGATAATTCAACGGGCTGGGAAAGTGATATCGGGGTGTCGGCCAAGCTGGGCGCCGGGCGCGTTGACGTAATCGCTACTTATTTCGACGGCGACTCTTACATTGCGGCTAATCGGGCGGTCCAAGCGCAGGGCTTTGTCGGTCGGAAGGACAGCATTATGGCTAAATATACCTTTTTAAGCAGCGGTGCATTGAATGGCGCCATGCTGGGAGCTGCTTATGAAACTCAGACCGGGAAGCGTAACGGTAATTTCTACATGCCGGCTTACGACTTCTGTAATATTTTTGCCCGCTACAATTTGAGCAAAAAATTATCGCTACAGGTTAATTTGAATAACCTTGGAAATGAACGTATTATTATTGCCCAAGCTGCATCTGCACTGGTGCAGACGCTTGATCCAATGAGGACGCGCATTACTCTTACGTACAAATTCTAAGTTTTTGGTGGTAGATAAGCGGGTGGGGGCGCCGCATAGATAACAGCCCCTTTTCATTTTATGTATTTTCGCCAACTATTTAGAGCCGGAGTAATTTTATTAAGCTTTGGCTCTACTTTAGTTGGCAATAATACTGAGGTAATTACCATTGGCGACCGTCGGGAATTGTTCGTCGATGCTTTTCTGGTGGATCATTTACGTGGGGATGCTGAGTTGCGGATGCACCAGCCAATTCCTCGAGAAATAGCTCTAGAAACTAGTGAGCCCTGGGAGGGTAACGGTACAAATTATGTGACCGTCTTTCAAGATGAGGGCATCTACCGGATGTACTATCGCGGTGGTCACTATTCTTATTTGGGCGGCCAGGATCGCCCAGACCATCGCGATGTCTACTGTTACGCTGAAAGCCGCGATGGGATTGTTTGGCAGAAACCTAACTTAGGTCTTTTTGAGTCGGCAGGAACAAAGCAGAATAATATTATACTGGACGGCATTGGGCGGCACGCCTTTGCCCCCTTTCGTGATCTCAATCCCAATTGTGCGCCGGACGCGCTTTACAAAGCGATAGGCTGGAAGGGTCCCGCCAAGGGGCTCTATGCGTTCAAGTCGAGGGATGGGATTAACTGGAAATTATTAACCCCTGATCCAGTGATTACGGATGGGGCCTTTGATTCCATGAATTTGGCTTTTTGGGATGCGGTGGCCGGCGAGTATCGTTCTTATCATCGCGATTTCAGAAAAGATGGCGCCACTGATTTGATCTTAGCGGGGATCGATCGCGGGCGCGATATCAAGACGGCGCATTCAGCCGATTTTATCCATTGGTCAGAGCCCGAGTGGCTAAATTACCGCGCCAACGTCAATCCGGGTAAGACTCCCAGTGATACCGGTCATCTGAATAATGCCGCCGATTACCCTACGGGTCGAGTAAGCGAGTTATATACAAATCAGATTTTACCGTACTACCGGGCACCTCATATTCTTCTCGGTTTCCCGACGCGTTATACCGATCGTGGATGGACTGAATCGGCTAAAGCTTTGCCGCGTTATGATTACCGGAAAGTTCGCGCGACTTCGCCGACTGATACTATGCCGCAAGGCTCACGGCGCGAGGGAACTGCCGTTACGGATGGGATGTTCATGACGAGCCGTGATAGAAAGAATTTCTCAATATGGCCGGAGTCATTTATTCGTCCTGGTCTGCGATCCCGCGACAGCTGGTTTTATGGAGATATGTATCAAAATTGGGGTTTAGTTGAAACCAAGTCATCGTTGCTGGATGCCCCGCCTGAATTATCCATGTATGTTACCGAGCGAGCGCTCCAAGAGACCGGGGGGATTATCCGTCGCTATTCCCTGCGCATCGATGGTTTTGGCTCGCTGCATGCCCCGCTTGTTGGCGGGGAGCTCGTGACAAAACCGCTGATTTTTTCAGGAAATAAATTGGGGCTAAACTTTTCTACTTCGGGGGTTGGTTCAATCCGCATTGAGATTCAAGATAGCGACGGACATCCCCTGCCTGGTTACAGTCTTAAGGAGTGCCCCGAGATTTATGGGGATAATCTCGAGTATTTGGTCACGTGGATGAAAACATCGGATTTAAAATCATTGGCGGGTCGCCCAGTCCGGCTTCGCTTTGTATTAAAAGATGCCGATCTGTATTCATTTCAATTTACGACCGGTTCGTTGTAAGCAAATCGTAGAGTTAAATTCATGGCGAATCTTATGAACTCGCAGCGGCTTACATTTCTGAGAATGAAGCCAACTAAGATCAGACGTTATGTAGGGCAAATAACGGGAGTGCTTTTCCTGTTGGGTTGGGTGGGGATTTGTTCAGGCAAAACAGAAGCTCTTTCAGTCAATACCAGCCTGAGTCCTCTAACCGAAGCTCCGGACGCCCTGCGGCCACTGCGAGCACTTGCTGCGCAAACTATCTTATTTGTGGATGATTCCCACGTGCTCTATCGAGCGGGGACCAAACGGGTTCTCGAGCCGTTGCATCGCGCCGAAGGAAATCCGTTGATCAAGGGCCGCGATAAACCTTGGGAAGTGGCGATTGCCTGGATGAGCGTTTACCGAAACCCAGTAACGGGTAAGTATCAATTATGGTATCAAGCTTTCGCCGGTAATGAGGCTGAGAATAAGACCCGCCGCTGCACGGTGTGTTATGCCGAATCGAATGATGGGATAAATTTTATAAAGCCCAATCTTCGACTCTTTGATTACAATGGCAATCTAGACACTAATATTGTCGTCGTGGCAAATGGGGGAACGTCTGATCGCTATGGTGTATCGGTCGTGGTGGACCCAGAGGAGAAAGATGTAATGCGTCGCTACAAGATGGCGCATTATGATTTTTGCATCGGCGAAGATGGCCAAGAACGACCCGGCTTAAGCATCGCCTTTTCGCCAGATGGAATCCATTGGACGAAAGTTCCGGGCGGGCCGCTCTCTCGTACCAGCTATGGCAGCTTTGGGACTCCTGTACCCATGCAGGCGATTGCTTCTTCGAGAAATATTCAGAGTATAGACAACAACTCTATGACGGTGGGCAAAGACCCCGCCCGTTCACCAATGAGGCCGTGGGACGTACCGCTAGCGATGTCCGATGCGCTGGATGCTTTTTGGGATAGTCCGAAGAAAGTTTTTTCGATTTACGGGAAAATGTGGATCGATGGGCCCGATGGCGGGATGTATTGGAAGCACGCGATGGGTCGGATCGAGAGTAAAGATTTTATCCACTGGTCTAAGCCTCAGCTCCTGTTGACGCCCGATGATCAGGATCCCGCGTCGGTTGAGTATCACACGACGCCGGTATTTTATTACGCCGATTACTATTTCTCTGCTCTCCAAATCCTGGATCGAGCGACGAATGGAGGAATTATCGATATCGAGCTGGCGACCAGTCGCGATGGCTTAAACTGGCGCCGTGATTTCCGTCAGCCGTTTTGGTTAGCTCGCACGGTGGGGGAGGCATTTGATAGCGGCTCTTTGTTTTTATGCCCACAGCCGATCGTCTTAGAAGATGAGATTCGGTTTTATTACGGCGCCTATTCAGCCGGAGCCACGGGGTCCGATGATCATAAACTTACGACCGGAATCGGGATGGCCTCGATGCCGCGCGATCGTTTTGCCGGACTCCAAACTGGGCCGCAAAGTGCCGGAGGAAATTTAAAACAGCCGCTGCCTGATCGTGGCCAGATAACCCTGAAATTAATAAATTTTAAGGGAAATGAAACGATGCAAATCAATGCCAAGATAGCCGGTTCGGTCCGCGTTGAGCTGTTGGATGCTGCCGGTAAGCGAGTCGAAGGTTATACTTTTGACGATGCCGTCATCATGCAAGGAGACGCCCTGCGCCATGAGGTTAAGTGGCAAGGCGGTCTCGTTCATTTACCCCAGGGAGAACACCTGATTCGCATCCATCTTAATCAAGCCACGGTGTATGCTTTGTCGCTTCTACCCCAGCAGTAGCTTCTCAGGACGAAGACATCATAATTATTTTAATTAGTAACCTCCGCTAGCTTTATTTAACGTGAAAATTATCAGCGCCATGGGTCATCAGAGATTTTTCCGCTTACTTTGCTTAGGTTTAATTTACTTGGGATGTTTTAATCTTGGACGGACCGAAGAGCGGGTATTTTTCGCCTTTGATGATCATAGTATTCCTTGGCAACATAACCTGAAGGTTACGCTGGTTCCTGCGCAAAAATATGCTGGGAATCCGGTTTTGCGCCGAGGGGTTGCCGGCAGTCCCGATTACGGGCATGCGATCCTTTACGGGACAGTAATTCACGATGGGGTTAAATTTCGCATGTGGTATCTCGCGATGCACGAAACGACCACCAAAGATGGACAAGCCCCGGGTAACTGGCGGCCGATGTGTTACGCCGAAAGCGGCGATGGGATCAATTGGATTAAGCCAGAACTGGGATTGGTCGAATTCAACGGCAGTCGCCGTAATAATATATGTTCAATTACGGGATCGCCCACGGCGCTGACCAAAATTAACGATTTTTTATCGGTCCTCTACGAGCCGCATGATCCGGATCCAGCCCGACGTTACAAAGCGGCTTATATCGCGCATGTCCCTTACGACGAAATTCGTGGTGGTTTGAGTCAGCTTGGTCGAAAGGAAAAAACGCCCTGTGTCACGATTTGTGCGACGAGTGCTGACGGCCTAAGCTGGAGCGTGGTGGGCGACCAACCCGCCAACGTGGGTGGTGAAAGGTTCGAGGTAACCAGTCTCTATCGTTATGGGGATTTTTATTATACTTCGGGTCAGCTCTTATCACCGTGGGCCTGGCGGGCTGATGGCACCGCGGCGGGTCGGGTAATGTTGACTTATCGTTCAGCGGATTTTGCTAATTGGTCACAAGCGAAAGCTTTGGCTTTTGCCCGCCCAGGACAATTGATGAATCCGCCCATTGCGGGCCAACAAACTCATATGGGGGCAGGGGTTTGGAGCCGGGGCGATGTTCTGTTGGGCCTCTATGGCATGTGGCAGGACGGACCGGCCGTGAAACCTGAGGGCGCTAGTCCTCTCTGGGGTACGCATATAGATCTAGGACTAATTATCAGCAATGATGGGCTGCATTTCCGTGAGCCCGTAACAGATTTCAAGGTGATTGCGCGGGGAACGGAAAAGGAATGGGATGGGGTGGCACTCTTACAGGGGCATGCTTTTGCCAATGTCGGCGACCAAACGATGATTTGGTATTCGCATTGGGACACTAGTGGTCAAATGCGCTCAATGGAAATTGGCTTAGCTACATTGCGCCGGGATGGATTTGGTTATCTTTCCTGCAAGCAGGATGATCTCGGCGGCCACTTGCTTACGAGTCTGGTTAGGTCGGGCAAGAGCGGGCAGCGCTTGCTGCTTAATGTTGAAAATATCTCAAGCGAAAGTCCTTTAACCATTGAGTTGGTTGATAATTTGGATCGGCCGCTACCTGGTTATTCTGGGCTTGATGGGGCAAGCCTCAGCCAGGCTGGCACGCGCCAAGAAATTATTTGGCCAAAATCCCAGAGTGCGATTCTGCCTGCCGACCAGCAATTTTCGATTAAGGTGAAATTTCCCGCTAAAAGTTTAGCCCGCGTTTATGCGCTCTACGTAAATTAACTTTTCCTGATAAATGATCAAAATTTATAGTACAATGGACGGTTGGGTCGCTGAGATGAATCATGCGTATTACCGTTTACCAGCTACTTGGGAGTTGGATGCTCTTTTTACGGCTTCAAATCCGCATGAGTTTCTACAGCTGGCCTTGAAGGATAAAAAGGCCGGCCCATTAACCGCCCCATCCACGCGGCTGCTGGCGCCGCTGCAGTCTCAGGAAGTTTGGGCGGCAGGGGTAACCTACTATCGCAGTCGAACTGCACGCATGGAGGAGTCAAAGCAATCAGGGGGCGACAGTTTTTATGATAAGGTCTACGATGCGGAACGCCCCGAGCTTTTTTTTAAGGCAACTCCGCATCGCGTCGCCGCCCCCGGTGACACGGTCAGGATTCGGGCCGACTCGAATTGGAATGTGCCCGAACCGGAGTTAACGCTAGCGATCAACTCTCAGGGGAGGATTTTTGGCTACACGATAGGCAACGACATGTCCTCGCGCGACATTGAAGGAGCTAATCCGCTCTATTTGCCGCAAGCTAAGGTTTATGATCGCAGTGCCGCCCTCGGGCCTTGTTTGGTGGTGAGCGATCAGCTACCGGGGCCTGAGACGATAATTTCAATAGAAATTCTCCGGGGCGGCAGTCTGGTTTTTGCGGGCGAGACCACGATCGGGCAAATTAAGCGCCCGCTCGCCTCGCTAGCCGAGTGGTTGTTTCGAGAAAATTCATTTCCGTTCGGCTGCTACTTGATGACGGGAACGGGAGTTATTCCGCCCGATACATTCACGCTCCAACTGGGTGATGAAATTCGCATAACTTTGTCGGGCGTAGGCACGCTCTGTAATACAGTTGCTTGAGGGTGAATTTAAAATCGCTCCATTTCCCAGGCCGCCTCAATTGACCATTACTCACCCGATGTCACTTGAGCGAATCTTTGATTCTGCGGATGACGCGATTTACGAGCTAAGGACTACTGCGCCCGGCCCCTCTGGTCGCCTGCCGCTCGATCCCGCCCGACTCGGGCACATGGCGAGTGGGGATTTATTTGGTCTCACCCAAAATGCCGGGATGGGTTGGGATCCGCGCAAATTAAATGGGAAGGATTTTTTAATTCTGAGCACGCAGGGTGGGATCCGTGCGCCCGATGGTTCGCCGGTGGCGCTGGGTTATCACACTGGACACTGGGAGGTCGGTTTATTGATGGAAGAGGCCGCGAAAGTCTTTACCTCGCACGGAGCTATTCCCTTTGCGGGTTACTGCAGTGATCCGTGCGATGGCCGTACTAATGGGACCGCGGGCATGCTCGATAGTTTGCCTTACCGCAATGATGCCGCTATTATCTTCCGTCGGCTGATTCGTTCGTTACCCACTTGTCGAGGGGTCGTGGGCATTGCGACCTGCGATAAAGGACTACCGGCGATGATGCTCGCACTCGTCGGGGCTCGGACTTTGCCCGCGGTATTAATTCCGGGCGGGGTTACCCTTTTATCCGAAGAGGCTGAAGATACGGGCAAAGTGCAAACGCTCGCGGCTCGATTTGCTCAAGGACAGGTAACGCTAGCGCACGCCGCTGAGATGGGCTGCAAGGCCTGTGGCTCGCCTGGTGGTGGCTGCCAGTTCATGGGCACGGCAGCTACTAGCCAAGTAATCGGCGAAGCCCTCGGCCTGTCGTTACCGCATTCTGCTCTCAGCCCCTCTGGCACGATGATCTGGCGTGACTTAGCGCGCCGTTCAGCGCTCGCGGTGATGGAACTGGAACGGCAGGGGATCACTACGGGTGATTTATTAAGCGACGATTCTATCCACAACGCTATGGTGCTGCATGCCGCGATTGGGGGATCGACCAACTTGGTTTTGCATCTTCCAGCGATTGCTTTTACCGCAGGACTTAAGCGGCCTACTTTTGCCGACTGGATGCGAATTAATCGTGAGGTGCCCCGCTTGGTCGATGCGTTGCCCAATGGCCCAACCGGCTACGCGACCGTGCAAGTGTTTCTCGCCGGAGGGGTCCCTGAGGTTATGCTCAAGCTCCGGTCGCTCAATTTGCTGCGTCTCAATGCTCGCACCGTGACCGGACGCACCTTAGGCGAAAATTTAGATTGGTGGGAGAAATCTGAGCGTCGGCAAAAATTGCGGGCAAAACTGCAACAACTCGACGATATTAATCCGGATGATGTTATTATGGATCCCGCGCGCGCGCGGGATCGCGGATGTGTGAGCACCGTCACTTTTGTGCGCGGCAATTTAGCGCCCGAGGGAGCTTTGGTTAAGAGTACCGCCATTGCGGCTAGCTTGCTTGATGAGCAGGGGGTCTATTTTCACGAAGGCCCAGCCCGGGTTTTCGCAACGGAGGCGGCCGCGATTGCGGCGGTAAAATCGACGGGTGATAAGCGGATCCGTGCGGGCGAGGTCTTAGTTTTAGTTGGCCTTGGCCCAACCAACGGCATGCCGGAAACTTACCAGGTAACATCCGCGCTAAAGTATATGCGTGACGGGGCGAAGGTTGCCTTAATCACTGACGGGCGATTTTCGGGTGTCTCGACGGGGGCGTGTATTGGTCACGTTAGCCCTGAAGCTTGGGCGGGGGGGCCGATCGGAAAGGTTCGCGATGGCGACTGCATTAGGCTGCGTATCGATACACGAGAGCTAACGGGCACGATTGATTTATTAGGCATCGATGAAGCTGTTTTGCAGGCCCGTCCGCTTAACCCGCTGTTAGTGCCTGATCCTCGAGTGCCGGCAGACACGCGTCTTTGGGCTGCCTTGCAAAATGTTAGCGGCGGCAGTTGGGCCGGCTGCGTTTACGATCATCAGCGCATCAGTGAATTGCTCGCAAAAGGGCTGCAAGCCGAGGCCACATCACCCTGATTTGAGTGAACAGTGATTTATAAATTTATTCGTTCTAACTATAATAAAATCCCATTTTTTATGCATACCCCATCCGCTTATTCCGGCTTATTCAATTATCCCTATCGGGCCTTCGCCGCCCTATTACTGCTAGCTTCGGCCGTCACCTTGTCTGCAGGAGAACATACTCCTGCGATTAAGCCCCTCGAAGTTGGTTCGCGGCTGGAGCTCTTTGTTGATGATTATCTCATCGGGGGACTGCAGGGAGTGGCCTTAAAGTTGCACGAACCCCGATCGGAGGGGACGGTATTTAAATTCGACCAGCCTTGGGAAGGCGGCACCAGCGGCTACACCACCGTCTTCCAGGACGGCGATAAGTACCGCATGTACTACCGTGGCAGCGCTGACCCGACGTACACGATCAAGGCCACGGTCGGCCCTGACGAAAAAAGCGTCCTCGGCCACGACCAGTTCACCTGCTACGCGGAAAGCACCGACGGCATCACTTGGACCCGGCCCAACGTCGGCCTGTTTGAGTTCAAGGGCTCTAAGGTTAACAACATCATTTGGGTTGAGCGCGGCTCGCACAATTTTGCCCCGTTCCTCGACGGAAATCCTGCCGCTCCCGCCGACCAGCGCTACAAGGCGGTCGGGAGTAGCAATTATGACGGCGATAAAGGTAAGCCGATCCTCATCGCCTTCGTCTCCGCCGACGGCGTGCACTGGCGCAAGCTGCGCGATGAGCCGATCATCACCGACGGCGCCTTCGATTCCCTTAACCTTGTTTTCTGGGATAAGCTCCGCAGCGAGTACGTCGCGATCTATCGCGACTTCATCCACGGCGTTCGTTCCATCAAGACGGCTCGGTCAAAGGATTTCATCACTTGGACGAAGGGTGAGTGGGCCGACTTCGGTGATTCCCCCGCGGCCAACCTGTACACCAATGCCACGGTGGCTTACGCCCGCGCGCCACACATTTATGTAGCGCTTCCTCGCCGCTTCATGCCGTGGAAAACGTACTTCCCTGAGATGGCGTCGAGCAGCCCCGGTACTTCTGACGTGGTCTTTATGAGCACGCGCGACGGCGTCAACTGGCACCGCTTCGACGAGGCCTTCCTGCGCCCCGGCCGGCAAGAGCGTAACTGGGCGCACCGCGCCAATACGCCCGCGGCTGGGCTCCTGGCCACGGGGCCCGATGAGATATCATTCTATGTCGAGCGTGATTATACTTTCCCAAGCAACCGGCTTGAGCGCTTTACTGTTCGTCCCGACGGCTTTGTGTCAGTCCACGCGGGCTACCCAGGCGGCGAGTTTACGACTAAGCCCTTCACGTTCACTGGCTCAAGCCTCGTGCTGAATTACTCGACCTCAGCGTTGGGGAGCATGCGCATCGAGATCCAGGACGCTGCTGGCCGGCCTCTGCCCGGTTTTCGGCTCGAGGAATCCCCGCTCCTGTTTGGCGACAAACTCGGCGAGAGCGTCGACTGGAAGCACCCACAGGGCCGCACTGACCGCTCGCCCCTGTCGCGTCTCGCCGGCAAGGCCATTCGACTCCGCTTTGTGATGTGCGACTCCGACTTGTTTTCGCTGCAGTTCAAGTAACCCGATAGCCTAGAGTTCGGCCTGCTCCCATTCACCGCCAAAATTTTGGCGGCTTGCGTGATAATTTCAGTTTGGAGCAGGCGAAGCAGGCGGAGATGGCGTGGCGCTCAGGCGGAGTATGTGCGGATCCGTGCGAGCGCCAGGTCGATCTCGGCCTCGGTGTTGTAGAAGTGCACACTGAGGCGCAGATCTCGTGACGCAGTGACTGGGGAGACGAGGATGTTGTCTTCCCTCCGCAGGCGTTCGTAGATGTTTGTGGCTTTGAAACCTTCCGGCAAACGTAGCACGACGATGCCGTTGCGCTGGGCCAGATTGTCGGGGGAGACGAGTTCCATCCCGCGCGTGGCCTTGATCGCCTCGCCGGTATAGGCCGAGAGCGCGGCCTGGCGGGCACGGATGCGGTCCCAACCGAGGCCGGCAAGCCATCGCAACGATTCGTGCCAGCCACCAAGACCGGCGACATAGCGCGTGGAAAATTCATAGCGGCGCGCGTCGGGATGCCACTCCAGACTCTGCGCGGCCTCGTTCATCGATGCCTGCGCGTTCGAACCGGTCCACGTGGGTGGCGTGGACTCGAGCACGTCGCTGCGCACGAGCAAAGCGCCGGTGCTTTTCGGGCCGAGCAGCCACTTGTGGCCGCAGAGGCTATAATAATCGCAGCCGATGGCATGGAAATCGACGAGAACGTTGCCCGGGCCCTGCGCGCCGTCGAGCAGCAGGCGCACGCCGCGGGTGCGGAGCGCGGCGGCGAGCGCGGCCGCGGGCACGACCACGCCGCTGCCGCGGGAGACGTGGCTCATCACGACCAGCCTCGTGCGCGGCGTGAGGCGCGCGACCACCTCATCAACCGTCTTTTCCGGTTGGGCAATGGGCGCTAACTTTAGCACGATACCAAAGCGGCGGACAAGATTGTAGCAGGGCAGGAGCAAGCCTGGGTGCTCTTGGTCGCTGATGATTAGTTCGTCGCCGGCCTGCCAGTCGATGGACCAGAGCACAATGTTAAGGCCGGTCGTGGTGTTGGCGGTCAGGGCGACTTCGGTGGGTTTTGCGCCAAAGGTTTGAGCCACGAGCTCACGGCACTCCCGCTCAACATTTTTCAAGTAGTCGATCTGATCCGGATGCGCTGGGCCGAGATTTTGCCGATCAATGAGATCCTTGGTGCGTTCGATCACACGCTGCGAGCACAGACCGAAGGCGCCCGTTTGAAAGTAGCCCCGGCTGTGCTTCAGCCCGGGAAATTCGGCGCGCACAGATTCGATCCAGTCACCATCGGGTGCAATCGCCGTGGCGGAGGGACGCGCAAGACCGTAGAGGCCGGTAGCGAGCGTGGCTTTCAAGAAGGTTCGCCGATCAGTGGTAATAGCCATGAGTTATGGGGGAGCAGAATCAGACCCGAGCGGCGAAGTCTAGCCGAAGAAGACGCGCTACATTGCCGCCCATGATTTTTGCTAGGTTTGGGGCAGAGAGAAATGAGGCGCTGTGTTTTTCGATGTAGTCGCGGGATTGCCGGTACGTGCAGAAGCGGTTTTGGAAAGGCATATCCGAGCCCCAGATCAGTCGGTCGGGCCCGATGTGCTGTACCATCTCTTCCAGCACGGGGCGGCATTCGGCATAGGGAAAGTCAAACATGTCGCCGAGGCGGAAAGGAAAGCCGACTTCCAGCATTAGACTGGTGTCCCGGAACGGCGCCCAGATGTTCGTCGGCACGGTCAGCCGGTTGCCGTCTAGAAAGGCACGCCACGGATAACCATGCGTAACACTGGCGCGCAGGCTGGGGTGACGGTCCATCAATCGACGCAGCTCCCAAACCTCGTCGATAAAGCCCTGACGTTGATCTTTGGCTCCCAGCCGCGATCCCAAGGTGAAAAATACGGGAACGTCTAAGGTAACTACCGCATCCCAAAACGGGCGCCAGGCAGGTTCGTTAAAACTTCGCGAATTGGTCTGCTGGTAGGCGTAGGCAGGGATGATTTTCAGCGCGTGCAACCGGTGCTCCCTGATCGCGGTCACCGCCTGCGCAATTGCTAAATCCGGCTTCTCGGGAATCAGCCACTCGTCCAGTGGGGCCATCGCGCGCAACCGGTCTGGAAAGGCCGCGACGCACATGGCCAGAAACGCGACGTCTTTAGTTAGGGTGGCGTCAGCATGGATCAGGCCGACATCCACTCCAGCGTGATCCATCTCGGCGACCATAGCCCCAGGGCTAAATTCAATTACGTTGGGCGGCAGCTGTTGCTTAGTGTAATCATCACCATCGACCGTCCAGATCAGGCGGTTGCAGGCGCGATCGACCCGAAAATTGCGGTTGCTTGCCAGCCGCAGCGGATCGCAAGCGGTGGGATCAAGGAGTAGGTGGGCGTTGCCGAGCGCTCGGTCCCGGACTCGGAAGGCGGGCTGATGGTGTAAGGCATACTGGCGTTGCCAGAATTCCAGATGGGCCGCCCCAGAAGCATGGCCCGCCGGCGCGTCAGGGGCGGTGAAACAGTAAACGTGACTATCGAAGATCACGGCTGTGGATTGGGGGGACCCGGATGAGACGATGATCTAAAGTCGAAATTTTCGTGGGGCTAGGCGATTAACATAATTTGTATACGCATGTAAACAATGCTTGTGATGAATAATTTATCTGCATAAATGATCAAGCACTACGTTAATCGTTTTCAAAGCGGGCTCTAATTATAAGCGACTTCTCCACGAGCATGATATTCAGCGATAATCCCGCCACCGACAGTCACGCTCATTTTGGTCGTTATGTTGATAACGATTCGTTGATCGCTAAAATTTTCTGTGAGGTGGGTACGCTAGTTGCCAAATGGCTAAAACCGTGTCGTCCAGTGGGCCATTCGTTCGCCATTGCTGGGCTTTCTTCCGTTTGGTCGCACTGTCGATTGGGCGTCAGTCAATAACGCAGCATTCCACGAAGTGCCGAACGCGCTCAGTTTGCTTTTAAAATCTATTTATCAAAAATTGGCCGGTATTCTATATTATGCAATTTGACTGTCCTCTCGCGATAGATTCCCACGGACATTATGGAACCTACCCACCAAGCGCCGCTATGGCCACACGGGCTGATCCATTGGTGTGTTCTTTCATGAGCGCAGCTGCAGTGCAGGTGGCCGCCCGCGCTCGAGCCTCGGGGATTGAGTGGACCATCGTATCACCGTTAGCTGGGCTGATGCCCCGCGGTCGTCTCACGGATGTCGCGTTGGCTAATGAAGCGGCGTTCCGAGAGGTGCCGACGGTTCAAGGGTTATTGCAGTATGTCATTGTGAATCCGCTCCAGCCTAAAACCTATGAGCAAGCCCGGCGGATGCTGCAGGCCCCGTGGTGCGTGGGAATTAAGATTCATCCTGAAGAGCACGCGTACCGAATTACTGATCACGGGGAAGAACTCTTCGCTTTTTTTGAAGAAGTGGGGGCTCCCGTGATGGCGCACAGCGGTTGCGCGAATAGTTTACCGATAGATTTTGTTCCTTTCGCTAATCGCCATCCAGGGGCTAAGGTGTTGCTCGCCCATCTTGGGAACGGTAGCGGCGACAATGGTCGAGTAGATCTTCAGGTGCAGGCCGTGCAGGCCGCGAAGCAGGGCAATCTCTGGGTCGATACCTCGAGTTCGCGCAGCATCTTGCCCGGACTGATTGAATGGGGCGTCCGAGAACTCGGCGCAGAACGCCTGCTTTTCGGCAGCGATACGCCGCTCTACGATGCGTCGATGCAGCACACGCGCATCAAGATGGCAGATCTGCCGGACGCGTCGAAACGCCTCATCCTGCGCGAGAACGCCGTGAAGTTCTTCCGTCTCGATCGCCTGCCCGCCGCCGGTTTCGCGGCCACTTAACCACGCTTTCATTACCCGCTACCCACCCATCCTAGTTACCCACATTATGAGCTCATCCAAAAAACCCGCCAAGATAACGCCGCTGACTCGCCAAACACTGAAGGGTGTCTGGTCTGCCCTGATCGTCCCCTGGACCGATCGGGATGAACTCGACGCCCGTCGCTTCGCCAAGGAGGTGGCCAGCTACGGCGGCACCGGCGTGAGCGGGGTCTACACCGGCGGTACAACCGGCGAATTCTACGCGCAGGACGACATCACCTTCGAGAAGATCACCGAGATCGCCTGCGCGGAGGCCCACCGGGCCGGCCTGCCCGTGCAGATCGGCGCCACGGCGCTCAGCACCCGCACGACCGTCCGTCGCATCCGCGTGGCCAAGCGCGCCGGGGCTGATGCTTTGCAATTGGCTCTGCCGTTCTGGCTCGAGCTCAAGGACGACGAGGTAGAGCGCTACGTCGCCGAGGTCACCGCGGCCGCTGGCAAGACCCCGGTCATCCTTTACCTCACCGGCCGCTCAAAGCGGAAGATCAGCCCTGAATTCTTGGGCAAGCTGGCGGCCAAGCATCCGACCTTTATCGGCACCAAGGACACTGGATCCAGTCTCGACGAAGTTAAGGCCATGCTAAAGCTGGCACCGGATCTCGCCATCTTCGGCGGCGAGGACTTCTACCAACGCATTCCAGCCGGTGGCCGGGGCGGTTACTGTTCCATCACGGGCTTCAACGCCGTCAAGGTGGTCGAGCTCTACAACCTGTGCGCCGCCGGCCGTCTCGGCGAGGCGAAGCCGTTGGCGGATGCAATGCACCGTTATCTCTACGAGGCGCTGGTCAATCCATTGGTCAAGGAGGCGGGGCTCTGGGATTCCGCCATCGACCGCATTCAGCGCGTCGCCGGTGGCGGCGTGGTTGGCGTACGCTGCCAGTCGCCGTATCGCAGCGGCACAGAAAAACACGTCAAGCAACTCATCGCCTGGTGTCGTAAAAATACTCCTGAGTTGCTGCCGCTTTATCTAGGATAACTTATTTCATAAAATATTATAAAACTAAAATTACTAAACTATCATGATCAAATATTCCTATCTATTATTGGGGCTATATCTTTCAATCGGCCGGCTTAGCGCGGCGCCAAATAGCTCAGCAAGGGATAAAGATTTTTATTTTCCGTCGACCGGAGTCACGGTGCAAAAACAAGCTGTTCTGCTCGCGATTGATGACTACTTACTCCCCTTGCGGGAGAACGTTGGCACCTATCTTTCTACCCCAAAATATCGTAAAGAGCCGGTCGTGAGTCCGGAGCGAGACAATCCGTTGGCTCCCGATCAAGTGGCCGCACATTTTTACGGTGGGGTTGTTTACAGCAACGGAAAGTATCAGATGTGGTATTATCCTGTCGGGCTCAAAGAGCCGGGCGATGCTTACCATGCCGATTTAAAAAATCTGACGCAGGGGCCAGTCTGTTATGCCGAGAGTAATGATGGCATTGCGTGGACTAAGCCAGATCTCGGGCAAGTGGAGGTGCGCGGGAGTAAACACAATAACGCAATTGCGCTGCCAGATGAGGTTATTGAGGGGGTCCACGTATTCAAAGACGATAGTGACGCAGATCCGCAGCGACGTTACAAAATGGTTTATAATCCCTGGAACGGAAAAACCTGGGTGATTCGTACGGCCACCAGTGCCGATGGGATTCATTGGAAGGCCGCTGATCACTTCGGGGTTGATCAATTTATTGAGACGGCCTCGCTCTACAAATTTAATGATTTATTTGTGGTCAACGGTCAGCGGATAACCTTTAGCGATGGCGGTCATCCCAGTGGTCGCCAAGGCCGCGCTATTCTATCTCCTGATTTTGAGCAGTGGCTCGCAGGTGATACGACGGCCTTCAGCTTGCCAGAGCCGGCTAAGCCCGCTGACCGTGGTTCGCATAAACCTTATGATCAGGTTCATCTCGGGGTCGGGGCGGCAAGTTTTGGCAATGTGGCCGTTGGTTTGTACGGCCTCTGGCATAACGAACCTGGAGAAGGGGACGCGCTGAAGCGGTGGGGCTGGTTCGGCTACGCGAAAACATCCTGCGACTTAGGCTTAGTGATTAGCAACGACGGGCTGCATTTTCGTGAGCCAGAAAAGGGGCATGTCTATATATCACGGTTTGATACGCCAGCGACTCCCGTGGCCGGAAAAAATTATCCAACGATACTATGCCAGTCAGGCAATGGGATTCTCAATGTAGGTGATGAGACGCGGATTTATTTTGGTCGTTGGTTAAACGCGGAATATGGGAAGGGGATTAGTGGAGAAGTAGCGTTAGCGGTTTTGCCCCGTGATCGGTGGGGAGCCCTCGGATTGAATCCTAAAGATAGTGCGCACACGCCTGCCTATGACAATCGTGGGTCTGTTTGGTCTGCTCCCATTCGCCTGCCCGCAGCTGGCTGTCGTATTCTGCTCAATGCGGACCATACGCGGCAGATGACCGTGGAAATTTCTGATGAAAAATTTAAACTTTTGCCGGGCTATTCTGGAGCTAAGGCAGGTAAGTCCGGGCAAGAAAGCGGCCTCGATTGTGCTATCGACTGGTCGAGCGGAGATCTTGCTGCTTTGGCTGGGCAGACGGTGCGGCTTAAAATAAATCTGACCAAAGACGCTGAGACTGCCCCTCGTTTATTTGCGGTGTATTTACGGACTGATTAAAGTTTCACGCCGCAAATATCCTGAAAGATGCCGGCGATGGGCCGTCCGCCGGCGCAGAGTAATCTATTTATGCTCAATTTAAAAAATTATCCCTCGGGTAAATTAATTTACGCCTGTTTATTGATTTATGGTAGCGGGGTGGCACGGCTGATGGGAGCTCCCGCCGGCAGCGAGTTAGATTATGCTGCCTTAACCCTTCACCCGGTAGAGCGGCAGTTGTTTTTGGATGATTTTATTTTGGGTGATCTTTACCGCGTTGCTCGGATTATTCATCAGCCCCGCAAGTACGGGACCGACCCCATCCTGCGCCCTGACCTCCCAACTGACGGCAACGTTATCCAGACGCGTAATGCCCCGTCCTGGGACGAGCAGGAGCAGGTGTGGAAACTTTGGTACTTCCGGTTTGGCCACGACGCCAATGGCGCGGGTGCACCCGGCTACGCTCGGTCAAAGGACGGCATCAATTGGACAAAGCCCGTGCTGGGTCTCGTCGAAAGTTTAGGCAATCGGAACAACAACCTCGCCACGGTGAAGGACGAGCCCGAGGCGTTTATCCAACATGTGATCATCGATCCGAATGCGCCGCCGGCGCGCCGGTATAAAGGGTTGACCGGAACAAGGGGTAATCGGCCAGGGCGTGAGCCTATCGTGTCCGCCGATGGCTTAACCTTCACGCGGCTGCCAGTTGCCCCGATCCCAAGCGAAGACGAGTCGCACTTGAATTGGGATGAGCGAAAGCAGCAATATATTCTGACGGTTAAGCATAAAGGTCCATTCGGCCGATCCGTTTATCTGAGCCTGAGTAAGGATTTTGAAAATTGGTCTAAGCCGGAGTTGAT
>CAIVJE010000226.1 GCA_903906135.1 uncultured Verrucomicrobiota bacterium | reverse complement strand
GGCACGCGCTAGAACAATTTTTAAATAATGACCCTGCGCAATCTCCTGCAGCGCCTGCTTCACCGCCTGTTGATAGGCGCCCGCTCCACCTAGTTCTTCGGTCTGCCGCGGCGCCGACGGGCGATTTTTACGCGATGCGCTGCGATAATCAAAGGCGCGGAATTTTTCGTGAGCCTTCCATACTTTCGCCGCCAGTAAATCAACCGGGGCATCGGTGGAGATTAATAAATTAGCAACCGCGACGGTACTGTCGCCCATGCGCGCCACCTGCCACCGCGGGACAAACAAGCGCAAAGCCGGGAATGCCGCGCCCGTTTCAACCGTGGGCGCAAAAGCCGAAGCAAAAAAGAAATGCGGACCAGCAAAGGGCTCGGTTAATGGACCGACGGCAATGGTGTCCGTAAGGACTTGCGCAATATAATCACGCGCCAGACTAAATCGGTCGAGCCCAGCGGCGCTGAACTCTAGCACCGCTTCCGCCCCAGCGATGGCAAAACCTTGGGCAGGACGCTCCGCATAGAAATGTAATTGGCTGGGATCAAAAATAGACTCAAGGACGGCGAGAGGATCGAGCGATTCTACGGTTAAACTGATGCTGACTAATTGGGGCCGGCCAACCGCTTGGGCTATTCCACGACAGGTTTCTAAGAAGTTCGCCAAGGAGGCGACGGTCACATTCTCCCTCGGGTTGATCGGCAGGATTCTCATGACCACAGAAAATCAGCCTGCGTTGAGCTCATTATTTCACGACGCGCAATCAGCGGCTTAAACCGGCGCGGGGGACGGCGGTAAGGGCCGAGGGAATAGCACGAGCGTGGCGGCTACTGGTGATCCAACCAAGCGCGCGCCCCAATTAAGCTCTTCCAGCCAAACCGTCCCCGGCTTGTAACCGAGCACAGCATTAATTTTCTCGGTCGCGGTCGGGGTGACATGCTGGATCAAAGCTACCGCCAGTCGAAGCGCTTCCGCCATCGTCGCTAACGAGGTTCGCAACAACGCTTGATCAGCGGGAGTCGTCGATTTGCCCAATTTCCAAGGCGCGCGCTTTTCGATGTAGGCATTGGTTTCAGTCAGGAAGAACATCGCCCGCTCAAGGGCGGTATGGAACTGAAAGCCTTCGCAGAGGGGAATGAACTCATTCCGAGTTTTCTCCCACAATTCCTGCAAAGAACGTTCCAAATCTTCGGTAACTTCCGCGGCTGGGATTACGCCAGCGGCAAAGCGGGTCGTCATGTTGAGCGTGCGGTTGACGAGATTCCCTAAATTATTCGCGAGCTCGCTATTATAGCGGACCAGAAATTGCTCGCGGGTGAAATCGCTATCTTGGCCGACATTCATCTCGCGCATCAGAAAATAGCGAAAAGCGTCTGCCCCAAATTCGGTGACCAGATCCAGCGGGTTGAGGGCATTGCCGGTGCTCTTCGACATTTTGGCGCCGCGCTGCATCCACCAACCATGCGCGATGATTCCGCCCGGCAGTGGCAATTGCGCCGCGTGCAACATAATTGGCCAGTAGACCGCATGCGGAGGCACGAGAATGTCCTTACCAATGACATGCCAGGTGGCCGGCCAACCGCCGGGATGATCGGCGACCGCTGAATAATAATTAAGCAGCGCATCAAACCAAACATAGGTGACGTAATTCGCATCAAACGGGAGCGTAATACCCCACTCTAAGCGCTCACGGGGACGCGAAATACAAAGATCATTAAGCGGCTCTTTAAGAAATTCGAGCACCTGTTTTTGTCGATAGCGGGGAAAAATAAAATCTTCATGCTTAGTGAGATGGTCGATCAGCCAGTCCTGATACTGGCGAAGCTTGAAGAAATAATTAGATTCCGTGATTTGGGTGACTTCGCCAAATATCTCCGGCCACGTCCCGTCGGGTAGACGATCTTTTTCCTGCAAAAATTGCTCCTGCCGAGTGGAATAAAACCCCTGATATTCAGCTTTATAGATTTCCCCACGATCAAACAATTGCTGCAGAATAGCCCGCACAACGCGTTGGTGGCGCTCTTCCGTCGTCCGAATGAAGTCGTCGTTGGTAATATTCAACCGCGGCAACAACGCCCGAAATTCCGCGCTCACTTCATCGCAAAATTGTTGGGGCGGCATGCCTTTACGCTTGGCGCTGGCTTGAACTTTTTGGCCGTGTTCATCGACCCCAGTCAGGAAATGTACTTGATCACCCTGTTGACGCCGAAATCGCGCAATGACGTCAGTCAGTACTTTTTCATAAGCATGTCCGAGGTGAGGCGACCCATTTACATAGTCGATGGCGGTCGTGATATAGAAGGACTTCATGGAAGGAGAATGAATGTAATACTCCGTGATCATTTGTCGAAGACTTTGACGCCACCCCACCCAGCTTGAAGGAACAAAGAGAACGGGAATTTGTGTTTTTCTATTACGAGTGCCTCGCGGTATTCCCGCCAATGCATTGCCCTCGGCTCGACCCCGGCCGATTTAATTTAGACTCAAGGCTTGGCATCGTCTATGAAATCGCAGTATTATGGCGTTATGCTAATTGGGCCAACCACGATGTCTAGCGACACTCGCCTTTTGTGCCATCAAGAGGTCCCTCGTACGCGCGGGTTAACGCTGGTGGAAGTGATGATTTCACTCATTTTGATGGCGACGGTCATGCTTGGTTTCATCAGCGCATTCATCCAGTCACGCCGCGTTACGGAATCGAGCGTCTTGCATGCAGCGGCTACGAGCATGATTTATGGGCTAGTTGAGCAAATCAAAGAACTCGATTACAGAACTTTAGTTCCGAGTTATGCAGTTGACCCCTATGCGCCCACGGGAGCAGGCGCTCCCGTCACCCCCTATGTTCGGGTGAGAATTAGCCAGAATATCGTTAAATGGCTTACCGTGGTTCACACCTTAGAATCGACCAGCACAGCCCCAACCACCCCGCAGGGACCGACCACGACGCCCGCGGCAGGAGCCACCGCGGTCAGTTTAGGCGCGATAGATAATTGGATCGGCTCTATCCCACTTTCCACTGTCACTGGGACAACCTCGCAACAGATTAATTTAAATATCTGGCTCTGGATTGATGAAATCCCCGACTTGAGTCGTGACGTAGCCCACGTGAAAAAATTCACCCTCGTTTATACGTACAGCTACCAAGACGGCAGCATGACGCGCACCATCCGTGACCGCGAAGTCTTTCTCCGTACGCGCTACGATCAATGAAATCCAAGTTCGCCGCCTCTGCCATTCCCGCTCGCGCCGGGTTTACCCTTGTCGAGGTCATGATCAGTATGACCATCGTTTCCCTCGTTATGGGTATGTGCATGAGCACTTTTCTTTTCGGTCTGCGGACCATGTATAAAGACACCCAGCGTCTGATGACCAATGCGAGCCTGCGCAGCTTCATGGCGCAAATCTCTAAGGAAACCTTAGATGCTTCTTTTTTTTATCTTTTTCCCTATTATACTTCACTCGATGGCAGCGTGAATTTGGACACTGACTATGCCGCTCTCAGTTTTACTGATGCCGCGGACGATGATTACGATAAATGGGTGGGCCATGGTGATTGCTTGGTCTTGATCACCAAAACTGCCCTCTATCGCACGACTGACATTAAGCAGATTCGGATTTATTATCGAGTCACGCGCGACCAGCGCACCACGGCCAATGCTAATATCAACGCGGAGGCGGTGATTCGTTATTATGAAACCGCGGATTGGGGTGAAGGGACTGCGAGCACCTCCAATGGGCACAGTGATGTGACCGCCGAGCTTAATTTAATAAATTTAAGTACCAATCCCTTGTTGACTGGATCTAAATTGCTCAATGCGCGGAGTAAAGGCCGCGCCGTGCCCTCTCCCTACACCCCTTACACCGCGGGCGATCTTTACCCCATCTTTTCCTCTGAATCCCCGAGTGCTTCCGCCAGCAACGGTTTCATTTCGATCAATGTTGAATTTATTAACGGCAGTACGCTCAACAACCTGCTCTCGAGCAGTAGTTTTAATTACACGATTTCGCCCCGGAGATAAATCTATGCGCTCGCACAACAATTCCTCTTCGCAGGGCTCCGCCCTGATCACCGTAGTGATGCTGATTGGGATGATGGCCATTCTGACCGGCAGCATGCTGAATTACACCCTCAGCGAACGGCGCGGGAATGAACGCAATCGCCTTATTCTGCGCTCTAAGAATATGGCGGAAAATGTGACGCTTTATTCCGCGGAGCAGATTAGCGCAAAATTGCACCGCATGAAAACGGTGGGTCTCATGCAATTTTCGAGCGGAACGAATCGACTCTATCTTCCACCCGATAATGTACTGACTACGGCCTTTTCTGAAGTAAGCGATGTCGCTACATATGCCGGAATTACGTCGAATACCGGACTGGCGCTAATCACGGACACCACGAGTACAAATTATGGTCTGCAAGTCCTGACCGGCACCGTGCCGATCATCGCCCAATCGACGATGCGACATTTATCCCTTGGGGCGATCACTACTTACGCAGAACAGGACTTGCAGATTTCTGAGGTGCCTCTCTTTCAGTTCGCCGTTTTCTACAACGAGGATCTCGAATTTTCACCGGGCGCGAATATGGTGATTAGCGGACCAGTTCACTCCAATGGTGATTTTATCGCCCGGTGTCAGACCGGTTTCACTAACACCGTGCAATTTACTGATCGGGTAACTGCGGTGGGCGGATTTTACGCGAACAGCGCCTTCAAAGGCACCACCTACAACGAAGTGGATGGGGCTGACACTGGCCCTGGGGGCACGGGCCCGCTGTATTTCCAAAATCCAGCGGGCACGATTACCAATGTTATGAGCAGTGCGAGCGTCTGGCGTGACCATAAATACGGCGGCAGCACGGTCACCACGACCTCGCTCGCCAATTTCAAGACCTTTGCCACATCCACCTATGGCGGCAACTTTCGCACGAGCGCTCATCAAGTGGGCACCTTGGAACTCCCCGGACTCGATCCATCTGTTCTGAATAGCGGCCGCAGCACCATCGAAGCCCCAAGCAGCGCTGATTCAAACGACCTGATCTTGGCCGGAACTCAATTTTCGCGCAAAGCGGGCCTTTATATAATCGTTAACCCCACCGCGCAGGCACGCAACGGAGCCTTACCGGATGCTACCACGGTCTCGATGCGCGCGTATTCTTACCGCTGCTGGTTGAATACGCTTAATGACGATCATACTCATACGATCAGGGAAGTGGTTTTGCCTGGGCAGCCGAGTTACGGGCCAGCCAACTCGTTTGTGAATAATTTACCCAATGCCTACCGGGTGGACACCGCGGTCGGCCGCAATCAAGTTTTGCGCACACCGAAAGGGCCCATCAGTTCCGCCAATGTAGATCTCGCTGACACTGGCTACGCCACGGGCACCCCAAGCATGACGAGTTTTAGCGATGCCTATTTCTACGATATGCGCCGAGCCACTAACAGCAATGGCCACCCCTTCAGCCGATCAAGTAGCCCCTTTTTGCCCCGTCCGATTGCCAAGATCGATTTTGATATGACCCGTTTTAAAATGGCGGTCGATCGCACTTATTCCACCGCCACGACCAGCACCGTTTACTATCCGAGTCGACCCAGCGACGCCACGACGTGGAGCCATTCAATATTTAATGACGGCACCCCCACGATGTTCGCTTATGGCCTCGGGCTGGGACCTACTTACTCGCTTTTTGGTTCGGCCGTCGCCCTTCCCGTAGTCCAAAAATCTCAAGCGGTCACCTACGCGCCAACGGCGATACAAATCAGCAGTACCACGCAGACCGGCACCGCTGCCTCGACGGCTTATGCCGGTCGCTATATCATCCAGGAAAGCACCACTGTCCCGCCAACAGCCTATGTGTGGGGCGGCAGCACCTACACCTCCTCGGGTGATGAATCATCGACCACCTATACGCCCGGTGCTTCTATTACGGCCATCAAGGTCACCCAGTATTTGGCCGGCGGCACCGCCACGCAGCTCGACTATCAGGTTATTCCCATCGTGACCGATGGCAGCACGACCGTGACCGCTGCTCTCACTAATGATTATATGGTGATTCCATCGGCAGGATCAGGGGTAACCGTCGCGGCTAATTTCACCACCAAACCGGTTATTACCGAAATGCGAGTCTATGTCGGCGGAGTTGAGGACACGGCTAACTGGAATTACACCGTCGCAGTTACGGGCGGAGTCGTCGGCACTTTTGGCACCGGCCCCCAAGCTAACATCTATACCGTCACGAATATGACTAGCACCACGGGAACCGCCGTCATCACCGCGACCAAAGGCACCACTACTGTTAGCAAAACCTTCTCTCTCGCTAAACAAAGTAGCGTCGCATCCGCCGGAACTGATCAAACGGGTCGCTGGCTGACAATTATTGGCAGCCCGACCAGCCTCCCACTGCCTGATCCATTTCAGATTTATTTTGCCCCAACGAGTTTATCGGAAGTGGCCGACGCCATTGTGAACCCCGCTAATTACACCGTAGCGGCATCCAATCTCTACAACGCAGGCACCGGTCCCTGGTATGATGGTATTTCGGTTTATATTCACTCGGTTGATGCGGAAAATCTCACGATGACGACGTCCCCCAATCGAGACCGAATGGACTCAGGCGTTAGACTTTGGAATGGCCGCGGCCCCGTCGTCACTATGAGCACTGCTGGTTGCACCGGGTTTAGTTTATGCACCAATGATCCGGTTTATATCGTGGGGCATTTCAACGCCGACGGTACAGTCAACACCACCACAACTGATGCCACCGCTTATGGTGGCTATAGTGCACGTTACCCCGACAGCAGCAGCGAAAAACTTACCTCAGTAATGGGAGATGCGCTAACGATTTACTCACAGCCTATTTTTACCCGTGACACTACCACCACACCCACGACGTATTACCAAATGAGTGGCTGGTCAGATTCACTCAGCGCAAATGTTTGCCGCACCTCCGGTTGGAGCGCCACTTGGAGTACGAGCAATCCAAGCGGGGGCAATAGTGTGGATGGCACTGATACCGTGACGGTGCCGGCCTATTTGCCCAATTTGGGGAACAGCGGCTCACCTGGTACTGGTGCGTCGAGGGATTATAAATTTGCTCCGGCGGTGACCGAAATTTCCGCCTGTTTGCTGACAGGCATTGTTGTAACTACCAGCAGACAAAACAGCGGTGGCGTGCATAACTTTCCGCGCTTGAATGAAAACTTCAGCGGCACCGGTCTTTATATTCGTGGATCAATGGTCGCGATGTTTACGAGCGAGATTGCCACGGAGCCTTGGAGTATTCGCATTTATTCTGGCGCGGGTCGTTTTTGGGGGCTTCATCAAAGTCTGCGCAGTGCGGACCATGATGTTCCGTTGGAGCCAGTGCTAATTGGGGCCTCTCGCCTTGCTTACAAAGAGCTAACTGCGGCGCAGTATGCTACGATGAAGGCCACCATCTTAGCGCTACCCGTACCCTGAATTAATTTCGCGGCTTCTTTTTAACGCCATTGTGCAATGAGCTTTGACCAAGCACGACCGCGGTGGCTGATGTTATTTTTCGTCAACTGATCCAGTTCAGCGTAAGTTTTGGTGTAGCCGGTAGGCTCGAATAAGGGATCATAGCCAAAACCATGGCCACCCACCGGCGTGAGACGCAACGTGCCGTCACAGCGGCCTTCCGCCACGTATTCACTGCCGTCGGGTCCCAGCAAAACCAACACGCACTGAAAGCTTGCCCCGCGCTGACCTAAGGGCACGGCCTGCATCACGGCGGTGAGTTTATTTAAATTAGCAGTACTGTCGTGGTGGGGTCCGGCGAAATAAGCTGATTCAACCCCCGGGGCGCCACCTAACGCATCAACACAAACCCCGCTATCATCAGCCAACACCCAGGCCGTTTTAGGCAGAAACGACTGCACGGCGCGGGCTTTTTGCCGCGCGTTTCCAATGAAAGTCCCGGTATCTTCTGGGACCGCAGGCATAGGTGAGGCGGCACTCATTTGCAGCCCCCCTCCCGTGGCATCCGCCAAAGCTTGAAATTCGCTAACCTTGTGCGCGTTGGTCGTCGCGAGATAGATAAGGATCGGCCGCGGGGCAGTCGATTGGCTGCATCCGGTGTCACTCGCCATAAACTGAACGCGTAAAAGTCGCCTCATCAACTTGCATTGTTTCGGGATATTTCAAAAACCCGCGCATGAGGGCATCTTCACCGTGCACCTCATGGCGCACTTTCTCGAGTCGGATCGCTTGCGCGAGTGTTTCGGTCCGCAGGCCCCGCAGAACACTTTTGCCTTTATCATCGGCGAATAAAATCGGCGCTTGATACGTAAAAAGATAATCTAGTTCGCGCGCTTGAAGTAACTCGCTGAGCAGTTGCGCGCCTCCTTCAAAAAAGACGCCGGTAATTTTCTCGGCCAAACAGCGGCGCCGGAAATCAGCAAAACTTACTTTGGCCGATGTCGACGGCAGCACCCAAGTATTCACCCCGAGGGCAGTTAATTTACGCAGATAGCCGATGCCACCCAACGCAGTGGTCACGACGATCGTCCGGGTCCGGAATTCGTCCGTGTAAAGATTCGGCATATTTTGATCATTCACCGTGCGGAGCAGGCCATCGAAGACGAAGCGCCAAGGGCACCATTCGCTCGCCCCGATTCGCGCGGTCAGCCGTGGATTATCCGCTCGAACTGTACCCGCCCCGACGGCGATGGCGGGAAAAAGCCGGCGCCAATGATGCCCATTAGCGCGGGACGCCTCACCGGTAATCCATTGCGAATCGCCCGTGCGGGTCGCCACTTTGCCGTCCAAGGTAACGCCTGATTTGGCCGCAAACAGGGGGCGCCCCGTCAGCATCAGGTGGTTAAAGATTAAATTTAAATCCGCACATTCCGCGGCGAGTATACCCGTAATAACTTCAACCCCACTCGCGCGGAGCAGTCCGAAACCCTTGCCCGCATGAGCAGGATTTGGATCGGTTGCCCCAATCACCACTCGGGTGATCCCGGCATCAACAATTGCATCAGTACAAGGCGGCGTGCGGCCGTGCGTGCAGCAGGGTTCCAGCGTAACATAAAGGGTCGCCCCTGGACGTGGTTTCCGGCCCAAATTCTGCAGTGCGTTAATCTCTGCATGGGCCTCGCCCGCGGCTGCATGGTAACCTTCCGCGACGATTTCGCCGGCTTCGACGATGAGCGCCCCAACCATGGGATTAGGGTGCGTCTGCCCCCAGCCCTGCCGGGCCGCGGCCAACGCGCGGCGCATAAAATAATTCTGACTTTCGAGATCGATCATACCGGACGTTTCGCCGCGATGAGCGGCACGTAAGGATTAGTCGCTTTTTCCTCGCCGACCGTTGTGCGCGGACCGTGGCCGGGAAATATTATAGTATCGTCGGGCAAAGTATAAATTTGGGACCGGATCGCGTGCGCGAGAACATCAAAGCCCCCGCCTTGCAAATCCCACCGGCCGACTCCGGCCTTAAATAAAGCATCACCAACGAAGGCGGTACTCGTGGTAAGACCAGTCGGTCCCTTAATCGCCGCGGCATAAAAAAGCACATTGCCCGCGCAGTGACCAGGCACATGGCGCACTTCAAATTCGCGACCAACCGCGGTGAGGATTTCGCCCGGCGTGAAAAAACCATCGATCTTCGCCGGCTCGAGCCCCATGCGCGCTCCCATGAATTCCTCCATTAACTCGGGGGTTTCAATCAGAGCTTGATCAGCGCGATGCGCGCGGATCAACACGGCAAGCTCCCGCTTCAGCCGAGCCGAGTCTTGCGTGTGGTCCCAATGACCGTGCGTGAGCCAAAGCTCTTTCAAGCGACACCCTTCTTGCGCTAATAAAGGGGTGATTTTTTCCAGAATGTCGCCAGGGGCATCAATTAAGATCGCCTCCCCCAAGGAGGCGTTCGTTAACAAATACCCAATAGTTTTAATCGGGCCGGAGGGTAAAACGTGGATTTTCACTCAGGGTTAGATTCAGGGGTGGCGGCGGGTTCGCAAACGTTAATTCCTGCTCTTGCCTTTCCGTTCGCTGCTTGCTGACTGCTAGGTTTTATTATTCGCCATGACCTCCGCTGAAATCCGCCAGTCGTTCCTCGATTTTTTCGCTTCGAAAAAACATAGCATTGTGCCGTCCGCTTCGCTCATGCCGACCGCCCCCAATTTGCTCTTCACGAACGCCGGCATGAATCAATTCGTGCCGTACTTCCTCGGCGATCAAACCGCGCCTTGGCAACGAGTAGCGGATACCCAAAAATGTATCCGAGCGGGCGGAAAACATAACGATCTCGAGGACGTGGGGTTTGATACCTACCACCACACGATGTTCGAGATGCTGGGGAACTGGTCGTTCGGCGATTATTTCAAGAAAGAGTCTATCCAGTGGGGCTGGGAACTATTAACCAAAGTATGGGGCATTCCCGCCAAACGACTCTTTGCTACCGTTTATTCCCCTAATAAATCCCAGGGCGATCCGGCTGATTTCGACCAAGAGGCTTATGATATTTGGGCGGGAATCTTTCGCGCAGCGGGTCTCGATCCCGCCGTTCATATCGTTAATGGTAACAAAAAAGATAATTTCTGGATGATGGGCGACACCGGTCCTTGTGGGCCATGCTCCGAGATTCATTTCAATTTACTCCCGGCCGATGATGAAGCGGCGGGTCGCGCCAATGTTAATTCTAGCCACGCGCGCTGTATCGAAATCTGGAATCACGTCTTCATCCAATTTAATGCTAACGCGGATGGTTCTTTTGCGCCTCTCGCGGCGAAGCACGTCGATACCGGCATGGGCTTCGAACGCGTCGCAGGTATTTACGCCACGACGAACGGTTTCAAAGATTTTTCCGCGGAGCCTTCTAATTACAATGCCGACGTTTTTCAACCAACGCTCGACAAACTGGCCCAGCTATCAGGCAAAACCTACACGCGGAGTGTACCGACCAAGCGCGATGCCTTGTCGAACCAAGAGCAAATTGATATCGCTTTCCGGGTGCTGGCTGATCACGCCCGCTGCGTCTCCTGCGCGATCGCCGATGGTATTTTGCCCGGCAACGAAGGCCGTAATTACGTCATCCGCCGCATCTTGCGCCGCGGCATTATGTACGGGCGCAAATCGCTCAATCTCAAACCGGGTGATTTTACTGCGCTGATTGATCCGGTGGTTGCCTCGCTCGGTAGCATCTTTCCGGAACTGCATACTCAACGCACGATGATCGAGCGCGCGATTCGCGCGGAAGAAGAATCATTTGGCAAGACCCTCGACAAAGGTCTCGCGATCTTCACCGCCGAAGTTACCGCCCTGCGTAGCAATAAAGATGCCGCAGCCCAAATGATCCCCGGCGCCATCGCTTTTTCCCTGTACGATACCTACGGCTTTCCGCTCGACATGACACAGCTCCTTGCGACCGAGCACGGACTCACGGTCGATGCGACCGGTTTTGAGCAACTGATGGAAGAACAACGTGGTCGCGGTCGCGCGGCCCGAAAAACTGATGTTATTGTGGCCTCGACCGAAGGCGAAGCCGTGGCAGCGGCGACGAAATTTACGGGTTACGCGATTGATTCCACCCAGACCACGTCGGCCCAATTGATCGATGTTGTTAAGACAGAAAAAGACGCCTACCTCGTTTTTGATCAAACCCCCTTCTATGCGGAAATGGGCGGGCAAGTAGGCGACTCGGGTCACGCGCTGATTAGCGGGACCAAGGTCGAGCTTCTCGATTGCGTTAAAGATAAATCGGGCCGTTACCTGCATAAAGTGGCGCCGAATACCCCCCTCCCCGCCATCGGAGCCATCGCGGCTCTGCAAATTGATTGGGATCGCCGGCGCGCCATCAGTCGGCACCACTCGGGTGCTCACCTTATTCACTGGGCCCTCCGTAAAATGCTCGGGACGCATGTCCGTCAGTTTGGCACGCACAAAACCCCCGACCGTATGCGCTTTGATTTCACGCATTTCGAAGCCCTCACCCACGCCCAGCTCAAGGAGTGCGAGCAATTAATTAACGCTAAAGTGATTGATAATGCTCCCGTCATTTCCGCAGAAATTGATTACGATAAAAAACCGGCGGATGCCCTGGCCTTCTTTGGCGATAAATACGGCAAACGCGTTCGGCTCGTCGATATCGGCGGTTACTCCAAAGAACTTTGCGGCGGGACCCATGTCGCCACGACGGGCGAAATTGGCGTCATCAAGATTGTCGCAGAAATGGCGATTGCGGCTGGCACCCGCCGCATTGAAGCCGTTTGCGGACAAGCCGCGCTGGACTATATCGCGACCAAAGAGGCCGCGCTCGCCGCCGTCTGCACCCGTCTGAATGCTGGGGTCCAAGATGTCGTGCAAAAATTTGAGCTAGTGCTCACTCATCAAAAAGAGCTGGAGCAAAAATTAAAAGCTTTTGAGGCCAAAGCTTCGGCGGCGTTAGCCCAAGAACTTGCGAGCACTGCCGT
>CAIVJE010000225.1 GCA_903906135.1 uncultured Verrucomicrobiota bacterium | reverse complement strand
GTCGGAATCACACCAAATGGGCGGACTCTACCGCGATCCCAACAACCCGGTCGTCGCGCACCTGATGCGTGGTCAACGCGCTCGGCACATGTCCCCGGCAGTGCACTTTGACGACCTCCGTGGCCTCATTCGAGCTTTGCGCGCCAACGCCGCGATTTGGTACGCACCTGATCAAGGTAAGCGGAGTAAGTCATCGGAAATTCTACCCTTCTTTGGCGTGCCCGCGATCACTAACACCGCCACCAGCAAGATCGCGGAGATGACCGGAGCGGCGGTCGTACCCTTTTTCTTAAAACGCGAAGCGGATCATTCTTACACGCTCACCATTCACCCGCCGCTCGAAAATTTCCCCACGGCCGATGCCAATGCTGACGCCCTGCGCATCAATCAACTTCTCGAAAACAATATCCGGCTCTGCCCCGAACAATACTTCTGGGTGCACAAACGCTTTAAGGCTCGCGGCGCTGACTACCCCGATGTTTATGCTGCCTAACTACTCGGCGCGCCCCCTAGCCTTCATTTTGTGAATCTACTCAAAAAACTTTTTCGACACATTCGCTTACCAATTCAACGCGGGCCTAATCGGGGACGCTGGTGGAGCATCGCGACGGCTAAAAATTATTTTTATAACCGCTTCGTGCCGGGCAAGGCCGCCTGCCTGCCGCAATTACTCCAGCTGGGCGAGACGGTTTGGGATATTGGCGCCCATTGCGGCTATACCGCCTTAGTGAAAGCACACGCCATCGGTGCCACCGGCCGGTGCTTCGCCTTCGAACCGAACCCCCGCAATCGGCAACTGTTGCAACTGCACCTTCTCTGGAATCGCACGACCAACATCACGGTGCTGCCCTACGCCATCAGTGGAGCGGATGGCGAATTATCTTTCGGCTGGAAAGAAAATCAACGGGCCAGCACGATCAGTTCGCATCTTGGTGGTGCGGGTTGGAAAGTTCCGGTTCGCACGATCGATGGACTGATCCAATCCGGCGAGGTGCCCGCGCCCACTTTCTTAAAAATTGATGTCGAGGGAGCAGAACTCGAACTACTCCAAGGCGCGGCCCGTCTCCTCGCCAGCGAACTAAACCTCGGCGTGATCCTCTCCACCCACACCGCAGAATTGCATGAGGCTTGTGCCCTGCTGCTGCGAGCCGCCGGCTTTAATATTATCGAGACCAGCGCCGTCGCGCTCGCTCGGGCCACCGGCTGGGCGGCACTCGGCGATGTCGACCTGCTCGCTTATCGCAGCGGGCGCCTCGTGAGTCCGGCAGCGCAAGCGGCTTTTGCGGCCATCGGCCGACATGGTTAAAGTTATCTCGTGGCCATGGCTTACCCCGACCCGCGACCGCTCCGCATTCTGGTTATTCGCTACCGCTTCATTGGTGATACGGTTCTCGCCATTCCTTTTCTGCGCAATTTACGCGCCGCTTTCCCTGCAGCCAAAATCGACGTGCTCGCGGAACCTGGGTCAGGCGATACGCTGGCACTTTGTCCCTACAAAGATGAACTGCTCTACTATGCACCGCGCTTAAAAGGAGAAAAAAAGCGGCAGGCAAAATTCCCCACGAGCTTGCTGGGCGCCGTCCAGTTTCTCCGCGCGCGCCAGTATGATCGTTGTTATATTTTGCGACGCTCCTTTTCCAGCGCGATCCTCCCGCTCCTCGCGGGCATCCCGCATCGGGTCGGCTTCGCCACGGAAGGTCGCCGCTGGCTTTTGCAGCGGAGCACCCCTTACGCTGACAAGCATGAGGTCGAGTGCTTCCTGGATGTGCTGCGCGCCGATGGAATTCCGGTCAGCGATACCCGCAATGAGAATTGGACCGATCCCGTCATTGACCAACGGGTCGCGACGGTCCTAGCCACGAGCCCGCGTCGTAAGGTTTTCATCTGCGCCAAATCAGTCGCCCCCGCCAAGGATTGGTCACCGGAATACTTCGCTCAACTGATTGCGTGGCTCGTCAATGAGCGCGGCTGCGAAGTCCATCTCTGCGACTCACCGAGCTTGGCTCATTATTATGAAAAAATTCGCGCGGCCTTACCCGGGGCGTTGCAGCATGACTTGATCGACTGGAGCCAACAGCTTTCGCTGCGCGAGATTAACTCCCTTTTTCGCTGCATGGATCTAGCGATCGGCATCGATACCGGCCTGCTCCACCTGGCCGCCTCGTTTCATGTCCCCATCGTCGCGCTATTTGGCCCGCTCGAGCCGTGGCGCTGGCATCCCTGGGATACCAAGCACACTATTTTGCGCCCGACCGATCTGTCGGGACCAAGCCCACTCCTGCGCTTGAGCGTGGCGGAGGTTAAAGCGGCCGTCGACCAACGCCTCGCCGCGCTCACTCAAGCATGAAGCCAAAGCCGCGCGTTATTCATTTCGTCACCGGCGGCGGCTCTGGGGCAACCCAGGTGGCGCTCGAGCTAGCCTGTGGCCACTTGCGCACAGGAAATTATGAACCCTTACTCGTGCTGCGGCGCAAACGCGCTCCCCTGCCCACTGCCATGCAGGCCCAAATTGCGGCCACCGGTCTCCGTACTGCCTGGGTCGATAACTGGCCAAAATGGACCACGCGCCGCCAACTCGCGGCCTTGCTTGAAGATTTTCGGCCGCAAATTTTCGCGGCCCACGGTAATAGCGAGCATCTGTGGGGCCGCCAGGCGGCGTTCGCCGCGCGGGTTCCGGTCGTCCTGCATATTGAACAAAACTGCGAACGCTACCCTTGCTGGCGGCGCTGGTCCGCTCGTCGATTGGCGGCCCGCACGACGGCCACCGTCTGCGTTTCACAGGGCGTCGCTGACCATATACAGCAACTCGGGCTCACTGGCCCGCGCTTGACGATCATCCACAACGGCGTCGCGACCGCTCGCTACTCGGCCGGAGCACCGCTTTTTGCCACTCGTAGCCAAGATATCATCATGGTCGCGCGCTTCGCTCGCCAAAAGGATCAAGCGACCTTAATTCGCGCGACCCACCGCTTAGTCCAACAGGGCTGGACCGGCCAGTTACTCCTCGGCGGCGATGGCCGGGCGACCCATCGACGCGCGTGTGAAAAATTAACGCTCTCATTAGGCCTGACGAGCCGGGTCCAATTTCTTGGCCGGGTCACTGACGCTGCGCCCCTTTATCACCGCTGCCGTGCGGCCGTACTCTCCACCCATTATGAAGGCCTGCCGCTGGTCCTCATCGACGGCATGGCGGCCGGTTGCGCCGCGATTGGCAGCGCAGTTTCTGGGGTGACCGATATCATTGAGTCGGGTATCAACGGCTGGAGATTCCCCCCTGGCGACGAGGTCGCATTAGCGCAAATTTTGACCGAGGTGCTCGCGGGTGGTCCCGCCGTCGAAGCCATCGTTGCGCGCGGCCAGACGGACGCGCCGGCTCGTTTCTCGCTCGAGCAAATGCTGAGTCAGCACGAAGCGCTCTTCGCTGAATTAATCGGTAACTCGGCGGAATTAGTTTCGCCGCGCTCCTGAATTTATCATTGCTGCACGTAGAGCCATTCTCAGCCTCGCGCTAGCCCATGCCTTTGCTCGAAGTCACTGATCTGCGCACTTCTTTTCACACTCGCAACGGCGTCTACCGAGCCGTCGACGGCGTCAGCTTCACCCTCGCCAAAGGCGAAACTCTCGGTCTCGTGGGCGAATCTGGCTCGGGGAAATCGGTGACCTGTTACTCCCTCATGGGCCTTGTCCCGCAACCGCCCGGCCGGATCGAAAGCGGGACCGCGATGTTCGACGGCACCGATCTGCTCCATTGCTCGCCCGCGCAAGCCCGCGCGATTCGCGGCAAACGCCTCGCGATGATCTTTCAGGATCCGATGACGTCGCTTAATCCCTACCTGCGCATCGCGGATCAACTGATCGAGCCACTCCTCATTCACGAAAAAATATCGCGGCCCGCGGCCTTAGCTCGCGGCCTCGCCATGCTTGAAGCGGTGGGGATCAACGACGCCGCGCAGCGTCTCCAAGCTTACCCTCACGAATTTTCTGGCGGCATGCGGCAACGGGTCATGATCGCGATGGCGCTCATTACGCGACCTGAAATCCTCATCGCCGACGAACCAACCACCGCGCTGGATGTTACGGTGCAGGCGCAAATCCTCGAGCTGATCAAAAAGCTCCAACAGGAATTTCAAATGGCGGTCATTTTTGTGACCCACGATCTTGGCGTCGTCTCCGGACTTTGTGATCGCGTCCAAGTCATGTATGCTGGGCGCATCGTTGAAACCGCTGACACCCGCACGCTGTTCCGCGCACCGCGCCATCCCTACACCCAAGCCCTGCAGCGCTCGATTCCGTCTTTACAGCCCAAAGGTCGCGATCTCTACACCATTCCAGGACTACCTCCCGATCTATCCAAACCCAATGCAGGCTGCGCCTTCGCCGACCGCTGCGCTGCCGTCACCGACCGCTGTCACGCCACCGCCCCAGGCCTGCTGCCCGTAAGCGCCACCCAAGCCACCGCCTGCCTGCGCGTCCAAGCCCAAGAAATCTAGCCGACGGAATCTATTTTTCCAACGAAAGCTAATCCTGATGTCATCGCCTATTCTCCAACTGAACGACGTGCAGACGCACTTCCCCGTCGAATCAGGCTTTCTGTTTCGGCACCAAACCGGCACCATCAAAGCAGTCGATGGCATTACCCTGCACGTCCAGCGCGGTGAGGTTCTCGGGCTGGTGGGCGAATCGGGCTGCGGTAAATCCACGTTGGCGCGCACGATCATGCAATTGGTCCCAACAACGGCCGGCACGGTGTTACTCGAAGGCCGAAACTTAACGGCCGCCTCCGCCGCTGAACTGCTCGTCGCCCGGCGCGACTTACAGATGATTTTTCAAGATCCCTTTGCCTCGCTGAACCCGCGGCTCACGGTGTACGCCACTTTGGCGGAACCGCTGCTCGTGCATCGCGTCGTTCCACCCGAGCAAGTCCGGGCGCGCGTCGTGGCCTTGGCCGAAAAAGTAGGTCTGTCGTCCCAGGTGCTCGGAAAATATCCCCACGAATTCTCCGGCGGGCAACGTCAGCGCATCGCGATCGCGCGGGCGCTCGCACTGGAACCCAAGGTCATCATCGCCGATGAACCCGTCTCGGCGCTCGATGTTTCCATTCAAGCGCAAATTCTTAATTTACTCGCCCAACTCTGCCGCGAGATGAACCTCACCCTGATTTTCATCGCGCACGATCTCTCCGTGGTGAAACACATCTCTGATCGCATCGCCGTGATGTATCTCGGGAAAATCGTCGAGCTCGGACCCGCGACCGACGTCATGGAACGTCCCCGCCACCCTTACACGCAAGCGCTGGTGAGCGCGATCCCCCACCTCGATCCTGATCTTCTGCGCCGGAGCCCTCGCTTGGTGCTCGCGGGTGATCCACCCTCGCCCCTCCATCCGCCGACCGGGTGCGCCTTCCATCCGCGGTGTCCTCACGTACAGCCGCAATGTCGCACGACCACTCCGCCGCTTCAATTAGCCGAACCCCAACGCCACGTCGCCTGCCTCCGCCTCAACGAAATCTGAGCCGCAGTGAGCGCGCGCTCACCGCCGCGCTGTCAGCACCAAGCTGAGCGCAAATCCGATAAAAACGACCCCGAGGCTGCGGTCGATCCAGTGACCGTAGCGGAGAAATCTATGCCGGATTCTGGGTTGAGTAAACACGACGGAGACAAAGCTAAACCAGGCCACGGTGGCTAGAGTCATCCAGACGCCATAGCCGAATTGAATGAACTTCGGTGTGAGCG
>CAIVJE010000224.1 GCA_903906135.1 uncultured Verrucomicrobiota bacterium | reverse complement strand
TCCGCGCAAACTTCTCCATTTAATTAAAGGTAAGCCACTTGTGCTGTGGGTGGCTGAGCGAATAACGGCCCAGGCGCCTGATTATCCCCTCTGGTTTGCGGTGGATGATAAATTATTAGCTGAGTGCCTAGAAGGGGCGGGTTTTAGGACGATTATGACCTCGGCTGACCACCCCAGCGGCACGGATCGGATTGCCGAAGCCAACCGCACTGTGCGGGCTAGTTATGTGCTCAATGTGCAAGCGGATGAGCCACTGGTGAGCGCCGGGCAGTTGCAGGCGCTGGCCCGTCTCATTCAGGGAGATTGCCCGATGGCGACTCTCTGCACTCCCTTTAAACGCGTGGTGGATTTTTTTAATACGAATCAGGTCAAAGTAGTCATGACCCAAACCGGGCGAGCGATGTATTTTTCGCGGTCTCGGATGCCCTTTTCCCGCGATCTCGGTCTGACGATTGATGACGCCTGGGTAGCGGGAAACCCATGTTACAAGCATCTTGGGTTGTATGCGTATAAGGCAGATTTTCTCGAAAAATTCGTATCTCTCCCTCCCAGCCAGTTGGAGCAGATCGAGAAATTAGAGCAGCTGCGGGCCCTGGAGAACGGTTATCCCATAGCAATAGCAGCAACTGATGACCCGACGATTGGGGTTGATACGCCAGAGGACGCCAAGCGCTTCGAGCAGGTGCTCGGAGGTTAAGCCAAAGAAACTAAATCTTCCCGGCCTTCCGTTTCGCTACGAGCTGGTAGAAATGCTCAAACAAGGGATCGGCGTCATTCGGGCCGGGGGCGGCTTCCGGATGGTACTGCACGCTGAATACCGGCAGTTCCTTATGGCGCAGGCCTTCTACTGTTTGGTCATTTAAGTTAATTTCAGTCACGACCGCACTGCGGCTCTCCAGCGATTTCGGGTCGGTGGCAAAGCCATGATTCTGGGCGGTAATCGAAACTTTGCCGGTTTCTAGATTTTTCACCGGTTGGTTGCCCCCGCGGTGACCAAATTTGAGTTTAAAGGTCGTGCCGCCGAGGGCGTGCGTGAGCATCTGATGGCCGAGGCAGATCCCGAAGATGGGGTAATCCGGCAATAACCGGCTAACCGTCTGGTGGATGTAAGGCAGGGCCGCTGGATCGCCCGGGCCATTGGATAAAAATACCGCATCCACGCCGTATTCGCGCACTTGTTCCGCGGTCGCGGTCGCGGGAAATACTTGTACTTCGAAACCATGGCGAACCAGTTTGCGGAAGATCGTGTATTTTGCCCCGTAGTCGAAGGCGGCGACTTTAAATTTCTTGGCTGGCGTGACCGTCGTGCCGCCGAGGGTCCCGACGGGCAAATACTGGGTATTATGACGCGTCGCGTCATCCGCGCCCCAAAGGTAGGGCGACTGGCAGGTAACATCCTTAACGTAATCGCTGCCGGCCATGTCGTGCCAGGCTTTGGCGCGCTGGACCGCCTCGGCATCGCTCAATGGCAGGGTGCTGAGGCAGCATTTCATCGCACCATCTACGCGAAGCTTTTTGGTCAAGGCGCGCGTGTCGATTTCGCTAATGCCCGGGATATCGTACTTTTTTAAGTACTCATCGAGGGACATCTTACTGCGCCAGTTGCTGACGATCGGGGAGATCTCGCGTACCACTAAGCCAGAGCATTTTGGGGTGCGGGATTCCTCATCCTCACCGTTGACCCCATAGTTGCCAATCTGGGGCGCGGTCATGGTCACGATCTGGCCGAAGTAAGAGGGATCAGTGATGATCTCCTGATAACCGGTCATGGAGGTGTTAAAAACACACTCGCCGGCGATAGCAGCGTTGGCCCCAAAGGCTACGCCACGGAATATGCTACCGTCTTCAAGGGCGAGAATAGCGGGATTGGTCGCTGGCATTAAAGTCCGACGAAAAGGGCTTCATTGGCCCCTGCCAAGTGTATTAGCGGAAAATTTGCACAGCTTATCGTAAACAGAGGCTAGTGGGGCCTGAGAAGCCGCGCCGGACGGGGTAATTCCCCTATTTGACAGAGTGCGCAATCCAGCTAGGTCTTGAGTCCACCCATGGCCTACATCGACGACCGCTCCACTTGGTTTGAAGGCCAGGGGCTGTGGCAACATATTCCTGAATCTGATTGGCAGGACTGGTCTTGGCAGCTGAAGAATCGCTTAACCACGATTGAGCACTTGGAGCGTTACCTGACCCTGACGCCAGAGGAGAAGGCCGGCTGTCTTTTCGCCAAAGAGAAGCTCGCGCTCGCGATCACGCCTTATTTCTTTAACCTCATCGATCGGACTGATCCCCACTGTCCTATTCGCAAGCAAGTCATTCCGCGGAGCGATGAGATGGTGATTTCCTCTGGGGAGATGCTGGATTCCTTGGGGGAGGATGAGCACTCTCCCGTGCCTGGTCTGGTGCATCGCTATCCGGATCGGGTCTTATTCTTAGTAACCGATCGCTGTGCGGCCTATTGTCGTTATTGTACGCGCAGTCGGCTCGTGAGCAACGCGCAGGACTATAATTTTCATCCTGAATACGAGCAGGCGCTCCGTTACATTGAGGCGCATTCAGAGGTGCGCGATGTGCTCTTGTCGGGTGGGGATCCCCTTTTGTTGTCGGATAAGAAGCTCGATCACTTGCTCGGGCGGCTGCGCGCCATCAAGCATGTAGAGTTTATTCGCATTGGGTCACGCATCCCGGTTTTCTTACCGCAGCGCATTACCCCAGAGTTAGCGGAAATTTTTAAGAAGCATGGCCCGATCTGGATGAGCCTGCACATTAACCACCCCAAGGAGGCGACTCAGGAATTAAAAGCAGCGTGCGAGCGACTTTCTTTTGCGGGCGTGCCCCTGGGCAATCAGAGCGTATTGCTAAAAGGGATCAACGATGACGCCGAGGTCATGCAGGCGCTCGTGCACCGCTTGCTCCGCATGCGCGTGCGGCCTTATTATATTTACCAAATGGACCTGATCACGGGCGGGGCCCACTTCAAGGTGGATGTGCGCAAGGGCATTGAGATTATCCGTGCACTGCGTGGGCATACGACCGGCTACGCTGTACCCCAATATGTCATCGATGCCCCTGGCGGCGGCGGCAAAGTACCGATCAATCCTGATTACGTGCAGGCAATCACCGATGATGAAGTGATCTTTAAGAATTTTGAGGGTAAGCTGTTTCGGTATCCCCTCAAGGCGTCGCCGACCAAGGCCCATGCTGGCTTGGTACTGCCAGCAGAAATTCATTTGTGAAGGCCTAGGCGAGAGGATGGCGGTCGGCGAAAAGCTTTAGAACGCCATTCCTGGCGCACAGATTTATGACGCCGCGCCTACTCAATCGCGCGAAGTGATGCGATTTTATATTTTGTAAAGCATTATAGATGAGATAATTATAAAATATATTAGCAAAATATTTTCGCTAATAAATTTCAGAAAAATAATTCCAACGTTTTCCACCAAACTGCGTCTACCCCCGTGTAGCAGTGATCGTTCATAGCGAAACATTGTTTGTAGTTTTTAGGTGTTATAGGTGTATTGGTTATTAAGGGGCCACTCGCAAGAGGGGCCCCTTAATATTTTAGCTGGCTGAATTTTTTTTAAAATAAATTCAACGTTTCTGCACCAGCGCCGTCTTACTCACTGTAATTAGTTTTGAGTTCATAGGTTTACTTGGTGTTAGGTCATGCAGGGCGTCCCGTCAGGGGCGCCCTTCATGATTTATAGGGTTCGCTGGTCGGGCGGCCGAGTCAGACGGGCACGGGCCACGAGAGGCGTCAGAATCCACTCAAGGCGTTATCATCCGCGCAGAACACGAAGCTACGCGCAGGATACAAACGCTTCGCGTAGCTTGGTGTTCTGCACCGTTATCTTTCAGCTTTTGCTTTTTTGTGGCCAATCATACTGCGGAATTAAGGTTAATTTAATTCAGTGGTTGACCCAAAATAAATCCCTCCTGAGCCTGCGCCTGCTCGTAGGGGTGTCCTCCGCGGAGGACTGAGATTGCGGCTCGTTCGGCTGCTCGACCCTCTGAACCTGAAACGGATCATACCGGCGAAGGAAACAAGCAAGAGAGTGCCACGGCACTCTCGGTTTCACTCTCGGTGGGGTCATTTTGGGTTGGGCGCCAACTCTATGCTATCTCGGATCCCCTGGTTTTATTTTATTTTGACGCTGTCGGCGACTGCCGCCGCGCGTGCGCAGATTTCGACCTCCGCCGCGCGTGACCCTGCGCCCATTGCGCTGGCGCCCCTTCGCGTCACCGCAGATGTCTGGGCCTCGCCTCTCGCGCGCATGCCGGCAAGCGTATCGGTCTTCGATGAGACCAGTCTTCGCGCTGGCGCCGTGCGGCATTTTGGCGATTTGGTGGATCAGATTCCTAATCTTACCTGGACCGGTGGGACCTCGCGCCCCCGCTATCTGCAGATTCGTGGACTGGGGGAAAATTCTCAATACGAGGGCGAGACGCCCGACTCCGCGGTACGCTTTTTGCTCGATGATTTTGACTTCACGGGCCTAGGGGCCATCGGCAGTACGTTTGATGTGAGCCAAGTGGAGGTGCTGCGCGGCGCACAGGCGGGCGCGTTCGGAGCGAACGCGGCCGGCGGGGTGGTGCGGATGGTAACCAATGCCCCGACGCCATTTTGGACGGGGCAAGCCGAGAGCAGTGTGGGTAGCGATGCTTTGCGTACCGGAAGCCTAGCGTTTGGTGGTCCCCTCGTAGCGGCCCGCCCGGAGCAATTCATGGCGCGGGTTGCCTTGCAGCAAACTTCGAGCGACGGGTTTAGGCGCAATGTGACATTGAACCGAGCGACGAACGCGCGGGATGAATTCACGGCGCGGGTCCGGCTCACGTGGAATCCGCAGCCTCTCTGGACTTGGGCCGGTGCGGCGCTCGCGGCAAATTTCAATAACGGCTTCGATGCCTTCGCTTTGGATAATAATGGTCGCCTCAGTTACAGCGATCAGCCCGGACGCGATGAACAGCGCTCGCTCGCCGCCAGTTTACGTGGCACGTACCGCGGTTGGGCCGCCGCGCGCCTCACGACTATAACCAGTGGCGTGCACTCCCGTTCAATTTATAGCTATGATGATGATTGGACCGCGGCCTCCTATGCCGGGTTCAGTGATCTGCGGCGCGAGCGCACGGTACTAAATCAAGAGCTGCGGCTCGATTCGGAGCCGCAGGCTGCGTCGGAGGGGGGCGATCGCTGGACGCTGGGAGCTTTTTTCTCGAGTACGGCGGAAGCTAGTCAGTATGCAGGTCAAGATCCTTACAGCCGGCGCGGCCTCGCTACGCAGTATGACGCGCGAAACGCGGCGCTGTTTGGCCAGTGGGGGCACAATTTTACCGCACGCACGCGGCTCGTGGTAGGCCTGCGGGCGGAACACATCGCGCTCACGGGTAACGGCAAGAAAATGCTCACGTATTTTAATCCGAGCGCTACCGAGCCAGTCGTCACACTGGCGCCCCGTTTTAGCGACATCTTGCCTGGGGGTAAGTTAACACTCGAACATGAATTGAGTGATCATGAATTTGCCTTTCTGTCACTGACGCGGGGCTACAAGGCGGGTGGCATAAATATTGATGCGCGGATCGATCAAACCCAAGATCCTGTGACGTACACCAGCGAGTATCTCTGGCAATATGAAGCCGGTCTCCGTGGACACTGGCTTGAGCAGCAACTGACCGGAGAGATCACCGCCTTTTTGATTCAACGGGCAAATACTCAAGTCCGAGATTCGGCCGGGTTCGGTGGAAATTATCGTTTTTTCACTGATAATGCTCAGCGCGCGCAGGTGGCCGGCTTAGAGGCTGCGGGGAGTTATGCCCTCACTAAAACATGGTCGCTGCGCGGTACGCTGGCGCTGATGCAATCTCATCTGCGACCCTTCATTCTGACTAATGGTAATGTGGGTGGGGGGCGCCCGCTCGCCAACACGCCCCGCTATGGCTATACTTTTTCGACCAACTATCGGGCCGCGCACGGCTATTTTGCTTCAGCTGAATGGATCGCCCGCGCGCAACAGTTTGATGCCAATAATCAAAATGAGTCCCGCCGGGCATTTCAGGTTATCAATGCCACGTGGGGTTATGCTTGGCGGACGTGGACCCTGACGCTCTGGGGCAAAAATCTGCTCGATAAAAAATATGACCAACGGGTCTTTTTCTTCGGCAATGAGGATCCCGACTATCTTGAAAAACGTTATGAGGATCGGGCTGCGCCCCGCCAGATCGGGTTAACCGCCGCTTATCGATTTTGATCAAGCGGCGGCGGTGCGCAACCCCCGCGATAGGGAGGAATCTAGGCGGGGAGGCGCCGCGCACGGGTGGTTATTTGGTAGGCGCAGGGGCAGTGATGACTCCGGGAATGGTGCCGGCTTTAATAATAAACATTTCCTCGGGATTCAGATATTTTTTTATGGCGCTGTTCACTTGGGTGAGCGTCAAGGCCTCGATCACCTGGGGATATTGATCGAGCCAAGCTTGGTCGTAGCCGCGGTGGAGGGCGATCAGCAGCGCTCCCGCCAGTCCATCCGTGGTGGCGAGTCCCACCTTGAAGCTGCCGACCAAGTTGGTTTTACGGTAAGCGAGTTCGGCCGGAGTGATTCCCTCTGCATACCAATTCGCTAATTGGACTTTGGCTGAGGCAATGCCTTTTTCTAAAAGGGCCGGAGCAAACGTGGCGGTCAGGCGCCAGTCCCCGTCGGTAAAGGTGTCCTGAGTGACATTGGAATAAATACCGTAGGTGAGACCTTCTTTGTCACGGACCGTCTGCATCAGTCGGCCGGAGAAGCCGCCGCCCCCGAGTACCGCCGTCGCTACTTTTAGCGCCTGATAATCTGGGTCACTGTATCTGAGTCCAGTGGTTTGGCCCATGACGACGGAGACGCTCGTCTTGCCGGCGACAAAAACATTTTGATTTTTAGCCGAGTCGGTCGCGGTCGCCTTGGCCGGATGAGGAAGGTCAACGCCACCCGTCCAACCGCTGAAGCTAGTCGTCAAGGCCGTGGTGATAACTCGCGGATCAACATCACCGACCAAGACGAACGTGCAGTGCGCTGGGCCATAATATTTAGCGTGGAAAGCACGAATCTCTTCGGGTGTGACGCTCGCGATGGCGGTCAGGTATTCATCGGTCGAGGGCGTATGATTCGGGTGACCGGCTGGATAGGCTGCCCGGTTAAAGGCCTCGCCAGCGCGGAAATCAGTATTTTCAAGCTGGCGCTGCAGACTGCCGGAAAATTGTTTTTTGGCTTTGGTTAATTCTTCTGGGGCAAGGGCCGGATAGCGCAATTGCTCTGCGATCAGGCCAATCACTAGCGCCGCATCCTTTTTAAGGCACTTCGCTTGGATGTTCAGTAGCTGGTCGCCGACGCTAAAAGAAATACTAGCGCCCACGCGCTCAAGTTTTTCGGCAATGGCAAATTGATTTTGGGTGGTGGTGCCTTGCTCAAGCAACATCCCGGTGAGCGTGGGGATAGCGACGTTGCCGTCGCCAGCAAAGACATCGCCCGCTGGTAATGAGCCCACGATCGTGACGACGTCGTTGACCCCAGTTTTATAGATCAGCACATCGAGCCCTGCGATTTGGGCGCGTTGCACCTGGGGCGCGATTTGGGCCCGGCCGGCTGGCAGAAATAGGCTGAGGGCGAGCAGGAAAAAAGAAATAGATTTCATGGAAGAAATGCTTGGAGGATTATTTCGAAGCTGACTGGGCGGCCGCGGCGGGCGCTTGGGGGATAAACCAGCCGGTCGTGCTTTGATCGACGTTGAGATATTTATTAGCCACGCGAAGCACATCGGCGGGGGTGACCTTCTGCAGAGCCTCATCCAGCGTCACGTAAAGCGTCCAATCTCCCGCCGCGATAAATTCATTAATTTTTCCAGCGATGGCGAAAGAGCCATCCCGTTGATAAGCAGAATCGGCGAGCGCCTTGGCGATTGCCGCTTGGACTTCCGTGGCAGTCACCCCGTGCTGTTTAATTTTTTCGATCTCATCCACGGCGATCTTTTCAACTTGCTCATGGCTCGCGCCCGGAGCGAGGGGGATGAAAGTAAAATGCAGCGAGGGGTCACGCAGCGCGAAGGGTCCCGTGAAAACGCCGGTGGAGAGATTCTTGTCCGTGAGCTCACGGTAAAGTCGGCTGTTTTTGCCGTCACCGAGAATAGACCCCAGGATAGCAAGGGCCGGAAAATCAGGGTGCGTGGCCGCTGGAGATTTGTGCGCGATGGCAATGACGCCTAGCTGGCCTGGACGTTTAACGACCACGCGGCGCGGGCCTGTCTGCTCCGGTTCTTCAGTATATATTTGAGGAATGGGGCGCGGGGCGCGGGTGATGGCGCCGTAATGTTGTTTAATCAACCCGAGGGCCTCGGTGCTCTGAAAGTCGCCGACCAAGGTAACGGTTGCATTGTCCGGCCAATAGAAGGTGTCGTAAAATTCGCGCAATTTTTCGATGGAAACTTTTTCAATATCTGAGCGCCAGCCGATGGTGTTGTGATGGTAAGGATGGGCGACGTAGGCGGCCGCAAAAATTTCCTTGATGAGCGATTGGATGGGGCTGTTCTCGCCGCGTTCAAATTCATTGCGCACCACAGTCATTTCCGGTCGGCGATCGGACTCGCGCAAAAGCAGGTTACGCATGCGGTCAGCTTCCATGCCGATGACCATCGCTAACTGGTCGCTGCCTAAATTTTCATAATAATTAGTGCGATCGAGATAAGTCGTCGCATTAAATTGTGCGCCGGTGCGAGACAGCAGCTGATCAACGGAGTTGCCCTTGTCGCGGTTATAATTGACGGAGCCCTTGAACATCAAGTGCTCCAGTAGATGAGTTGAGCCCGTGGTGCCAGTAACCTCGTTGCGCGAGCCTACGCGGTAGGTTACCATAAAAGTAATGACGGGCGCGGAAGTCTCGGGGATGAGCAGCACCTGCAGGCCGTTGGTGTTGAGGGTGTATTCATCGATCCCGCCGCGGGACTTCACATAGGTGAAGCCCTCTACGGCCACGGGGGTAGCCCGCAGAGCGGTCACAGCTACGAGTAAGATGAAGGCTAGCTGGGGTATTTTAATCATAGGAAAAGGGGATTAATTAATCTGGTGTAATTGAGCCCACGGTCGGGTTGCTGCCAATAGGACAAAAGGAGCAAATGGGGCGCTGAGCGGTCCGTTAACATCGCGAGCTTAATAGCGGTCGATGACGCCGTACATCAGCCAGGTAATGGCGGCGGAGTAGGCGGTCATGCAGACCGCTGGCAGAAAAAACATAGGCCGGCCGTCATGGAGGGCGTAATTAAGCAGATGATAAAATTCATTCGGCATGCGTGCCGCCAAGCATTGCACTTGGAAGCCGAGGAATATTTCGACGAAAAACAAAGTGAGCATCAGGCTGTTTCCGGCCAAGAGGAGGAGGAGATAATCGCGGCGCCGCCGCCGACGGGTCGCCGGCACTAGCTGTACTTGGTTCAGGCCGGCTGCGGCCTCCTGCTGGCGGACCCCGGCGAGTAAAGCGAAGACATCATGCTCGGGGGACGCCGGACTCGTGCCGGGCGCCGCATTCAGTCGTTCAAATTGGGCGGGTTTAAGACGATATTTCTGCGGGGTGGGCTCGGGGGGAAGGGACATGGCTTTGCTCAAAGGCTCTGGCCCAAGATTTTTTGGCGTAGGTGAGTGCAGCGCAATTTCGCTTCAGCATTGCGCACTGCCATGCCGTAGGCCGCTGGTTCTCCGACGATGAATACTTTTTTTCGGCCCCGCGTAATTGCCGTGTAGATTAAATTGCGCTGGAGCATCACAAAGTGCGCTTTGAGTAGCGGGACGATGACGATGGGATATTCGCTGCCCTGTGATTTATGAATGCTGATGGCGTAGGCTAGGCCGAGATCACCAAATTCATTGCGCTCAAAGGTGTGCTGGGCGCCGTCAAATTCGGCAGTCAGCGTTCCCTTGACCCCATCGATCGAGAGCACCGCCCCAATATCGCCGTTAAATAAATCTTTATCATAATTATTCCGCAGCTGGATGAGTTTATCGCCCGGCCGATATTCCCCGCTGATTGTTTTGAGACTCTGGTGCTGGGGGTTCAACGCGGCCTGCAGGGCGAGGTTGAGATTCGCGACGCCCGCGGTGCCTTTGTGCATCGGCGCGAGAATTTGCACGTCATTGATCGGGTGCAGCCACTTGAAATGGTGAGGGATGAATTGGGTGCAAAGCTCCGTGACTTTCGCTAGGCAGTCTTCGGGTGAGCTCGCGGCAATGAAATTAAGATCACTCCAAGCTTGGGCTTGCGCGACTTCGTTGACGATGGGTGGGGGCGAGTGGTTGCCGTCGTTGATAGCGTGCGCCACCGTCACGATGAGGCTTTGTTCTTTTTGTCGATAGACGACCGCCAAGCGAGTTACCGGGATTTGCTCTGTGCTGATGAGATCTTTCAGCACATTGCCGGCGCCGACGCTCGGCAATTGGTCCGTGTCACCGACGAGCAGGAGGTGGGCGCGCACGGGTACCGCCGAGAGCAGCGCGGCGGCGAGCCGTGAGTCGAGCATGGAGGCTTCATCGACGATTAAATAATCCGTCGCCAGCGGATGTGATTCGTTGACGGTGAAGCCGCCTTTGGCCCCTTCAAATTTTAACAAGCGATGAATCGTGGAGGCAAAGCCCCCGGTGGTTTCAGCGAGTCGTTGCGCGGCCCGGCCAGTGGGGGCGGCGAGGTGGACGCGGACTTTTTTGGCTTTCAGGATTTCGACAAGCGCGCGCAGGATGGTGGTATTATGGGTCACCACAAAATCATCAGTGATATAGAGGCCAGAGGCTGAATCTACTGAGATACAGACGCATTCCTGTAATGTAGTGGGGACGATCGAAGTGATGCGGATGCGATGCGCGAATCGTTTGCGCGCCTTGGGTCGCGCCGTGCGGCGCTGCTTGCGCGAAAGCGTGAACAGGCTGGCAGGTTCCGGATGTTGGATGAAAATAGTGTAAGCGTCCCGTCCGGTCTTTTTCTCCCCGCGATAGGTGTAAGTGGGTTTTTTGGTAGCGCCCAAAGTGGCGATGCAGCCGACCGACCAAGCGAGGGCCTGGAAATCCTTCGCCAAACGGTAGGAGCATGATGTGAAGGATGCATTGCCCAGCTTATCTACGGTGCCGTCGGTATCGAGCAGACCGCGGAGCAGTTCTAAGCGCTGAGCGAGCGAGGCCTTAAGGTAGTTGGCGGGAATGAATTTGGCCTCTGAATTGACGTTCAGGCCGAGCCGAACTATGGCGGTGCGCAGGGGGTTGGGCCGGCCTTTGCCGCCAGCGATAAGACGATAGGTGATGGTGGGGATACCGTGCAAAGTCACCGGCTTGAGCCGAACCCCCAGCGGTGCGACCAGCTGGGCTACCCGGTCGTGGATTTCTAAGTCCGTGGTGGTAAGTTGGACGGCGTCGCCAAGGTTGCCGTCTCCGATTAAAGCGCCGAGCACATAGGGGTCGCAGGGCAAAGAGAGTTCCGGCAGGGTGGCGCAGGGGGTGAGTAGCGGTACACCCATGCGCTCGTTCTCCGCGCGCTGTTCGCTGAGGCGCTTTTGCACGTAGCTGAGCGGCACGACCCGCCAATCGCGCGAGCGGATTTTTTTCTGCCGACTCGGACTCCAGACAGAGGTGCGGGTCCAGACTTTCCACAGGTGGTCGCCGCAACACTCGCAGGAGCGACCGTCGCTAAAGGCGACACGAAATACCGGCTTGATGCCTTGGGGGTGGACGCTGCGCACCCGAGCGATGGCGCCTTCGGGGGTAACCAGTTCGTCGCCTGGCCTGAGCGAGCCGATGGGGCGAAAGCCGGTCGGAGTGAGCACCGCTGCGTGCAAAGGCTGAGCTTTTCCCGTGCCCGGCCCGCCAGTGAGGATGCTGAACTTATGGGCCAGCGCATGCTGGAGCCCCGTACGCTGCAAGTCGTGGAAAGCAAAGCCCGCTTTTTTCTGCGCCCAGTCAAGTGCGGCGTCAATTTTGATGGTAGGCAAGCCGGAGGGCACTGAGTTCAGGCGCTTAACCGCATCGGCAATTTTCCGCTCGGCCCGTTCATTCGTGGGGAGTTGGAGCAACGCCGTCGCGGCGGACTCAGTCGCGCTGATGCTCTGTTGCCCAATGGCCTTGGCGACCAGGAGGGCCTCGATGCGCGCCTCGAGGAGCGTGGCAGAAGTTTCAAGCAGAGTGGCGGCGTAGTCGACGAGTTCACCGCGTGGATAGGCGGTGTGCCCTTCCTCTTGGAGCGTTTCGAGCGCGTAGATTAGGCCGGCGTCGAGCCGGGGCGCCGCGTCGTTCGCGTAGCCGAGGTTGATCGCAATGCGGTCGGCCGTTTTAAATCCAATGCCATCGATTTCACGGGCAACTCGATAGGGTTCATTAATGATCACTTGCTTGGCTTCGGGGCCGTACTGGTTAACGAGCTTCACGCATTGCGAAGTGGTGACGCCGTAGGTTTGCAGAAAAATGTGCACTTCCCTCAGGGTTTTTTGTTCAGCCCAGGCTTCCTTGATCGCCGTCGCGCGAACTTTGCCAATGCCAGGAACCTTACGCAGCTTGCCCGATTCTTCGCTGAGGACGCGGAGGGTATCGGTGCCGAAAGTGTCGACGATTTTATTGGCATAAACTTTGCCGATGCCGGGAACGAGGCCGCTGCCGAGATATTTGCGAATGCCGTAGACGGAGGAGGGTAGTTCCGATTTGAAGGCGGCAATTTTAAACTGCGCCCCGTGTTGGGCATGACGCGTCCATTCGCCCGTTAGCTGGAGTGTTTCGCCGCATTGCACCCCAGGGAGAGCGCCGACCACGGTCACACGATCAGTGCCACTGTCCTCGGTGCCCGCAGTGGCTTGCACGGCTTTAGGGGAAAGCGCGTCGGGCCGCAATTCAGCGATCGTGTAATGATTCTCTTCATTGAAGAAAATGATGCGTTCGAGAACGCCGGTGAGAGAACTGGAGGCGGGAGTAGCCACGGATGCTGATTAGATGCACGCAGTTTCGCGGCGAGGCAACTCTTGGCGGGTTGGACTTTCCGGCCAAATGAGTTATCCGAGAGCCATGCGCTATTACGAGGATTTGCAGCTTGGAGAAAAATTCAACACCGCTGATTACGTTATGACGGCGGCTGAAATCACGGCATTTGCTCAGCAATATGACCCTCAGCCGTTTCACACCGATGCCGTGGCTGCGCGGACAACTTTCTTTGGGCAACTGGTCGCCAGTGGCTGGCATACGGCGGCCGTCAGTATGCGTTTAATGGTCCAAGGGGAAATGGCCCTTGATGGCGGGGTGATTGGTCAGGGGATGGAAAATTTGCGTTGGCCCCGGCCCGTCTTGCCTGGCGATCGCTTGCGAGTGGTGACCGAGGTCCTGGGGCTGGCGCCGGCGCCGGCGCGTCCGGCTTACGGACTATTGCAGCTCCAGTGTCGGACCTATAATCAAGCGGGCAAATTGGTGCAGGACATGACCGCGACGCTGTTAATCGCCCGGCGACCCGTGGCGTGAAAGCGGCCGCGCGGCGCGAGTAAGATTGCTCTCGGGTGGGGCTGGCTTAACTTTCGCGTCCATGGAAACTGTTCTGCCCAGTTCGTTTTTGCCCGTTATTCAGCTCTCGATCACTCCGGTGATTTTACTTTCCGGGGTGAGTGGCTTGTTGATTACGCTGACGAATCGCCTCGGGCGCATCGTCGATCGCACGCGGGCTTTGGCGCGAGAGTCCCAAGGTGCCGCCGGGGCCGCCCGGGAACATATTGAACGGCAGCTGGAGATTATGTGGCAGCGCGCAAAATTGCTGCGCCTAGCCGTGACCCTCGCCGGCTCGAGTATGCTTCTGTCCTGTGTGTTGGTCGTGGTAATTTTTCTCGATGCGATCATGCACCGCGAATTTGCGCTAGAGCTGGTGACGGTCTTTATTTCCAGTGTGTTATTATTGATCGCGGCATTAGCGGCTTTTCTGCGGGATCTTCATGTCTCGTTGCGCGCGTTGCGCCTAGAGGTCGAGCGAGCGCGGAGCGCTCAACGAGGGCCGTCATGATTAATTCGCGCTGGGAGATTTGGTTAGATGGACTGGTGAAGCGGGCACTGTTCTGGTCGCCGTTTCGATCCTACCTGCTCTATAAATATCGTTACGCTTTTACGCCGGCGCAGCTCGCCCGTTTGACCACGTTACTGACAGAAGCCGCCGTGGTGCCCGGCGATTGTGGGGAGATCGGGTGTTATCGCGGGTACACGACTGTTTTTTTAAACAAACATCTTGATGAGATCGCGCCGACTAAACGTTATTGGGCGATAGATACCTTTGGTGGATTTGTCGCGAGCGATGTGGCGCATGAATTACAGGTCCGCGGTAAGCAGGCCGCCGCTGATCGGCGCGCGCTGAATAAATTTACGATCAACTCGCGGCACTGGTTCGAGCGCACCATGCGCTTTAATGGCATCAGCCGCGTCGCCGCCCAAGCGGCGGCGATTCAGGATTTTAATTTTACCGAGGAAACGCAGTTCTGTTTTGTGCTGCTTGATGTTGATCTTTACCTGCCGACCAAGGCTGCCCTCGAGAAATTATGGCCGCGGCTCAGTCCTGGCGGCATTATCGTGATTGATGACTGTCAGCCCGAACATGTTTACGACGGCTCCCGGCAGGCTTTGCAGGAATTTAGCACCGCGCACGGGCTAGTTTTTGAAGTACTCGAGACCAAGCTCGGCGTGCTACGTCGACCACGCTAAGCGCTGGCCGGGTTTTGTGCTAATAAAATTGGGGTAAGGCTGGGTAGATCCGGGAAAACATTAACCGCCCCAGCGGCCAGGAGTTCGGCCGCAGTATGGGTGCCGGTCGTTACGCCATAGAAGGTGCAACCCGAATTGTGGGCGGCCGCGAGATCGTAGGGCGAGTCACCGACGAGGGCGGTCTGCGCCGCCGTAGCGCCGATTGTCTCAAGGGCGTGCAGCGTGAACGCGCGAGTTGGTTTCAACCATGGAGTATCCGTAGCCCCAAAATTGCCGACCAGGAGTTCGCTGATACCTAAGTGCTGGCAGATCCGGCGTGAAGAGGGGCCATGCTTGTTGGTAAAGATGGCCGCCCGCCCGCCCATTTGTTGGACCGCTACCAATAATTCCCGCGCCCCTGGGAGTAGGGCCACATCATCCAGCATGGTGGCATCCCAGTAGGGACGATAAATGGTTAAGGCCTCCGCCAGACGGGCGGCTCCCACGAGGCGGGTGATGGCTTCTGGTAGGCCGCCGCCGATGGCCGCCCGCACCTGGGCCGGAGTCGGCGGGGGCAAGCCCAGTTTCTGCATGGTGTAAGTATGGCAGCGCTGGATCGCTTGAAAATGATCGAGGAGCGTACCATCAAGATCAAGCAGGAGAGTGGGGAAGCGCATGCGGGGAACATGTTGCTGCGGCCACTGACTTAATTGCACGGATAAAATCAGTCTGGCGCAGGAGCCCCGCCTGCGCACACTCTTCTGTTTATGGCCCCTCTTGTCACCACTAGCCCCGCCTGCGCCGCGACGTCGCGGGAAGGTGAGGTATTGGTGGTGCGTTTAACGGGCGACTGGCGGATCACAGAATCAACGCCCAGATGGAGTCAGGCTTTGGCCGCTCATCGGCCTCGGCGGGTGGTGCTGCACGCTGAAGAAATTGGCGGTTGGGATAGTTCATTGGCCCTTTTTCTAAGCGCGGCGCGCCTGTGGAGTGCCGCGCAAAAAATAGAGCTGGTGGAAGAGGGCTTGCCGCCAGAGGTGGGGCGGCTGGCGACATTATTGGTTACAAAGCCCCAGGTCGCCGCGCAAAATCTCCGGTTGGCTGATTTCGTCGCCGTCGTGGGGGCAGCGACGCATAAAATTTGGCAGGAAACTAAAGATTTGGCGCAATTGCTCGGCGAGTGCGCCTACAGCTTGGGGCGTTTTATCCGGGGCCAAGCACAATTTCGTTGGCGGGATTGCTTTACTGAGATGCAGCAGTGCGGGGCGCTCGCATTGCCCATAGTTGGGCTCATCAGTTTTTTGGTGGGCGTGATTATGGCCTATCAAGCTGCGGTGCAATTGCGGCAGTTTGGGGCGGATATTTATGTTGCCGACTTGGTCGGCCTGTCCGTGGTGCGGGAGATGGGTCCCATGATGGCGGCCATCGTGCTGGCTGGGCGCACGGGCGCCGCCTTTGCCGCTACGCTGGGGAACATGCAGGCCAACGAGGAAATTGATGCCCTCGAAACGCTGGGGGTTTCGCCCATCGATTTCCTGGTGATGCCGCGGATTATGGCGCTTTTTTTAATGATGCCGTTACTGGCGCTCTACGCGAATTTCCTCGGGATCATGGGCGGGTTAGTCGTCACGGCCTCCATTCTCGACATTCCTTCAAGCCTTTACTGGATCGAAACTAAATCGATCATCGACCTATCTGATTTGAGCACGGGGTTGATTAAGGCGGCAACTTTCGGCCTCATTATTGGCCTCTGTGCTTGTTTGCGTGGTTTGCAAGCCGAGCGCAGCGCGGTCGGGGCCGGGCGCGCGGCGACCGCCGCGGTGGTGACGAGCACCTTGCTGATTATCGTGTCGGACTCAGTATTCGCCGTCATCTTCAACATTCTTGGCTGGTGAACGCCTCGCGCCCCGCTCCTCTCATGCCGTCATCCCCCTCAGTTAAAGCGCGCCCAGTGGCTGAGGTGTCCGCATGAGCACCGCTGGTAAAAGTAAATTTGCCATCGAGGTCGAGGGCGTTGAATGCCGCTACGGCGAGCGGGTCGTCCTGACCAACGTCTCATTTGCGGTCAAGCCGAGTGAGATATTCTTTATTATTGGGGGCAATGGCTGCGGCAAAAGCACGCTGCTCCGTCACCTCATTGGTTTAAAGCAGCCGGGGCAGGGCCAGGTGAAATACTTTGGCCGCGATTTCACCCACGCTGATCGCGCGGGGCGACAGGAGTTGCTGCGCACCTTTGGCGTCTTGTACCAGAATGGGGCTCTGTGGAGCTCGATGACGTTGGCGGAGAATGTGGCGCTACCGCTCGAACTTTACACCCAGCTCGATCGCCGCGAGCGGGCGCGGATCGTTTCACTTAAATTGGCGCAAGTCGGTTTGGCGGGCTTGGAGGATTATTACCCGGTCGAGCTGAGCGGGGGCATGAAGCGGCGGGCTGGTCTCGCGCGGGCCTTGGCCTTGGATCCGGCCATCGTGTTTTTTGATGAACCCTCGGCCGGGCTCGATCCCATTACATCCCTTAAGCTGGATGAACTCATTCGGCAGATCCGCGATACCCTCGGCACAACCATCGTTATCGTGTCGCATGAGCTGTCCAGTATTTTTGATATTGCCGACCGCGTGGTCATGATCGACTCCGGCGCGCGGGGGGTGATCGCCGAGGGCGAGCCCAACCAATTGCGCGAGACCAGTTCGGATCAGCGGGTGCGGGAGTTTTTGAATAGACGTGTGGCCGCGGTTCAGCAACAACAGGGACTCCTTCACCCGTGAAAATGAAACCTAGTCCAGTCACTGTTGGTTTATTCGTCCTTGGGGCGATGCTCTTGGCGGTAATTTCTTTTCTGTCTTTTGGGGGCACTAATATTTTTTCTAAGCCTTCGCGCTTTATTATTTATTTTGACGAGTCGGTCAGTGGGCTGGACCCGGGCGCCTCGGTTAAGGTCAACGGCGTCCGCATCGGCCGGGTCGCGGCGATCAGTGTTCGTTATGACCAGTCCAGCAAAGAGGCGCTGACGCGAGTGATCTGCGAGATCGACCGGAATATTTTGACGAATAGCACCGGGGGGCCGATCGATTTGACGATTTCGGCTGAGCTTCAAAGGTTGATTGATCGCGGTTTGCGGGCGCGCTTGAGCCTCACCGGCATCACGGGGCTTTTGTTTGTCGAGCTGCGGTTTGAAGATGCCCAGCTGTACCCAGCCAGCCGGCATTTTTCTGCTGATCAATATCCCGTTGTGCCCTCGATCGCTTCGCCGATCTCAGAGGTGCAGCAGAGCATTGTCGAAATTGTCGCCAATATTAAGAAGGTCGACTTCGCCACGCTGTCCAAGGAGCTCAAGGCGCTGCTCGTGACGACTAATCAAAAAGTGCAGGACCTCGATCTTAAGGCACTGGCTGAGCGCCTGGGCCGATCAGCTGACGCGGTTAATAATTTTGTGAGCACCCCCGATGCGCAAAAGGCTTTTGCTAATCTTAATAACGCTTTGACGGAAACTCGCGCGGTAATGGTGAAATTGGATCACCAAGTCGGCCCCGTGAGTGACGAGTTAAAGAAAACGCTCGCCGATGCGCAGGGGGCCTTGCAGTCCCTTAATGCCGCCGCGACCACGACAAGAAATTTTGTGCGCGATCAAGGTTCGGTGGGTGATGACGCGGCGCTGGCCTTGCGCCAAGTAGCGGATGCGGCGGCCGCACTCGAACGCTTAGCCGATGCGATCGAGCGCAATCCCAGTTCACTTTTGGTGGGTAAAAAGAAAGCTACGCTCGAATAGTTATGAAAAATTTCCTGCGCTCCCTCGGCCTGACCGCGCTCGCGGCCACCTTAACTTCGTGCAATCTGTTGGTGCCTCGGGCTGACCCGGTGCGCCATTTCACGCTCAGTACCCCTGCTAACCTGGCTCCGGTGCAGCAGGGCACGCTGGTGCGGCCGGTGCTCTTGGCCGGACATCTCCATGGCCGGCAGATGGCGGTCCGAGTGGGTGAACATGAAGTAATTTATTTAGCTGATGTGCGTTGGGCCGAGTCGCTCGATTCAGCTATCACGCAATTGCTGCGCGCTCGGCTTGGCGCCATCAGCAGTGGGGTGACCGTTACCGTGGAAGTGCAACGCTGTGAACTTAACCGCGCCAATGGCAATACGGTGCAGTTGGCCGCGACTTATGCGATTTTACCTGCTGATGGGAGCGCCGTGACCGCACAGCGCGGCAGCTTTACGACGACCGCCCGCGTGTGGGAGGGGAAGGATTTTGAAGTTTTAGTTGGATTGCTGCGCGCCGCTATCGGCGATCTCAGTGAGGCCATTGCCGCCGCGGTCGTAGAAAAAAAGAGCTAAATTTGTAGACCGTCCCTTGATGGCAGGGCTGGCCGCGCGGGGCGGGAGCTGCTGGCCGTGCCGTCACGGATCTATCTCCGGCTCGGGTCTATTGCTCAGGCCAGCAGCGGCCATAAAAAAGGCCGTCGCAATGCGCGACGGCCTTTGATCAAAGTTTATTTTTAAGCGGGATTAATGCTTATCGATATTCTTCGTTGGTGAGCGCGTTGATGATTTTGAAGTTCTCCACGTGGTAGTTGGGATCAGCCCGGAAGGCTAATTTCACGCCGTGGGCTTTTTCAACGCGGACGAGCAGTTCGGAATCTTCGACGCGGAGGCGTTCGAGAATCGAGGGGTGCACGTGCACGCGCAGCGCATATTCCTTCCCATCATTGCGAGTCTGGAGTCGACGGGCGACGGCGGAGAGTTTGCGTTGGAGCTCAACCGACATCGTCGTGGCTGATTTCACAATCCCACGGCCACGGCAATAGGGGCAGCTCGTATAGATATTGGCGGATAGTGATTCCTGCTGGCGCTGGCGGGTCATCTGCATGATGCCGAGCGTGGAGATCGGCAGGATGTGCGTCTTCGCTTTGTCCTCTGACATAAGCTCGACCATCTTATCATAAACAGAATTCCGGTGGCGGCGCTCCTTCATGTCGATGTAATCCATGATCACCAAGCCGCCGATATTGCGGAGCCGGATTTGCCGAGAGATTTCTACCGCCGCCTCCATGTTCACTTGGAAGATAGTGTTTTTCTCGTCACCGAAACGTGATTTATGGGAGCCCGTGTTAACATCGATGGAGATCAGGGCCTCCGTTTCATCGATGACGATTTCACCGCCCGAAGGCAGGGGGACGCGACGCTGGAAGGTTTGCTCAATCTGGCGCTCGATGTTGTAGCGTTCGAAGACGGGGATGGCCTCTTTATAATAGGCGATCTTGCCGCGGGAGCGGGAGGAGATCTGCGCGACAAGTTCTTGGGTGCGCTTGTAGTCAGCCTCGTTATCGATGAGCACGCGGTCGATGTCCTCCGTGAGGAAATCACGCACGGTGCGCTCAACGATATCCGGCTCCTGATAAAGGCAGGTGGGCGCGCGATCATTTTCCATCTTCTGCATGATCTCCTGCCATTTGGTGAGTAGCAGGTGAAGGTCGCGGACAAAGTAACGAGGCTTCTTGCCTTCGCCCGCCGTACGGACGATGACCCCCATGCCCTCTGGGATGGTCAGTTCATTGATGAGAGTTTTGAGGCGTTTGCGCTCTTGGGGGTCCTCAATTTTACGCGAAATTCCGCAGCCGTCGGAGAACGGCGTGAGGATCAAGTAGCGACCAGGCAGGGAGAGATTGGTCGTGGTCCGAGGACCCTTGGTGCCAATGGGACCTTTGGTGACTTGGATGACAATATCCGTGCCCGGTGGGTACATGCTCGGGATGTCCTTGACCGTGGGCAGCGCAGGGCGCTGGCCCCCAGTATCTTTCTTCTTATTAACGCGGACGACTTCAACCGACGAGTCGGTGGCGGCAGGGAGCATATCCCAATAATGCAGGAAAGCGTTCTTGTTATACCCAATGTCGACGAAGGCGGCCTTGAGGCCCGGATCGAGGTTCTTAATGCGGCCTTTGTAGATGCCGCCAACCATGCGACTATCGGATTCTCGTTCGATTTCGAAGCGGTCGAGGGTGCCGTCAATCAGGAGCGCAACGCGCTTCTCGAGAGGCTCTGAATTAATGACGAGCTCGCGGAACGAGCCTTTTTCCTTGCGGAAGACGCTCAGAATTTTTTGGAGAATGGGCCGGTTAGCGGCGCGTTCCTTCGATTCATTGCGGAGTTGTTCAGTCGTGAGAGGCTCGCTGTGCTTCTGCGGCGGGGGATTGGCGAGTTCTTCTTCATAACGTGAGGCGGCGTCCTGGGGGGAGCTGGAGTTGGTGGGCTGATCGTTGTTCATGGTGGGGTTGATCCCGGGTGGTTGTAACGGGGCACCCGTGAGCAGCAGGCTGTGCGCAGGAGATTCCGGCAGAGCGGTCCATATCGGGAGGGAGGAGACTCATGTTAAAAGTCCCTCCGGAAACGATAGACGCTTTGAACCAGTCCTTGCAGCAAGCAGCAGCTGAGCACAAAGGTGCCGCCGTAGCTAATGAAGGGAAGCGGTATACCTGTTACCGGCACTAGGCCGATGGTCATGGCGATGTTAACGAAAACGTGCACGGCAATGAGCACCGTGACGCCCAGCGCTAAAAGTGCGCCGAAACGGTCGCGGGCGAGGCCTGCGATCCGTATTCCGTTCCACAACACCACGCCAAACAGTCCAATGACGGTGATGCTTCCCAAAAATCCTTTCTCCTCCGCAATCACGGAGAAAATGAAATCGTTATGCGCAATGCCGCGCGGTAGATAGCCGAGTTTGGCTTGCGTGCCCTCGGTCCAGCCTTTGCCCGTAAGCCCGCCGGAGCCGACGGAGATAAGTGATTGGTGCTGATTCCAGCCGATGCCGGTTGGATCAATCTTGTCGGGGGCAATGAAGGCCAACACGCGTTCGCGTTGATAATCATGCAGCGGCAGCCAAGAGCGGGCTTCATATTGACCACGAGCTTCTTGGGGCTTTAGGAAATTATTGTCCGCCAAGAACGTAGCGTAGCGCCACGTATCGAGTGCCACTAAGCCCACGAGCAAGGTAAACACCCCAACTGCCGCGGTAAAAAACCGCGACGAAAGATTGGAAATGTAAAGCATAGCGAAGACCATCGGGGCGAGGACCAAGGCGGTTCCGAGGTCAGGTTCGGCGAGTATCAACACCATGGGAATACCTGCCGCAAGAGCCAATTTTATCAGCGTCTGAATGGAATCGCGCACCGTGCCGATTTTAGCCCCCGTCAAGGTCGCGGCAGTCATGATCAACACGGCGAGCTTGGCACTTTCTGAAGGTTGAAAAGAAAAGGCGCCAATCCCTAGCCAGCGCCGTGCCCCCATGCCGCGGGTTTCGCCAATTCCTGGGATGAGGACCAAGAGCAGTAAAACGAGGCTGAAGAGATAAACCCAATGCGACCATCGTAGCCACAGGCGATAATCCAATAAGGCTACGGCTAGATATAAAATGGCGCCGGCTGCCAGCCACACGATTTGCTGTTCCCACTGCTCCCGCCCGCTGGCCATTTGGGCGCTGTAGATGAAAAATACCCCGAAGGTCGCTAGGAGCGCGAGGCAAACGGGGGTCATCCAGTCGAAACGCTCGCGCGTGGTGACCTTGAATAAACTACTCAGATCAATGCGGCGCGAGACTTTCACCATAAAATAGGCCCGTAGCTAAACCGACACGGAGTCCGCTGGCAACGGTGCAGTAGCGGCATGGTGCGCTAATCCTAGCATAATCCCCAAGGGGATGGCCCCCAGGGGCCCTTCAAGGACTACCCCTGAGGCCGGCGCTAATCATTACCACCAACAAACAGCTGCTGGGAGCGTCATGGCTTCAGCGCGCTTTGGATCAGCTCGCGCGGCGCGCGAGCCTGTACAAAATAAACGGGGGTTAGTCTGCGGGTCGGCATCAAGCTGGCGGCTTATCTTGGTTTTGAGTGGAAGGGACAAGCAGCCGATATTTCGGCGATCCAATAGCCTGAATGGGTCGCCTTTTGCGGTATTGCCAAGCGGTGGCTCATTCGTAGTTTGGCCGTCCTTCTGATGTTGAACGCCCTCGCCGCACTTAAGCCACTTGCGCCGCCTGCTGGGGCGGAATTCTCGCTGGGGGCTTTTATCATTGCGACCATCACTGGAATTTTGGTCGGGCTGGGCTTAATCTGGTTCCTTACTCGCCAGACGCGGCGTTTATCTGCACAGAGTGCGGCGGCGCATCTCGAGCTGACTAAGCGTGAGGCGGCCGTCGCGGCGCAAGAACTCATCAGCAAAGCCGATGAAGTGATTCGCCAGCGTGAGTCAGAACTCACGCGCGACCTCGATCGCCGTAAGATTGAAATTGAGCATATGCTTCGTGAGATCCGCTCGCATGAAGAATCCATCGGCTTGCTCGATTATCAATTGGAGCAACGTCAAGAGCGGCTCACCCGCGAGGCGAGTGCGCTCACCCAAGCGCGCGAGGCCATGCGTTCACTATCGAAGCGCTTGCGCCAACGACTCGAAGGTGTGGCCGCACTCGATGGCGAAGAAATTCGTAAGCAGTTGCGCGAGGAAATCACCTTTGAATGCCAAGAGGAGCTGCGTGTGTTGCGCAAGGAACTGCTGGAACGTTCTGAGCAAGATATCGCGCAGGAAGGTAAGCGCATTGTGGTTACCGCGATGCAGCGGCTCGTGAGTAAGCCTAACAATGACCTGACCGCAACGATTGTACAGTTGCCGTCCGAGGAGATGAAGGGCCGCATCATTGGGCGAGAGGGACGGAACATCAAATCCTTCGAGGCCGCCACCGGCACCACGCTACTCATTGATGAGTCGCCGCAAATGGTGCTTATTTCTTCGTTCGATCCGGTCCGGCGAGAGGTCGCCAAGCTCGCCCTCGAAGCCCTGCTGAAGGATGGGCGAATTCATCCCGCGAGTATTGAGGAATTCGTCAATCGTGCGCGGCAGGACATGGAGTTGCATATCGCCCAAATGGGGGCGGAGGCGGTGGATCGGCTAAAAATTTCCGGGCTCCATCCGGAGAGCATCAAGCTGCTCGGTAAGCTGCGTTTTCGTTTTTCCTACACTCAAAACGTCCTCGATCATTCCATCGAAGTGGCGCAGCTCTGCGCCATGCTCGCGTCGGAACTGGGACTTGAGCCGCAGATCGCCAAGCGGGCGGGTTTACTCCACGATATTGGCAAGTCGATTGAAGGCGAATACGAGGGCAGTCATGCGCAAATCGGGGCTGACTTTATTCGCCGCTATGGCGAAACCGCGATTGTCGTTAACGCCGTGGCCGCTCATCACGCGGAAGTTAAGCCGGAGACGATTTATGCTGGGTTAGTGATCCTGGCCGATGCTATTTCCGCTTCGCGACCAGGCGCACGGGCTGAATCGATGGCTTCTTATATTGAGCGCCTGGAGCGCTTGGAGAAATTAGCCCTGACCATGCCCGGCGTGCAGCAAGCTTTTGCGATTCAGGCTGGTCGCGAAGTGCGCGTGTTAGTGCATCCCACGATCGTCACTGACGATCAAGCCCACGCCCTCGCCAAGACTTTGCGGCTGAAAATTGAACAAGAGCTCGATTATCCAAGCACGATCAAGATCACCGTCATTCGTGAGCAACGTTACGTCGAAACGGCCACCTAGCGCCAGACGTTAGGCCTGCCGCCAGCGCCTCGGGCGTCGAGCGCAATTTCAGTCTTTCAGCCGTTCGTCCTTTCAGTCTTTGTTTTCCCATGGCCGACAAAAAAATCCTCGAAACCTTTCCTAATCCCGCGCCGCGGCGTGACTACGTGATTGAGCATACACACCATGAATTCACTTCGGTGTGTCCGATGACGGGTCATCCTGATTTTGCGGCCATCACGGTACGTTACGTGCCCAATAAAATCTGCGTCGAGCTGAAGTCATTGAAGCTTTATTTCCATGCCTATCGTAACGAAGGCATTTTTTTTGAAGCGGCGACCAATAAAATTTGCGATGATTTAGGCGCCGCGCTGAAGCCGCGCAGCATGACTATCATCGCTAACTGGAAAGCGCGCGGGGGGTTTTCTTCCATCGTGACCGCGGCGTGGCAGCCCAAGCGCTAGGCTGAGTCGTCTGGTCGCGCCGTCCTTGTCTGTCATGTCCTGGGCTGATCGACCAATTCACTTTATCGATTTTGAGGGCAATGCGACCTCGGGAATTATTGAATTTGGGGTCGTCACATTGCGCGGGGGGGAGATTACCGCAACACAGACGCGTTTTTGCGCAGCCGTGGGCCGCGTCAGTGTTGAAGATACGGCCGTGCATGGCTTACGCGCGGAGCAAATAGCCGCCTCGGCTATTTTTAAAGAAGAGTGGGGTTATTTTTCAGGGCTACGCAGAAGTGGGCCGCTGGCTGCTCATTTTGCTCAGGCCGAAAATTATCTCCTCAAAACAGTTTGGGCTTATCCGCAAACGGCACCAGATTTTGCCCGACCTGGGCAGATGACCACCGAGTGGGGCCCGTGGATCGATACTGGCCGACTTTATCCGCAATTCTTTCCGGCTCTCGGTGACGGTAAACTTCACGAACTTGTTGTCGCCGTTGGATTGCAGGCCGAATTAGATGCGTTGGCGCGGCGGCATTGTCCCGTGGATCGGCAGCAATATCACGCCGCGCTGTATGATGCGCTGGGGGGAGCGCTCCTCTTGCGTTCATTTTTGGCGCGGCCAGAGTTTAGGGAAGCGACGATCCCTTGGCTGTTACAGATGAGCACACTCGATGGTGACAAGCGGAGCGCCTTGCAGCAGGGGAATTTGTGGTAGGCCTAGCCCGCCTCGATTAGTCGAGGGGATAGCGTCTGCCCCCGGACAGTTGGGCGAAAGTACGCAGAACAAAAAAGTGGATTCTGGCTGAGGTAGCGGCGCGAGAGTCTTCGGCTGGCGCCGATACAAAAATAGCTGAAACAAATAAGGCAAAAATTGCCAAACGTGCGGGGAGGGACATTTCTGCGCATTTGCCAAATAATATTGGCGAGCCAGCGGAGAATCTGCACCCACTCGTTAATTTTGGCGCAACCGGCTAAACATTTTAGAACCACTTCTTCTTCTTTAGATAAATCGCCATCACTAAGGTGCTTAATAAAGTGAACGTGCAGGCATAGTAATAGCCGTGGGGGGAGCGCAGTTCAGGTATGTGGTCAAAATTCATGCCGTACCAACCACCGACGAGCACCGCAGGTAAAGTCACCGCGGTTAGCGCCGTAAGAAATTTAATGCCTTCGTTGGCTTCAAAAGCGGCCTTATTAAGGTAAATATCAAAAGCGAGCATGAGGCGATCATGATAGCCGGTTACGGTATCTTCTAAGCGCGCGAGGTTGTCGCGTAAATCTCGGTAGTAGGGCAACAAGATCGCTCGGATCATTTTGCTATCCCCGCGGGCGAGCCGGTCAATGACCTCACGCTGGGGCCGAATGATTTGTCGTAATTTAGTGAAATCGCCGCGGACTTGGAGCAAGTCGCCCACAAATCTCTTATCAGAGTCTTGGCTAAGAACAATTTCTTCAATCTCCTCTAGCTCACCGTGTAATTCGGTTAGCACCGGGGTGTAATTATCGACGAGGAGATCGAGCACGGTATGGGCCAGGCGATCGGGTCCCCGCGGGCCGGGGGCGGCATTCTTGGCCAAGCGTTCGATCAGGGTTGTGACCGAGCGCAGCGGGGTGCGGTGAAAAGTGACGAGAAACTCTTTGCCGAGGAAAAGATCGAGCTCGGTGGAGGCAAATTTTTCTTGCCGGGAAAAATCTACGGCATGCGTGACGAGGAAAAGATAATCTTCGTAATCCTCAATTTTAGGCAAACTGCTGGGGGTCACGCAGTCTTCGATGGCGAGAGGGTGAAATTGAAACACCCCTTCGAGGATCGTTTTAATTTCTTCATCAGTGGGATTATCGAGATCGACCCACAGAATGAGTCCTTTATCGCCCCGGACCAAGCGTAAGGCCTCGAGTTCGAGGTCACGGCCGACGAGTTTGCCATCACTGAAGACGAAGGAATGAATCATAGCGACAGGCTCAAGTTGGCTGAGACCGGCGCTGAGGCAAGCCCAGGGTGGGGTGAGTTGCCGGCGGTTAGACCAGGGTTTACTCCCTTAGTTAAGTGGACCAAAAATTTTATTTTCTAGCTCCTGCACCGTGGCGATAAAAGCTTCGGGCGTGGCTGCCGCGAAGAGCGCCTCGCGATGGGGCGCATCTTTAACGAGGCGGCAAAGTGAACCTACCAGCATAAGATAATCGCCAGGATTTGATTTGGGGGTCCCGAGGATAAACAGCAGCCGTACGTTCTGATTACTATTTTCAAAATGAACCCCGGTGGGGCTGCGGCCGACGGCAAGGACGATTTGCTTCACGTGCTCGGTGCGGGCGTGAGGTATCGCAATTTCATTCCCGAGACAGGTGGTATCGAGTCGTTCGCGGGCGAGTAACTCCTGGTAGAAACTCGGGAAATTGGCCACGTCGGGGTGCTGCTCTAAGAGCTGGGCAATTTCATAGAGCGCTGCGGTCCGCTTGGTGCTTTGCACGTCGAGCAAAATACGGGAAGGATCGAGTAAACTGGAGAGACGAACAGGCATCAGGTAAGCGTTAAGGAATTCCGCGGTCCATGGGTTGGCAAGGCCGGAGTGTGAAATCTCGGCCAAAAAAAAGCGCGCCTTGGGGCGCGCTTTTTGTGCGGGGTGGCAGATTTTATGGAGTGGCTGGCGG
>CAIVJE010000223.1 GCA_903906135.1 uncultured Verrucomicrobiota bacterium | reverse complement strand
GCCGCCGCGCTGCATCGTGACGGTGGTTATATCTATCAATCGACCGGCGCCTAATTAACAAGATATGCGTCAAATCGGGCAATTGATGCGAGGCTCTCTGGGCGATAAGTTGTTATATTATCAGGGTGTTCCACCGCTCGCTTCCCGCCGCCTTATTACTTCAGCTAATTTTAGGGCGCACTGCGCGCCGCCTCATCAGGTCAGCGGATCTTTTCGTCGCACTGATACAGCTGGGGCTACACCGCTACCGATTTTGCCTGGGCCGACTTGGTCCATGACTAACTAACCCCCAGATATTCCACGCATGTCTGTTATCCCGATCACCATTTTCTTCAGCCTGCTCTTGGCGGGTCTGTTTATTGGGCTTTTCGCTTATGAGCAAAACCGGCGACGCTTTGCGAGTGTGGAGCGAGATTCGCTCCTGCCCTTGGCGGATGAAAAAGCCAAAATTGAGTCCGGTCCTGAGCAAGATCATGGTCACGCCGCTGCCGATGATTGCGGTTGTCATGATGGTCGTCCGCCCTGCGCTGGTTGCGTAAAGCGCACTAATTAAAGCGGTCTACTTTAACCCTAATCACCACGCTATCCTCATGACTACCGGTCAAAAAATAACCATTCAGTTTAATGATAAAATTGTCCGACAATTTATGCTCGCCTCCATTATCTGGGGCGCCGTGGGCATGCTGGTCGGGGTCCTCATCGCCACGCAGCTCAATTTCTGGCAGGCTAATTTTGGCCAAGCGTGGTTGAGTTTCGGTCGGCTCCGTCCGCTGCATACGAATGCCGTTATTTTTGCCTTCGTCGGCAACATGATGTTCGCGGGCGTCTATTACTCCACCCAGCGCCTAGTCAAAGCGCGGCTGGCCAGTGATTTTCTCTCCAATCTGCATTTCTGGGGCTGGCAGCTGATCATCGTCGCAGCGGCCATCACGCTCCCGCTCGGGCTGACGCGTGGTAAAGAATATGCGGAGTTGATCTGGCCCATTAACATTGCCGTCGCCCTGATTTGGGTGGTTTTCGCGGTTAACTTTTTTTGGACCCTCGCGCGCCGCCACGAAAAATCGCTGTACGTCGCCATCTGGTTCTACATCGCGACGATCATCACGGTGGCGATGCTCTACATCGTTAATCACCTCTCGATTCCCACCTCGTTACTGCACAGTTATCCGATTTTCGGGGGCGTGCAGGATGGCTTGGTGCAGTGGTGGTATGGGCATAACGCGGTGGCCTTCTTTCTCACCACGCCGATTTTGGGGATCATGTATTATTTTCTGCCGAAAGCGGCGGAACGGCCGGTTTATTCTTATAAATTATCGGTCATCCATTTCTGGTCTTTGGTGTTTCTCTACATTTGGGCGGGCCCGCATCACTTGCTGAACACCGCTTTGCCGAATTGGCTGCAACTGCTCGGCATGACTTTTTCGTTGATGCTCTGGGCTCCTTCCTGGGGTGGTATGCTGAATGGTCTGCTTACGTTGCGCGGGGCTTGGGGGAAATTGCGCACGGACCCGGTTATTAAATTCTTCGTGGCCGGGGTCACTTTTTATGGCATGGCAACTTTCGAAGGGCCGCTGCTCTCGATTAAATCAGTTAACGCCCTCGCGCATTATACCGATTGGATTATTGCCCACGTCCATGCTGGCGCGCTCGGCTGGAACGGCTTCATGGCCGCCGGCATGTTTTACTGGTTAGTGCCTCGCCTCTGGAACCGGCCTTTGCACTCGACGGCGCTCGCCAATGTGCACTTCTGGCTCGGGCTGACGGGCATGCTGTTGTACATTTCCGCGATGTGGACCTCAGGTATTAATCAAGGTCTCATGCTTAATGCGACGGCGGAAAATGGCACGATTCTCAAGTACCCCAATTTCATTGAGACGCTTAATGCGATCCGGCCGCTGATGCTCCTCCGGGTGGTCGGGGGCACCCTCTATCTCACCGGCTTCCTGCTGATGGCCTATAATATCTGGCGCAGTATCCGTGGTGCGGCGGTCGTGAACGGCACGATGGAAGTATTTGTAGAGACGCCTACGCCGGCGGATAATCTTGGCCTGCGGAGTACTTTCCTCAGTGCGCCCGTGGTCTACACGACTTGCGCTTTACTGGGTTCGTTCATCTGGATGTTCACCAGCGGGTGGCTGAATATCATCGGGCTCGTGGGCACGGCGATGTGTGTATTGCTTGCGATCGGCCATTACGAAACTCGCGGCACGCAGTGGGGCGAGTGGTACGATCGCCTCTTAGTTAATGCGCTGCCGTTTACGGTCTTAACTTTTCTCTCCGTCGTGATTGGCGGACTTATTCAGATCATTCCGATGCTGACGATCGATCGGCGGTTGCAGACGGAGGATCGAGTGGCCCGCGTTTATACCCCGCTCGAACTCGAGGGACGTGACCTCTATGTGCGCGAAGGCTGCTATAATTGCCACTCGCAGATGATCCGCACGCTGGTGCCTGATGTCATGCGTTACGGTGACTATTCACGGCTGGGTGAATCGATCTGGGATCACCCTTATCAATGGGGTTCAAAGCGCACGGGCCCGGATCTTGCGCGCGTTGGGATCAAATATAATCACGCCTGGCACTACGATCACCTGGAGAATCCGCGCAATATTTCCACGGGTTCAAATATGCCGGCTTACACTTGGTTGCTCACGGCCCCGACGGACTACGCGGCACTTTCATCCAAGATCCGCGTGCAGCGCATGTTGGGGGTACCGTATCCGTCATGGTCCCCAGCGTTGATCGATACCCTCGCGAAAGAACAAGCGAAGGATATCGCGAAAGAACTGCGGGTTCAGGGGCGTTTTGTTGATCCCGATCGTGAGGTGGTTGCCCTCATCGCTTACTTGCAATGTCTGGGCAAAACTTGGGAGCCGAGCGTCGCTCCCGTCGCTCCGCCTCAATAAACCCTGTGATCCTTAAACCTTAATTCTCCTCCCATGTTCACCCGAATTATTTACGAAGACTGGCAGCTTATTTTTCCCGTGGTGGCCCTCGCGGTCGCCTCGTGCGTTTACTTAGCGGCCGCCTGGCGGGCCACACGCATGAAATCTGGGCAAGCCGAACGCCTCGCCCAGCTGCCTTTCGAAACTGAGTAATCTCACCGGCCGTCGCGGGGCTCGCCCTGCGCGACTAACGGTGGGCGCGAGCCCGTCACTCCTTCCCTTTGATTTTTATTCCATGAATTCTCAACCGCAACCTCCTCACGGCCCTGAGGCCGAGCCTGCGCTCCGGCCGCATAGTTACGATGGCATCCGCGAATATGATCAGCGCTTACCCAATTGGTGGCTTAATACCCTCTACGGGGCGATCGTCTTTTGGATCGCCTACTGGTTTGTCTACATGATCGCGGGACTGGTGCCGTCGGATGGCGCGCAGGTTGATGCCGCCATGGCGCGCATCGAGGCAGCTAAGATGGCGAGTTCAATCGATGTGACGAATGATGATAAATTCTGGGAAATGAGCACAAATCCCGTGTTTGTCGAAGCCGGTAAACAGACCTACAATTCCCTCTGTTTTCCCTGCCATTTAGCGAGTCTGCGCGGTAAGTCGGAAAACCCAACTGCAATTGGTCCTGATTTGACCGACACCGCTTGGATTCATGGGGGCACGCCCAAAGAAATGTATGTGACGATAAAAAATGGCGTGATCGCCAAGGGCATGCCCGCTTGGGAACCCGTCATCGGGCAGAAGAAAGCCTCTGAGGTCCTCGCCTATATTCTTAGTTACCACAAAAAAGGGGAAACGATCACGCTGCAGGCCCCGTAATTGGCACCGCAACGGCGGTCACGAACCGCCGACGGCGTTCTGCCGTATCAGCCGCTCAAACCACGCATGAGCACTTCATCACCTCATCCTGATTCTCAGCCTAGCCCTGAGCATCCTAAAACTCCCTCGGCGCGCCCCGCGCATCAGCCGATGGTGGATTCTGTCACGACCATCAATTCTGATGGGTCGCGCTATTTTCTTTATCCCGCAGATGCGCGCGGACGATTTTCTCTCGCCCGTCGGCTAAGCGCTTACGGGCTGATTGTCGTTTATCTGCTGCTCCCCTGGATTCCCGTGGGTGGTCACCCCGCGGTCTTTATCGATATAGCCGAGCGGCGTTTTCATTTTCTCGGTTATACTCTCGCGGCGCAGGATACTTGGTTGCTTTTTTTTGGCGTCAGCGGACTCGGCTTTGCCCTATTTTTTCTCACGGCACTCTTTGGGCGTCTGTGGTGTGGGTGGGCTTGTCCCCAAACCGTTTTTCTCGACCACGTTTTCCGCCGGATCGAACGGTGGTTGGAAGGCGACGCCGTGGCGCGGCGCGCCTTGCAGTTGGCGCCGATGGGGCCGAGTAAGTTCGCGCGGCGGGCAGTTAAGCACCTGCTCTATTTTTTTGCTTCCTTACTCATCACCCATCTGTTCCTCGCGTATTTTGTCAGCCTGCCGGAACTTTGGTTGTTTATGCGGGCGGCTCCCGGTGAACATTGGGCCGCCTTCCTCTTTGTTTTTATTGCGGCGGGATTGCTGTATTTCAATTTCGCTTGGTTTCGCGAACAGCTCTGCATCGTGATTTGTCCTTACGGTCGGTTGCAGTCGGCGCTGACCGATGATCACACGCTGGTGATTGGCTATGATGCCCGGCGGGGTGAACCGCGCGGGCGCGCGGGGACTCCCGCCGCGGGGGCCTGCATTGCTTGCAATCGTTGCGTCCAAGTTTGTCCCACCGGCATTGATATTCGGCATGGTCTCCAATTGGAATGTATCGGCTGCGCGGCGTGCATTGACGCCTGCGACGAGGTCATGACGAAAATTCATCGGCCCCTGGGTCTCGTTCGTTATGATTCGCTGGCTGGGCTCACCGGCGGAGTCACTCGTTGGGTTCGCCCACGGACTATTCTTTACGGTGGGCTCCTTCTCTTGGGGGTCATTGTGGCTACCTTTGCGTTCTCCTCGGTGCAGCCCGCCAATTTTCTCATCTACCGCATGAGTGGCGCCGCTTATTTTGTGGGGGCTGAAGAGGTACGCGATCAATTTATGGTGCGGATCGTCAACAAGCGCCCGACGCCCGCGACCTTCACGGTTAGCTTGGAAGGTTTGCCCGCGGGGATGCGGCAGACTGGTTTTTTGGCGCCGGTGACGCTCGCTGCTCAAGAGGAGTTAGTCAGCCCTCTCATCTTATTGATCGACCGAAAGTATTATCACGGGGCCTTTAAGTTCACGGTAAAAGTCGCGGATGCCGCCCGCACTTTTAGTCTAGCGCGGTCAGTTGAGTTCATGGGCCCGGACGCCAATTTGCTGACAGAAGATGATCATGAAAAACATCGCCATCGCTGAATCTGGCCCGGTGGGCTCTTCCCGTCCGCTGGCTGCCGCTAGCGATCGCTCGCTCTGGCTCTGGGTGAGCGCGGGCTTTCTTTTGTTGGGCATGCTGTGGGCGATTTTATTTATGGTCGCGCATTCGGTGCAGGTTAAATCGGTGCCGATCATTAAAGCGGGAGGGCGATCATGACGGGCGCACTCGCTGGTATCACGGGACCGGGCACCGCATTTATAGCCGGACTGGTCACCAGTTTGCACTGCGTCGGCATGTGCGGCCCTTTGGCGTGTGCCCTTATGCCCGCGGCGCGGAATGATGCGGACCCGCAGGTAGTCGCGACCACTTATCATCTGACCCGGTTAGCCGGTTACACGCTACTGGGCGCGGTGGCGGGCGGCGTGGGGCAGATCCCGCTTACGCTGCTCAATGGGAGCGGCCTCACCTATTTACCCTGGCTGCTAGTCGTATTTTTTATCGCGATTGCTTTTCGACTCGATCAGCGCTTGCCGCGTCTGCCGCTCTTGGGGCGGGCTTATGCGGCCTTACTGACGCGATTGCGTCAGGGTTCGCGCATCCGGGCGGCGGCCGCACTCGGGGTCGCCACGCCCTTGCTGCCCTGTGGACCACTTTATTTTCTGCTCTCACTGGCCCTTTTCTCAGGCACCGCTCTGCACGGGGCAGAAACTTTGTTAGCGTTTGGCCTCGGGACGGTCCCGTTGCTCTGGTTGGCCCAAGCTAATTATCAATGGCTGCGCGCCCGATTGAGTCCGCTGGTCCTAGCACGCACGCAAAAAGGGTTGGCGCTCGGCATCGCGCTGCTGCTCGCCTGGCGCCTGCGGGGCACCCTCGGGTTAGGCGGACCGGGCGTCGCTGACTTTGTATGTTTTTGATATGAGGACTGCCTCAAACAATTTGGTGGACGGGGATGAACGGGACAGGGCGCGAGTGCGTGGACTGCGTGCCGACCGACCCATCCCCGTTCACCATTGTCATCATTGTGGAACGCCGCTCACAAGCGACGCGACCCGGGCGACGGGCTTTTGCTGCGCGGGGTGTAATTATGTTTATCGCCTCGTGCATGAACATGGCCTCGATGGTTACTATAAAATTCGCGATTCACTGGTCGCTCCTGTGGGCGAAGCCGTTTTTCAGCCGCGCGATTATGCGTGGTTGAGCGAGCGGCAAAATGCGGCGGAGCAAGTTCCGGGCACTCCTGAACTGACGCTGGAAGTGCAGGGGATTTCTTGTGCAGGTTGCGTTTGGCTCATTGAAAAAGTTTACAACCAACAACCCGGGGCACTCCATATCGAGACTGACGCCCAACTGGGCCGCATGCGACTGCGGTGGACGCCGGGGCAATTTGTGGCGCCCGATTTTGCCCGGACGCTGCAATCTTTTAATTATCTGGTGGGGCCGTTGGGCGCGGAGCCAGCCGTGCCCGAGAGTCGTCGCTTGGTGCGTCGGGTGGGATTGTGCGCGGCGTTTTCCATGAATGTCATGCTGTTCACGCTGCCGGTTTATTTTGGGATGGAGCCTACTTTCCCCTATGCGCGGCTGTTTGGATGGTTAGCGGCAGCCTTTGCTACTTTAAGCGTGCTGGCGGGCGGCGGTTATTTTTTCTCACGGGCCTTCCGCGCGCTCCGGGAGGGTGTGATGCACATCGATCTGCCGATCGCGGTCGGCATCATCGGTGCTTATGCGGGTTCGCTTTATGGTCTGCTGGCGGGCCGTGAGGCATTTGTCTATTTTGATTTTGTCGCCGCCTTTATTCTGCTGATGCTTTTTGGCCGTTGGGCGCAAGTTACCGCGGTAGAACGAAATCGCCGCCGTTTGCTGACCGCGCAATCACGGCCGGATAAAGTTTCCGTCATCACTGCGACCGGCGTCGCTGTCGAGCGGGCCGTAGAATTACTGCAGCCGGGGGATTCTTTTGAAATTCGCTCGGGTCAAGTTGTTCCGGTCGAAGCACAGCTAGAGACGGCCTTCGCTACTTTTGGCACAGCTTGGATCAATGGAGAGTCAGATCCGCGCGAGTGCCGTGCTGGCGGGCGCGTGCCTTCCGGCGCGGTGAATTTAGGGCGCGCTACCGTCCGGTTGTGTGCCGTCCAGCTCTGGGCGGACTCGCTGCTCGCGCAGTTGCTGCGGCCCGCCCAGCGCGATGGCTACCGCCATCGTTTTCTCGAGCGAGTGATCACTGGTTATTTGGTGGCGATTTTTCTCATGGCCTTCGGCACCGGCTTCGCGTGGTGGTTTGCGACCCACGATGCCGTGCAGACTTGGTCGGTCGTGACGGCGGTGTTGGTGGTTTCGTGTCCCTGCGCTATCGGCTTAGCTTTTCCTTTAGCAGATGAGTTGGCCACTGTGGCGCTCCGGCGGTCGGGGGTGTTTGTGCGCGAGTCTGACCTTTGGCCGCGGCTGGGGCGGATTAAGAAAATTATCTTTGATAAGACAGGTACGCTCACCTTGGAGACGCCGGTCTTAAAAAATCCCGAAGTGTTGGCGGCCCTGGCGTCGTCTGAATATGCCGCCCTCTTAGCCTTGGTGCGCGATAATCCGCACCCGGTGAGTCAGTCGCTTTTAGAGAATTTGCTAGGGGGGGAGCGGGATCAGCAAAGTTTACCGCCTAGGTTCGGCCGCGATTCTGTTCCGGTCGAGCACCGCCTCCCTGAGGAAATTAAAGAGGTCGCGGGCTATGGGGTTACGTTGCGCCAAGCAGCTGGTCTGTGGTCCTTGGGTCGTCCTGGTTGGCGCGGGGGTATCTTCGGCCCAAATAATCCCTCAGGGGACTGGCCCACCCTGGGGTACGATACGGAATTTGCCCTCGATGGGCAGGTGCGGGCGCGATTTTCTTTTGTTGATACTACTCGCAGCGGCGCGCGGGAGGAGATCGATGCTTTGCGTGCCCTCGGGTTTGAGGTTTTTATCCTCAGTGGTGATCGCGAGGCCAAGGTGGCGGCCATGGCCGTCGCGCTGGGGTTGCCATCGGCCAACGCGCTGAGCGAATGCACGGCAGGGGAAAAAGCCGATTGGCTCCGCGCGCACGACCAACGTGATACCTTAATGCTCGGCGATGGGGTTAATGACAGTCTCGCTTTTGAGGCGGCCTTCGCCCGGGGTACGCCGGTTATCCACCGGGGCGTGCTGGAGTCGCGCGCTGATTTTTATTATCTCGATCGCGGGCTCGCGGGCCTCCGGCAACTTTTTTTGGTCAATGCAGCGCGTCGCCGCACGCAGGCTTGGTTATTGATTTTCTCCGTCGCATATAATGCCCTCGCGGTGGGGCTTGCGGCCGTTGGCCACATGAGTCCGCTCCTCGCCGCGATCTTGATGCCCGTCAGCTCATTGTTAACGTTGGCGATTGTCTTGCTCGGTATGCGCAAGGTCGCCGCTGGGACGCCGCGGCAACGCATCGCGCCGGCGATCGTCGCGCCGGCCCCCCAGTCTGCGGCGGCTTAGTGGGTCGAATGCCGGCGATTCCAAGGTGGACAACTTTGGGCGGCCGCTAAACATCCGCGCATGCACGATCTCCAGCACCTCTTCGGGCAAAACCAAAAGTGGGCAGAGGAAATTAAAGGCCGCGACGCCGATTTCTTTAAAAAGCTCTCGCGGCAGCAGAATCCAGAATATCTCTGGATTGGCTGTTCCGACTCACGCGTTCCGGCTAATGAGATCATCGGCTTGCTGCCGGGCGAAGTCTTCGTGCATCGCAATCTGGCGAACGTGGTGGTGCACACGGATCTTAATTGCCTCTCGGTCATTCAATTCGCCGTCGACGTACTCAAGGTGAAGCACATCATGGTGGTTGGTCATTATGGCTGCGGTGGCATCCAGGCTGTCGTGCGGTGTCAGCGCGTGGGCTTGGCCGATAATTGGCTGCGCCACGTGCAAGATGTTAAGGAGAAACATGAGGGCTGTCTCTGTCGTTTGGTGGACGACACCGCGCGGAGCGCTCGGCTATGCGAATTTAATGTGATTGAGCAGGTGGCCAACCTGACTTCGACCACCATCGTGCAAGATGCGTGGGCGCGTGGGCAGGAGTTAACCGTCCATGGTTGGATCTACGGTTTGAAGGACGGCTTATTGCGCGACCTAAAAACTTCGGCGAGCAGTAGCGTCGAAGAGGCCGCGGTCTATCCGACAGCCGTGGCCGCGCTGAGCCAGTGAGTGGCGCGCGCGGTCAGCTCGTGCAAACTTAGGCTCGACCGAGGTAGGAACCGTCCGCGGTGCTGACCTTGATCAGCTCACCGGCTTTGATGAAGAGGGGCACTTGCACCACGAGGCCCGTCTCACAGGTCGCGGGTTTCTGCACGTTGCTCGCGGTATCGCCTTTGATGCCATCGGAGCTCTCGGTGATTTTGAGGACGACCGAAGAGGGGATATCGATGGTGACGGGTACTTCGTTGATGAAGAGCACGTCGGCCTTGCCGTTAGCCACGAGATAATGTTTCGATTCACCGATCATGACCTCGTTAATTTCAAAAGTCTCAAAGGACTCGGGGTCCATGAAACAGTAGGTGTCACGGTCGGCGTAGCTAAATTCTAAAGTGCGCCGATCGGTTGAAAGAACATCAACGTGGTCGGGCGAATTGAAACGCTGCTCTAGCGATTTGCCGTAGCGCAGATTGCGCATTTTGACCTGCACGAAAGCCCGCAAATTGCCTGGAGTGCGATGCTGCGTCTCCATGATCAAGTGAGGCTCGCCGTTGAAGGTGATGACTTGGCCTTTGCGGAGATCGTTAGCTGCGGGCATGACGGTTACAGGTAGAGGGTTGACAGGACGTAAGGGGATAGGATTACCGAGGGGATTTTGGGGATGTCAACAGCCGTCTCGATCGATTTTTAAGCAGGTAAATTTATGGTGCGGAGAAAATCGCTTGGGCCGGCTCGTTAGAGCCGGCCGGTTAAGGCACCATCTCCAAGCTTGTCATTTGCAAGAGGTTTCAAACACTCGCGCCATCTACCCATGAAGCAGCGCTCACTTCTGCGCGAGGTCTCCATTAAGGGCAATGCCCTGCACACTGGAGACGCCGTGCACATGACATTCAAACCGGCCCCGATTAATCACGGCATCGTGTTTAAACGCATGGACCTCCACGGCCATCCGGAGCTTAAGCCCCGGATCGATCAAGTCACCGATTTGGTGCGCGCCACGACCATTCAGGTTGGACACGCCAAAATCCATACGGTCGAACACGTGCTGAGTGCCCTGCATGGCTGCGGGATTGATAATTTATTAATCGAGCTCGATGCGAGTGAGCCCCCGATTATGGACGGCTCGGCGCGACCATTTGTGCAATTAATTGAGTCGGGTGAGCCGGTGGAGCAGGACGCGGAACGCGAATACTTTAGCTTAACGGACACTATTTCGGTCACACGGGGTAATTCTTCGGTGATCGCGTTGCCTTATGATGGGTTAAAAATTACCTGCACCTCCGCTGACGATCGCGGGATCCATACGCAGCATCTCGCCTTGGTCATTGATCCGGATGTCTATACGTCCCAAGTCGCCGCGGCGCGAACTTTTACGATCTATGAAGATATCGAGGAGTTGATCAAATTAGGGAAAATCAAAGGCGGTAGCCTCGACTGTGCGATCGTCATCAAGGGGGATAAGATTATCTCCAAAGAGCCGCTACGTTTTGCCGATGAGTTTGTGCGGCACAAGATCCTCGATATTATTGGCGACATCGTCCTGCTCGGGGTGCCGCTGAAGGCGCATATCATCGCAACGCGTCCAGGGCATGCGGTTAACGCGGAGCTGACCAAAATACTTTTTGAGAAATATACCGCCTGGCAGAAGGGTGGTAAAAAAGCGGTTAAGCCGGCGCGGCCCAAGGTTGATATCGCAACCGAGACCACGCTCGATATTCGCCGGATTCTCGACACGCTGCCGCATCGCTATCCGTTCGTGATGCTCGATCGCGTAGTTGCGCTCACCGCGGATACCCTGACGGCGATCAAGAATGTCACCATCAATGAGCCGTTCTTCCAAGGCCACTATCCGGGAAATCCTGTGATGCCCGGGGTGCTTATGATTGAAGCCATGGCGCAAGCCGCGGGGGTTTTAATGGTCCGTCGCTCTAGCTTGGAGGGGAAGACCGCATTATTCATGAGCTGTGATAAGGTTAAATGGCGCAAGCCAGTGCGACCGGGTGATCAATTGAGTGTGCAGGTCAAGCTAACCAAAGTCCGCGGCAGCATCGCTTGCGCGGAAGGTGAGTGTAGCGTTAATGGCCAGACCGTTTGCTCAGCCGACTTGATGTTCGCGACCGTCGACAACAGCGATCTCGACTGAGGCCATGGCGCAGCGAATTCACCCCACCGCCATCATCGAGCCCGGCGCGGAGTTGGCCGCAGATGTCGTCATCGGCGCTTATGCGTACGTCGGCGATAAGGCCATCATTGGCGCCGGCACGATTCTGCATCATCACGGCAATGTGGAAGGCCGCACCACGATCGGCCGCGAGTGCGAGATTTTCCCGTTTGCCTGTGTCGGGACCAAGACGCATGACCTAAAATATAAGGGTGGGGAGCCCGGCCTAATTGTGGGCGATCGCAACGTCTTTCGCGAATACGTGAGCGTGCACGGGGCGACTGATGAGAAGGACTACACGCGCATCGGTGATGATAATGTCCTCTTGGCTTATAGCCACGTGGCGCACGATTGTATCGTGGGGAATCATCTGGTGATGAGCGCGCAGTCCGCTCTCGCGGGACACGTTATCGTCGAAGATCACGTCAATATTGGGTGGGGCACCGGCATCCATCAGTTCTGTCGAATTGGTGCGCAAGTCATGCTCGGCGGGATGTCCAAGATCGTGCAAGATGTGCCCCCATTTGTGATTGCTGATGGTAATCCGGCGGTCGCGCGCTCCATCAATAAAGTGGGACTGGAGCGCAATGGATTTACGGTCAGCCAGCTTGATGGTATTAAGCAGATTTTCCGGCTCGTCTATCGCAGCGGTTATAATCGCGCGCAGGCCTTGGCTCTCTTGCGCGAGCATAAATTAAGTGAGACGGCCGAGTTTAAAAGTTTCATCACTTTCGCCAATCGCAGTGATCGCGGGTTTATTGCGGGTAAATAAATTTATGGGCGCGCTCGGCGCGCCGAACTGAAACTTAAGGGCAATGGGCGTCCCTGCGTCGCTGATGCCGCCCCCGGTTAAACCGTGGCTTCGCCTAGTTGGCGCAGGAGGTCGTAGCTATAAAGTCCGGTCCGATGACCATCGCTGAATTCAAAACGGATAGCGTAGTTGCCGATGCGCTCCCAGTCCGTGGCTTCAACGCCGACATAGTTTTTTTGGGCTTCGCCGCCATATTGATGGCCGAAGATATCGCGTTCGCCGCGGGTTTGCGCGCTGGGGGAGTTCGCGCGTAGCGTGGCCATGGAAATAAAACTTTCGGCGCCATCCACCCAGCGGATAGCGACTTCTGAACCGATCAGTTGGATGTCCACAGGCGTGTGCATAGCGCGTAACATTGGTCAAGGAGGGGATGAAGTGAAGCCTGGAAAATTAAGCCCACGATGGGGGTTGCCGTGGCCCGGCCATTCGCACGGGTACGGCAGGAATATTTTGTTTGCTACCCCTCGGTCTATGGAGTGTCTTGACGGTCCATTTCCGGATGGCCGGAGCCAATAATCGGGGCGTAGCTTAGCCTGGTAGAGCGCTTGCTTCGGGAGCAAGAGGTCGCGAGTTCGAATCTCGCCGCCCCGACCATTGAATCCCCTTTCGAGGAAATCTGGGTAGGGCGGCGTGAGGCCATTGCGGTTCTGGATTATCCTCGTTTGTTTTTTTAACGCCGAGCTAATCACGAGAATAAATGCTCCCCGGGGCGGCGCTTTTTTATAAATAAAGCCTCCCTTAAACTTATGACAGAATTTGTTGGCTGGGGAGGGCTGCGCACCTTCACTCGGAGGCGACCTCCGCCGCTAATTATTTTTTTGAGCGGATCTAAAAACAGGGTTGCCAGCATGGAATAACCGGCGCGTTAATTGTCATCCTACGCGAGGGCATGAGACGGTCAGAAACAGTCCCGCGCGTGGCACAATCCTAGCTAACCAACTTATCCTACGTTTAACCCACGGTGAACAATTCTTTTAGTCCGGTCCGTCCTCTTGCCCCCGCCACTGCGCCGGAAGCTCTGGCGGCCGTGGCTCCTGTTAAGCAGGGCCTTTACGATCCGTGGTTTGAGCATGATGCTTGTGGGGTAGGCTTTGTGGTCGATATGAAGGGCCGCAAGACCCACCAGACGTTGCGCAATGCGTTGCAGGTATTGATCAATCTCGATCATCGCGGTGCGAGTGGCAGTGAGATTAACACCGGCGATGGCGCCGGCGTGTTGCTGCAAATGCCGCACCGTTTCTTGGCCGAAGCCTGTAAGTCCACCCGCATTACTTTGCCGGACGCCGGCGAGTACGGTTGCGGGCTCGTCTATCTGCCGCGTAATCCAGCCGTCCGGCGGAAGCTGGAAGAAAAATTCGAGCAAGTAATTCAAGCGGAAGGCCAGATTTTCTTGGGCTGGCGTACCGTGCCAACCAATAGCGCCGCGCTGGGTGATACCGCGTTAGCGTGCGAGCCGTTCATGCGCCAAGTATTTATCGGACGCGGTGCGGGGGTGACGGATGATTTAACTTTCGAGCGTAAACTCTACATTATCCGCAAGCGCGCCTATTCAGATATTCGCACCTCCACGGCAGCGGGCTCCGAGCTGTGGTATATCGCCAGCCTGTCGATGAAGACCCTCATCTATAAGGGGATGTTGCTCACGACGCAGTTGGCGGATTATTTTCCTGACCTCGCCAATCCGGCGATGGAGACGGCCCTCGCCATCGTCCACTCGCGTTTCAGTACGAACACCTTTCCTAGCTGGGAGCGGGCACACCCTTATCGCTACATCGCGCACAACGGCGAAATCAATACGCTGCGCGGTAATATTAATTGGATGCACGCTCGCCAAGCGCTCTTCGAGTGCGAGGCGTTCGGGGATGATATCAAAAAAATCCTGCCGATCATTAATCCGCATGGCAGCGATTCGTCGATGTTCGACAACACGCTCGAGTTGCTCGTGCTCGCGGGGCGGCCTTTGGCGCATGCGATGATGATGATGATTCCGGAACCTTGGTCCAACCATGAGACCATGGCCGATGATCGGCGGGCTTTTTATCAATATCACTCTTGCCTGATGGAACCGTGGGATGGTCCGGCGGCGATCGCTTTCACCGATGGCAAACAGATCGGCGCCATCTTAGACCGCAATGGGCTGCGGCCTTCGCGTTTCTATGTGACCAAAGACGGCCTTGTGGTGGTGGCTTCAGAAGCGGGCGTGCTCGATTTTCCGGCGGCCGATATCGTGCAAAAAGGCCGCATTCAACCGGGGCGCATGTTTCTCGTCGATACGGAGCAAGGGCGCATTATTGAGGATGAAGAGATTAAAAACGAGATCTGCAATGCACGCCCCTATCGTCAGTGGCTCGATGCGCATCTGGTCCATCTCAGTGATTTACCGGATGCCCCGATGGTGGAACAACCGGACCACGAGACGCTGCTGCAGCGGCAAATTGCTTTCGGTTACACGAATGAGGATGAGCGCATCATCATCGCACCGATGGCCAAAGATGGCATCGAGGCCATTGGTTCCATGGGCAATGATTCGGCGCTCGCTGTGCTCTCGAATAAGCCGCGACTCCTCTACGATTATTTCAAGCAACTTTTCGCGCAGGTCACCAATCCACCGATCGATTGCATCCGTGAAGAGATTATCACCTCGGCCGAGACTCGCTTGGGTTCTGAGGGCAATCTCCTCAATCCGCAGCCGACCGCTTGTCGGCGCGTGGAGTTGAAGTGGCCGATTTTGGCGAATGAAGAATTCGCGAAGATTCGTCGTACCGATTTGCCCGGCTTAAAAATGGGCGTCCTTCCGATTCTTTTCCGCACGGCGCGCGGCGAAAAGGGCCTGGCGAAGTCGATGGAAGAACTTTTCATCATGTCGCGTCGCATGATCGAGGAAGATGAGGTCAACGTGCTCATCCTCAGCGATCGGGGCGTTACCCGCGATTTCGCGCCGATCCCTGCGTTGATTGCGGTGGCTGGCCTGCACCATTATCTTATCCGCGAGGGTCTGCGCACTCGGGTGTCGCTGATTATCGAAACGGGTGAGGCGCGCGAGGTGCACCACTTTGCTCTGCTCATCGGTTACGGAGCGAGCGCGATCAATCCTTACGTGGCCTTTGAGACCATTGATGATATGATTCGCGAAGGCGTCTTGACGGGCATTGACCACAAGACCGCCTGTAAGAATTTCGTTAAAGCCGGCTCAAAGGGTGTGATTAAGGTCATGTCTAAGATGGGTATCTCGGCGATTCAAAGTTACCGGGGGGCGCAAGTGTTCGAGGCGCTGGGCATTCGCCAAGACGTGATTGATCATTATTTTACTTGGACCCCTTCGCGCGTGGGCGGCATCGGCCTTGATGTTATCGCTCAGGAAGTGTTGATGCGGCACCATGCGGCTTATCCCGATCGCCGCGTCGATGGTCATGTGCTGCCCTCGGGTGGGCTTTATCAGTGGCGCAACGACGGCGAGGGCCATCTCTTCACGCCTGAATCCATTCACGCCCTGCAAAAATCGGTTCGGACCGGCAACCTCGCCGTGTTTCGCCAATATTCCAAATTAGTTAACGAGCAGGCCCGCCAGCTTTGCACTTTGCGTAGTTTGCTCGATTTCAAGACGAGCATTCCGGTGCCAATCGAAGAAGTGGAGCCGATCGAAGCCATTATGAAGCGCTTCAAGACGGGGGCGATGTCTTACGGTTCAATTTCTAAAGAAGCCCACGAAACTCTCGCCATCGCGATGAATCGCATTGGCGGTAAATCTAATACGGGCGAAGGCGGCGAGGATGCTGATCGCTTTAAGCCGATGGCCAACGGTGATTCCAAGAATTCGGCCATCAAGCAGGTGGCCTCCGGTCGTTTCGGCGTCACGAGCGAATACCTCGTCGCGGCCCAAGAGTTGCAGATTAAAATGGCTCAGGGCGCCAAGCCCGGAGAGGGCGGTCAATTGCCAGGGAGTAAAGTTTATCCTTGGGTCGCCAAGACGCGTCATACCACGGCCGGGGTCGGACTCATTTCACCTCCGCCGCATCATGATATCTACTCGATCGAAGATCTCGCGGAGCTGATTCATGATTTAAAAAATGGCAATCGGCATGCGCGGATCAGCGTGAAGCTCGTTTCTGAAGTCGGCGTCGGCACCATTGCGGCCGGCGTGGCGAAGGCCCATGCCGATGTGGTTTTAATCTCTGGCTATGACGGCGGCACCGGCGCTTCGCCCCAAACTTCGATTCAACATGCCGGTCTGCCCTGGGAATTGGGTTTAGCGGAAACGCACCAAACGCTCGTGCTGAATAATCTCCGCTCGCGCATCGCGGTGGAGACGGATGGTCAACTCAAGACCGGGCGCGATGTGATGATCGCCGCATTGTTGGGCGCAGAAGAATTTGGTTTTGCCACTGGGCCGCTCGTTGCGACCGGATGCATTATGATGCGGGTTTGCCACCTGAATACCTGCCCCGCCGGCATCGCCACCCAAGATCCTCGGCTGCGCGCTAAATACACCGGTAAGCCGGAGCATGTGGTCAATTTCATGACGTTCATTGCGCAAGAACTGCGTGAGCTCATGGCCCAAATGGGTTTCCGTACAATCGAGGAGATGGTGGGACGCACCGATCGTCTCGAGCCCAGAAAGGCGATTACCCACTGGAAGGCCAAGGGGCTGGATTTCTCGAAAATTCTCTACCAACCCGATGTTGGCCCGGAGGTCGGTCGTTTCTGCTCGATCAAGCAAGATCATGGGATCGCTCAATCGCTTGATATCACGACGCTGCTCGAGCTGTGCGCCCCCGCCATTGAGCGCCGCGAAAAAGTTGTCGCCGAGCTGCCAATTCGCAACGTCAACCGCGTCGTCGGGACCATCACGAGCTACGAGGTCACCAAGAAACATGGCGCCGCGGGCCTGCCGGACGATACCATCCGCATTCTTTTCAAGGGTTCCGCTGGGCAGAGCTTTGGCGCCTTCATGACCAAGGGCATGACCTTTTCGATCGAGGGCGATGCTAACGATTATGTCGGTAAAGGCTTGTCGGGTGGGAAAATTATCATCTACCCGCCGCGGGATGCGACGTTCAAGTCCGAGGACAATATTATCATCGGTAATGTAGCGCTCTATGGCGCGACGGGCGGCGAGCTTTATCTGCGCGGTCGCGCAGGCGAACGTTTCGCGGTGCGCAATTCCGGCGTCGATGCGGTGGTGGAGGGGGTCGGTGACCATGCTTGCGAATACATGACGGGGGGGCGGGTCGTGGTCCTCGGTCTCACGGGGCGTAATTTTGCCGCCGGCATGTCGGGTGGTACCGCCTATGTGTTCGACGAGGCGGGCGACTTCGCCTCGCGCGCTAACGCCCAGATGGTGGGGCTGGAAAAGCTTGAGACGAAAGCTGAAATCGCCGCACTCCGCCTGCTCATTGAGCAGCATTATAATTACACGAAGAGTCCACGCGCGCAGCAAATTTTGAGCAACTGGGCGGCCGCGGTACCGAAATTCGTCAAGGTGCTACCTAAAGATTACAAGCGCATGCTGGCCTGCATTGATAAGGCGCAGGCGCAGGGCTTAACCGGCGATGAAGCCATCATGGCCGCCTTTGAGGAAAATGCTCGCGACACCTCGCGGGTCGGCGGCAACTAAGCGGCTCCGGCCTAAAACTCTCACCCCCACCTTAGACCTTTTCCTCCATGGGCAAACCTACCGGCTTCATCGAATACCTCCGCGAGATTCCCGTCGACCGTGCGCCGCTGGAGCGCGTGCACGATTACAAGGAATTTCACCACCACATGGAGGAGAAGAAGCTCCGTAACCAAGGTGCGCGTTGCATGAATTGCGGCGTACCGTTCTGTCACACGGGTAAGCTCATCAGTGGCATGGCGGCCGGTTGTCCGATCAATAATCTGATCCCTGAGTGGAATGATCTCGTCTACCGTGGTCAGTGGAAAGAAGCCCTCAATCGGCTGCATAAAACAAATAATTTCCCCGAGTTCACCGGCCGCGTTTGCCCGGCCCCCTGTGAAGGATCTTGCGTGCTCGGCATCAATGAGCCGGCCGTCACGATTAAGAATATTGAAGCCGCCATTACCGATCGCGGCTGGGATGAGGGTTGGGTGATCCCGACCGCTCCCGCGGTGCGCACGGGTAAAAAGGTCGCTATTATTGGCTCGGGTCCGGCTGGGCTTTCGGCCGCCGCGCAACTCAATTTAGCTGGTCATACCGTGACGGTTTTTGAACGCGCTGATCGTCCCGGTGGCCTGCTCATGTATGGCATTCCCAACATGAAACTTGATAAGCAGGCGGTGGTTCTTCGGCGCATCCAGCACATGGAGCGCGAAGGGATTAAGTTTATTTGTAATGCCAACGTCGGAGAAAACGTTGAGCCGCAGGTTTTCTTAAAAGAATACGATGCCACCGTGATTTGCACGGGCGCCACCCTGCCCCGCGACTTGCCCATTGAGGGCCGGAATTTGGCCGGGGTTCATTTCGCCATGGAATTCCTGACGGCGAATACCAAGGCCGTGCTCGGTAAAGGGCCTAGTCCTATTCTGGGTGCAGGGAAGGATGTTGTCGTTATTGGTGGTGGTGATACCGGCACTGACTGCGTCGGCACATCGATGCGTCATGGTTGCAAAAGTCTGTTGCAGATCGAAATTCTCCCGAAGCCGCCGCTGGAGCGTGCCGCGGACAATCCTTGGCCGGAGTGGCCAAAGACCTACAAGATGGATTACGGCCAAGAAGAAGCGGCCGCCAAATTTGGCGCGGATCCTCGAATCTATCAGACGACCGTTAAAAAATTTATTGGCGATGCCCAAGGCAAGGTTAAGGAACTCGTGACGGTAGAAATTAAATGGGAGAAAAATGACAAGGGGCAGTTTGTGCCCAAGGAGCAGCCCGGCACGGAGAAAACACGGCCGGCTCAACTCGTGCTATTGGCCATGGGTTTTCTCGGGCCCGAGCAGGCTTTATTAAAAGAGATTAACGTCGAAACCGACGCGCGCTCTAACATTAAAGCTGAACACGAAAAATATACGACGAGCATCAAGGGCGTCTTTGCCGCCGGCGATTGTCGTCGTGGCCAAAGTTTAGTCGTCTGGGCGATCAACGAAGGTCGCGGCGCGGCCCGCGAATGCGATCGTTACCTGATGGGCGCGACGGATCTGCCGTAAACCCGAACGTGCGGCCTGCCGCGAGTTGCGGTTTTTTATAAATCCCGACTCACGCCCGCAATGGGGCGCAGGGATAATATCTCGCGTGGCTTCCGCTTTACGTTGAGCCCCTAAACGTTTGGGCCGGGCTTAGGGCCGCCGGGCGGTCGGCTGGGGCTTAGTGGTCAGCTCAAAATTATCCGTACGGAACGGAGTAAGGGGTAGGCCATCATTTGAGAAAAGATTGCAGACGGGGTTGTCCGCCCAGGCATAGCGCACCGCGAGTGGGGCCGGCACCGCGTCGCTCCAGACCTCGACTTGGTCAGGGGCAATGATTTTTCCACTCGCCCAGTGCCAGACATGGTCGGCCCCGCAGATGGCGAATCCTCGAGCTTCCTGCACATCAAAAGCGCGCAACGTGCTACCAAAACAGTCGATGGTGAGGGTGGCTTTATTTCCGGCGATTTGGAGGTTTTTAAATTCAGGGCTGCGGTAGGGGAATTTCAGACCATAATCTTGGACAAGGGCCCAGCGCACGAGGCGGGAAGCGATGTCGCGTTTGTTGCGCGGGTGAATCTCTTTGCCCTCACCGAGGTCGATGATGACCGCCTGCCCAGTGTGCGGCAGGCGAAGGGCTTTGGTCTGACTTTCGCGCAGTTCCGCCCAAGCGCTTTCGCCGGGGATAGCTTGTTCATCTTTGAAATCGGCGAGCTGGACCCAGTAAAAAGCAAGATCCGGCTGTTGCCATTCGGCGCGCCACTGTTCGATGAGCAGTGGGAATAAATCGGCGTATTCGTAGGCGCGGCCAGCATTGTTCTCCCCCTGATACCAAATAACTCCCTTAATGCCGTAGCCGAGGGTGGGGTGCACCATACCATTAAAAATATTCCCCGGCCGACCATTGCCGGTGAGCCAATTGCGGGGGTCCGGTGGAGCCGGTTTAAAGGGCGGTTGAGCCTGCGCGTTGGCTGCTTTCCATTGCGCGATAGCTTGCTCGTGGTCAGTCTGTGCTTGGTCGGAAAGCAGGGCTTTTTCCTTTTGGGTGGTGTGGCCTAGCAAAATTTCAAAGCGGCCATCTTTTTCGATGGTAGCGCGGCGCATCCACGCCTCCGCTGCCGAGCCGCCCCAGGAATTATCGATCAGACCCACGGGCACGCCAAGAACTTCGTGAAGATAGCGGCCGTATAAAAAGCCAATGGCGCTAAATTTTCTCGCCGTAGCGGGAGTCGCCGTCTGCCAGGCCCCTTTAAAATCATTCTGGGGTTCTTGGGTGCCGACGGCTGGGACCGAGATGAGACGAATTTGTGGACGGTTGCCGTTAGCTGCTTCGAGATCACCATTCCAGTCGGTGCTGAGCTTAAACTGCATGTTAGACTGGCCAGAGCACATCCAGACTTCGCCGACGAGCACGTCTTGAATAATGCGCGTGGTGCTCCCCTTGATCGTGATGGTCCGGGGGGCGGCGTTCGCCGGTAAGGCGGTCAATTTAACGGACCATTTGCCGTCGGTTCCAGCGATGGCGGTGTGTTTATCGCCGGCGAAGGTGACGGTGATTTTTGTGCCCGGCGTATCCCAGCCCCAGAGGGGATTGGTCTGCTTCTGCTGCAGCACCATGTGATCGCCAATAATAGCGGGCAGTTTAAGTTCCGCTCGTAAAGCGGAAGCGAACGTGAGCGCGACGATAAACAGAGTGCCGATAATTTTCATGGGGGAAAGCAGGCTAACCAAATGGCCAAGGGGCCCGATGAGGGGCGGGGGAGGTGATGAGAACGCAGGCTTCTGCGGTTGTAAAGTCCACCCTGCGCTTGAGGGCAAGCGCGCTACGCCTACTCCCTGACTTGGCCCGTGCCGCGCACCAAATATTTATAGGTGGTCAATTCTTCGAGGCCCATCGGGCCGCGGGCGTGGAGTCGATCGGTGCTAATGCCGATCTCAGCCCCGAAACCAAATTCATGGCCGTCATTAAAACGGGTGGAGGCATTCCAGAGCACGACCGCACTATCAACGCCGGCGAGGAATTTTTCGGCAGTCGCGCTGTCCGCTGTCACAATGGTGTCCGTATGGTGGGAACCATGCGCCTCAATGTGCGCGATCGCCGCCGTGCAATCATCAACAATTTTGACCGCGAGAATGAGATCGAGAAATTCGGTGCGAAAATCTTCAGGCGTGGCGGGTTGCGCGGGGAAATTATTTTTAGCGAGAATCGCTAGGGCGCGGGGTTCGGCGCGCAGTTGGACGCCACGGGCCGTCAAGAGCTGAGCGGCCCGCGCTAAAAATTCGTCAGCGATCTCGCGGTGCACCAGTAGCGTTTCCAGGGCGTTGCAAACCCCCGGGCGGGAGCATTTCGCATTCACGGCAATGTTGACCGCCATAGTCAGATCAGCGGCCCGGTCCACGTAGAGTGCGCAAATTCCATCGTAATGTTTGATGACCGGAACGCGGGCCTGCGCCATCACGGCCTCGATTAGACCGCGACCGCCGCGGGGAATCAGCAAATCAATCACGCCAACTGCTTGGCTGAGTAAGCGCACGGACTCGCGATCGGTCACGGGAATCAGTTGGACCGCCGTGGCCGGCAATCCCGCTCGGAGTAAGCCGCGCCCGAGAGCGGCGGCGATGGCCAGATTAGAGTGCAGCGCTTCGGAGCCACCGCGCAAAATGACGGCATTGCCGCTTTTAAGGCAAAGCCCAGCGGCGTCGGCGGTGACGTTGGGGCGCGATTCATAAATAAAGCCGATGACACCCAGCGGCACGCGTACCTTGGAGAATCGTAAGCCGTTGGGTTGGGTCCATTCCGTGATTATTTTCCCCACTGGGGCGGGAAGCGCTGCGATCTTTCGCAACCCCTGAGCACAGGCGGCAAGGCGCGCTGGATTTAATTGGAGGCGGTCGATGAGCGCGGCCGTTTGGCCGGCTTGCTGAGCGGCGGCGACATCGGTGGCGTTGGCCTGAAGGATGACAACCTCCGCGGCGATCAGTTCATCCGCCATCGCGTTGAGGGCCGCATCGAGCTGCGTCGATGAGGTCCCGGCTAGGATGCGGGCAGCGCCGCGCGCTTGCTGTCCAAGTTGGGCGATGAGTTGGGCGAGATCAGCCATGATACTCAGCGGGCGGGAAAATAAGTACCCACGCGTTTGCCGGCGACAATGGCCGCCAGCAGTCCGGCTCGGCGGCCGCTCGCAATCGTCACTGGAATGCCCGCTTTAACTGCTAATTGTGCGGCTTGCAATTTCGTGACCATGCCGCCGGTGGACAATCGGCCTTTTTCATCACGCACCAGGGGCGCCACTTCGGCGAAGTCGCGAACGAGGGGCACCACTTGGCCGGCGGCGTTCAGCAGGCCATCGACGCTGGTAAGAATGACTAGCAGATCCGCTTTGATCAGAATGGCGACTTCAGCGGAGAGCCGATCGTTATCGCCAAAATTCAATTCTTCGACTGCGACAGAATCATTTTCGTTAATAATCGGCACGACGTTCCCGCGCGTGATCAGGTGGGCAAGCGTGTTGCGGGCGTTATCGTGGCGGGTGCGGCTATCGAGATCGTTGTGGGTGAGTAGCAGCTGCGCGACAGCCAACCCTTGCCGGGCAAACGCACTGGCGTAAATGTGCATCAGCTGGGACTGGCCGACGGCGGCGCACGCTTGTTTGGCGGCGAGTTGCTTCGGCCGGGCGGCGAGACCCAGAGTAGCTAGACCAGCAGCGACGGCGCCACTAGAAACAATAATGCATTGGTGCCCGGCCCGAACGAGTGCGCCCACCTCACGGGCGAGCCGCGCAATCTGGGGCCGGCTTAAACCGACACCTTGTTTGGTGGACAGAATGCCAGAACCAAATTTTAGGACGATGCGTTGGGGACGTTGAGCCATGAATTTTCAGTTTAGCGCAGGTGGCCAGCGCAACAAGCCGGAATCATGGATATGTCTTATTTGCAAAAGCAAGTGCCCGGGTTGATTCGAAACTCCAGCGGAAGGCTCCGCCGGCCTGGTTTAACCTATGACACGCGGGTGGAAGCTATGACACGTCCACCTCTTGTCCGCCCCGAATGGGTGTCGTCTGATGAACTTAACCTAAAAGCATTTTCCGTCCATGCCCACAAACTCTTACCCCCATTACGCATCGATCTGCACCCCATCCAATGGGGGTGAATATGTGATGGCAGGTATTGTTGGGTCGCCAGCCATTGTTTGTCTGCGCGTTGACGCGGACCACTTGAAATGAAAGCATGGTATCTGTCATCCCCATGCCAACCGTTGCTGCCTTGCCGCTTATTTTTGATCTGGACCTGCCCGATCTCGCCCTCACGCGGGGTGGCGTAGTCCGTTCCCATCACGCTCGCGGTTGGTGGTGGAGTCGGACTGGGGACACGCCAGAATCGCCCCAGAAAAATATCCCGACGGTCTTGTTGGTGCATGCCTTAACTGGCAGTGCGGAGGCTGGTGGGCCTGAGGGTTGGTGGGCGCCGCTGTTGGGTCCAGAGCAAGTGATCGACCCAGCGCATTATCGCATCCTTTGCTTTAACAATCTTGGATCCTGTTACGGCAGCAGTGGGCCGGGCGTGGCCGGTTTTCCGACCGATAAGAATATTGATCTTACCAGTCTCGATATTTCCCGCGCGTTGTTAATGGCACTCGATAAGCTCGGGATCGATCGCGTGCATTTGACGGCGGGTGGTTCGCTCGGCGGCATGGTGACGCTTACACTCGCCGCGCTGGCTCCCGCGCGCTTCGAGCGGCTGGTGCCGCTGGCCACAAGCGTGGCGGCTAGTGCTTGGGTCGTCGGTTGGAATCATGTGGCCCGGCAGATTTTACGATTGGATCCCGGTTACCCTCATCAGGTCGGCCGCGGGCTGGAGATTGCGCGGCAGTTAGCGATGCTGACTTATCGTGCGGAGCCGGGGCTCGATGCGCGCCAACCACGGTCCCTTGGTCAACCAAGCGAGGCTGGTTACCCCGTGCAGAGTTACTTGGAGCACCAAGGGGAAAAATTGCGCGAGCGTTTTGATGCGCAAGCCTACGAGCTCCAACTCGCGGCGATGGATCATCACGACTTGCGCCTCCCTTTACCGGGCGATAACGTGCCAGCCATTAGCCGAGTTCGCGCTTCCACTCTCGTGGTTGATGTGGACACCGATCAACTTTTTACCCCAGCCCAAGCCGACGCTCTCGTGCAACATTTACAACAAGCGGGGGCGTTGGTGGAGCGGACCACCGTGCGTAGTATTCACGGCCACGATGCGTTTTTGATGGAGTGGGAGACGCTGGGACCTATCTTGACCCGAGCCTTGCAGTTGCAGGCTCCCCAAAAATGAGCGAACGTTGGCAGGTTTATAAATTTGGCGGCTCCTCCCTCGGCACCTCTGGGCGTTTGCCGCGAGTGCTTGAGTTGGTGGCCGCGGCGGCGCGTCCGCTTGCGCTCGTGGTTTCGGCTCTAGGCGATAGCACTGATTGGCTGATTCTCGCTGCGCGCTCAGCGGAGGAAGGCAATATTAGCCAGGCTCGCCGCCAACTCGCGCAAGTGCGCGAACTGGCCACCGCGACTGGTCGAGCGGTCCTTAATGGCCAAGGCCAAAAAGGGCTGAAGCACGATTTGGAAGAAATTCTTACCCCGATTGAGCGATTACTGTCGGGCATTGAGTTAACGCGGGAATGTTCACCGCGAACACTCGATTCAATTATCAGTGTCGGCGAACGCATCTCAGTGGCGTTGCTCGCCCGCGCTTTGGTTGAGAGAAATGTCCCGGCTATCCCTGTGGATGCGCGCGATTTTGTGGTCACGGATGCTACGCATGGCGCCGCTACGGTTGATAAAGCTGAAACGACGATCCGATTTAACGCGCTGCAGTCGCAGTGGGTCGGCCATGTGCCGATTTTTACCGGCTTCATTGGTCGCACGAAGGATGGCCACACCACGACCCTCGGTCGCAATGGTTCTGATTACACGGCGACCCTCCTGGCTGGCTTATTAAAAGCGAGCGCGGTCACCGTCTGGACCGACGTCTTGGGCGTTATGACCGCGGATCCCGCCCTTGTGCGGGAGGCCTCGCCCGTGGATCGGCTCTCATACGATGAGGCTTTGGAATTAGCCTATTTTGGTACCCGGATGTTTCACCCGCGCACTATTATTCCGCTGCGCGAATGTGGCGCGGCGTTGGTGATCCGCAGCACGACGCAGCCGGATGCTCCCGGGACGCGCATCGATGCGATTGGTAACCCCGATCCGAATCGCCCGACCTGTGTTACGAGCTTGGAGCGGCTGACCTTGCTCGGTGTGCAATCGCGCCGAACGGGCTTGGGCCGTCCTTTGGGCGGACGCATTCTGGCCGCCCTTAACGAAGCGGGGGTTCGGGTTTGGATGACGACTGAATCGACGCTCGGCCAATCATTTTCAGTGGTAATTCCTGCGCAGGACGAAGCCGCCGCTCGGCGCAGTGTGTCCGAGGCCTTGGCGTCCGAGCTGCAGTCGGGTGACCTGCGGATCGAACCCGTGCTCTCGCCCGTGACTTTGGTTACCCTGGTCGGAGAAAATATGGCGGGACGCCCTAATGTTGCCGGAAAATTTCTTAACTCCATTGGCGAAGCAGGTATTGCGGTGCGGGCGGTTGCGCAGGGGGCTTCGGCTCGGAGTATTTCATGCGTGGTGGACGCCGACCAGACGGCCACCGCCGTGCGAACCGTGCACGGGGCCTTTAATTTGGCGCACACTGAAATTAGTGTATTTTTGCTGGGGAAAGGCGTGGTGGGCGGTAGCTTATTGAAGCAAATTGAACGGCAAAATCAGGCGTTGGGCCGCGAGCACGATGTGCAGGTGCGATTGGTCGGTATCGCCTCGAGCGGGGGTGCTTTATTTGTCGAAGATGGCCTGCCGGCTGCGACTGCGGTCACGCTGCTGCTGGCGGCGCTCAAAGCGGGCAAGGTCGTGCGAGATGTAACTTCATTATTGGAGAAACTGGCCCGGTTACCTAATCCGGTACTGGTAGATTGTTCGGCCGCGCCAGGGATGGAGAAACTTTATCGCGCCGCCTTTGCCCTAGGCATTAATGTGGTCTCAGCTAACAAACAGCCACTCGCTCTGCCCCAAGCCGAATGCGATACGTTGCGCGATGCGGCGCGGCGGCATTTCCGCGCGTATCATTATGAGACAACGGTGGGTGCAGCGTTACCAGTTATCGAGACGCTCAAGAATTTGGTGCGTACAGGCGATCACGTTATCACGATTGAAGGGGCCTTTTCCGGCACCTTGGGTTTTCTCTGTGACCGACTCGTGCAAGGTGATCCGCTATCGGTGGCCGTGCGCAAAGCGCGCGATTTGGGCTACACCGAGCCACACCCACGCGATGACTTATCCGGCCTCGATGTGGCTCGTAAGGCGATCATTCTGGCCCGCGAACTTGGGCTGCAGGTGGATCTGACCGATGTGGTGCTCGAGCCATTCGTTCCGGCAGAAAATCTGCGTGAGGATGATCCCGAGAAATTTCTGGCATCGCTCACGAGCCTGGACGCAGCGGTGGCCGCACGGGTGGCCGCCTGCAAAGCGCAG
>CAIVJE010000222.1 GCA_903906135.1 uncultured Verrucomicrobiota bacterium | reverse complement strand
CGAGCATCGGGGATCCATATTATTTAGGACCGAAGGAATTTATGCCATTTTCAAGGCATCATCTCTGGCGATGGATTAAGGTAAACGATTTGGCCCGACACCTGCTTTGGAGGCATTCGCCAAACAGTTCAGGAGAAACTTGAGCCTCGTGCTCAAACTCACTCTCCCTGAACGCTCAACTAAGATTCATACATCAAACCAACATGACCAAAACACCTATGAAAAAAATAATGCTCTCTCTCGCTGCACTGGTGATGGGATCTATCCTAACTGCACAAACGACCACCGAGCCAAGGACCGGCTCATTAGTCGTTACTTCAGCGCTGGCCTCGCAATACATGTTTCGGGGAGTCCGCCTTGGGGGCACCTCCTTCCAACCCTCCATTGAATACGGTCGCGGCAGCCTTGTGGCGGGCCTTTGGACCAACTTCCCTTTGCAGGATAAAGTAGTTGGTCAATCCGCTCCCGAGCTTGATTTCTATGGGTCGTACTCACTCGAGGTTGCCCAAGATATGACGGTTGTGCCTGGGGTAACTTTTTATACGTACCCCAATGCGGTTAAGCTCAATGGCTTTTATAAGGGAACCTTCGAGCCAAACATTGCCTTCAATTACACCATGGGTGGACTCAAACTGACCCCCAAGCTCTACTACGATCTCGTGGTCAAGGGCCCAACCGCTGAGTTAACGGCCGCCTTCAGCGTTCCCTTGGCGGCGATCGCGGCGGAACTGGCTTTCACCGCGACCGTAGGCACGTTTAAACTAACCGACTACGCCCCCAATAATACGCCTAACATCAAAAATTGGGGCGACTACTACCTTTTCGGTATAGCCCTGCCATTCCAGGTCAGCAAAACCTCTAAAATCACGGTGGGGTGGAGCTATAGCGCTGGCTCAAACAACTTCCTGAAGCAGGGCAGCAGCGGGAAGACGGTAAATACTGCGGCCATCGGTCGCGGCGCAGTGACCGTGGGCTACACGATTACCTACTAAGTTAATCTAAGTGAGTCATTTTAGGCTCGGGCATAACAGCCCGAGCCTTTTTTAGGCAACTCGCTTGGCCCAAACCAACGAAGCTTACTAGAGCGATTGAAGCAGTCGTTCAATGCGATCACAGGCCGTCGTGAGCTTTTCTTCGTTAGCGGTAAAACAGGCCCGCACGTGGCCTTTGCCCGCATCGCCAAAGGCGGTACCAGGGACGACCGCTACCTTATACTCGGTCAGCAACCGACGAGCAAACTCACCCTCATCCAACCCGGTGGAAACTACGGAGGGAAACGCATAAAAAGAACCGCGCGGGGCGTGACAGGCTAGGCCGGCGGCATTAATCCGACGGACAAATAAATCGCGCCGCTCTCGATAGCGATCGCGCATAAATTTTGTGGCGTCGTCACCGAGCCGGAGCGCCACGAGCGCGCCTTCCTGGCTGATGCTCGGCGCACAGAGCATCGTGTACTGGTGAACTTTCATCATCGCCTCGATCAGTGGGGCGGGTCCGCAAGCATAGCCCAGCCGAAATCCAGTCATAGCAAATGCCTTGGAAAAACCATGCAATAGAATCGTCCGCTCCTGCATGCCAGGCAGACTAGCGATGCTCGTGTGGGTGCCTTCGAAAACCAGCTCCGAATAGATCTCGTCGCTGACCACGATCAGATCCTTCTCAATCGCGAATTTCGCGATCCGCTCCAGTTGTTCGCGCGAGCACACGCCCCCGGTCGGATTGCACGGTAGGTTCAGTAAAAGCAATTTGCAACCGGGCTGCCAAGCGGCCGCCAGCGCAGGCGCATCTAGCGAGAAAAAATCTTGAGCACTCGTTGCCACCGGCACGCCCACCGCGTGGACCAAATCCACCGACGGAGCGTAGGAGACATAACAGGGTTGGTGATACATCACTTTATCGCCAGGGTTCAGCAATGACCGCAAGGTCAGATCGAGCCCCTCGGAAACTCCCACCGTCACGAGCACCTCGTCATCCGGACGGTAACTCACCTTGAAATGACGTTCGGCGTAGCGACAGATCTCCTTTCGTAGATCCAGCAGGCCAAGATTGGAGGTGTAGTGGGTCTTGCCCGTGTTCATTGCCGTGGTCACGGCGTCGCGAATCGGCTGCGGGGTGTCAAAATCTGGCTCACCAATACCCAGTGAGATGACCCCATCGGTTTTAGCGACTAGCTCAAAGAAATCACGGATACCCGAGCGGCGCAGACCCGCCACATGCCGCGCGATGAAACGCGTGGTGTCAAAAAGTTGCGGAGCAGAGCTGCTCATAAGATTAGTCATGTTGGCGGTGAATGATGCTATGGGCCAACCGTTCGCGAACAGCTTCGCCCATTTGCGAAGTACTCAGCGGAGTTTTCGTCCCTAGATCAGCCGTGTGCTTACCTTCTTCTAAGGCTAAGTTGACCGCGGCCTCCACTTCGCAGGCCTCTGTTTCAAGACCGAGTGAATGCCGGAGCAACAGCGCGACCGACAGAATGGTGCCGACTGGATTGGCGATGCCTTTACCCGCAATATCCGGAGCCGAACCGTGAATCGGTTCATAAAGCCCATGTTTCCCAGCCCCGAGTGAAGCGCTGGGCAACACACCTAACGAACCAGCCAGCACGGCCGCTTCATCCGTCAAAATATCCCCGAACATATTTTCAGTAACAATGACATCAAACTGAGGCGCGTGCGTGATCAAACGCATGGCACAGGAATCAACCAGTTGATGCTCCAGTTTTACGTCGGGAAATTCCCGGCTGACCTCGATCGCTACTTTTCTCCACAGGCGCGATGATTCAAGGACATTAGCTTTATCCACCGAGGTAACAAATTTACGGCGCTTTTGGGCGAGCTGAAAAGCGAGCCGAACAATTCGGCGAATCTCCCAATCTGTATAAATAAGAGTATCCACCGCACGTTCACCCTCGGGCGTCATCGTACGCCCCTTGGGTGTGCCAAAATAGAGTCCACCGGTCAGTTCACGGATTACCACAAAATCTACTCCGGCCACCCGTTCAGGTTTCAGCGGCGAAAGCTTAGCAAGCGATGGATAGGGGCGGACAGGACGCACATTGGCGTAAAGCCCAAGCGCCTTGCGGATCGCGAGCAAACCCTGCTCAGGGCGCACGGTGGCTTGCGGGTCATCCCATTTGGGACCACCCACCGCGCCTAACAAAACGGCATCAGCAGCCTGACAGGCCGCGAGGGTCTCATCAGGCATGGCGGTGCCTTTGGCATCGATCGCGCAACCCCCAAGCAAATGCTCAGAGAAATTAAATTTATGACCATGGCGCTGGGCGACAGCCTCGAGCACGAGTCGAGCTTCATTAACTACCTCAGGACCAATCCCGTCACCGGGGGTAAGAGCAATTTTTACGTTCATGAAATATTTTCTAATTTTGAGGCAAATTCCTGCGTCACGGCGTATTCAAACCCATCGGCTAAGGCCAACCAGGTTGCCTCCAGAATATTTGCGCCGGCCCCAACCGTGCTCCAGCGGCGAATCGGACCAACTGGGTTACCGCCCTTGCTGTCATCATGCCAATCGATGAGCACGCGAGTCACCGCTGCCGTGCCGTTGTTAGAATTTAAAATGCGCACCTTGTAGTCGGCGAGCTGGATATTTTTTACGGCCGGAAAATGAGGCTGGAGCGCTTTGCGTAGCGCTTGGTCGAAAGCGTGGACCGGACCCGTGCCCTCTGCCGCGGTATGAGCTTCCTGCTGGCCCACCTGCAATTTGATCGTGGCCTCCGCCATGCTACGCGCACCGTGCCGACTAACCATCACACGGTAATCAACCAGCGCGAAAGGCGCCTGATACTCAGGCGATAATCGGCGCACCAATAACGCCAAACTCGCTTCTGCTGCTTCGAAAGAAAATCCTGCGTACTCCTTGGCCTTGATGAGCTCGACAATTTTAGCGCCGGTCGCCGCATCAAGATCAGCCAAACCGAGTTCGCTAGCTTTGGAGACAACATTAGCCCGACCGGAAAGTTCGCTGACCACTACGCGCATGGCGTTACCAACTAAGGCCGGATCAATGTGCTGATAGGCGTCGGGATGCCGCTGCATAGCCGAGACGTGCACGCCAGCCTTGTGGGCGAAAGCGCTATTGCCGACATAGGCCATGTGCTCATTCGGCGCGAAATTTGCTACCTCCGCGACAAAACGCGCCACTTCATGCAAGCGAGGCAAGGCACCCGAAGGGAGCGCTCGCTGGTTCAGCTTCAATTCCAGTGCCGGGATAACGACGCACAAATTGGCATTACCACAACGCTCGCCATAGCCATTGATGGTACCTTGAACATGACGAGCCCCCGCCCGCACCGCGGCTAAGCTATTCGCGACTCCGCAACCTGTATCGTCGTGCGCATGAATACCCACGGCCACAGTCGGCCCGAGCTTGGCCTTAACGGCGAGCACAGCCGCCTCCACCTGCCAAGGCAGGGAACCGCCATTAGTATCACACAGGACAATGGTCTCGGCCCCACCGCGAACTGCGGCCTGCAAAGTCTGCAGGGCATAGGCGCCATCCAAGTGATAACCATCAAAAAAATGCTCGGCGTCGTAAATGACGCGCTTCCCCTGGGTCCGCAGATAAGCGACGGTCTCTTCAATCATCTTAAGATTTTCCTCCAATGTCGTGCGGAGAATTTCCTTTACCTGCAAAACCGATGATTTGCCAAAGATCGCACATACTTCCGTGCCAGCTTCAACCAAGGCACGAACGCTGGCGTCATCCGCTGGTTGGAGACTGGCTCGGCGGGTCGCCCCGAAAGCCACTAATTTGGCGTGAGTCCAGGTTTCCAAACGCGCCTGCGCAAAAAAAACTTCATCCTTCGGATTGGAACCCGGCCAACCGCCTTCGATAAAAGCCACGCCTAATTCGTCGAGCTTGCGCGCGATGCGCAGCTTATCATCGACTGAATACGAGATTCCTTCCGTCTGCGCGCCATCGCGCAACGTGGTATCAAAAATCTCAATGGACGAAAGCGGAGAATTCTTAGGCATGGCGCGCTTCGTAGGCTTGGGCCTGACCCGCGAATTTTTGCAAATAGCCGAGTTCGTCCACCCCATCCAATAGACAGGCGCGAGAGAAGGGATCGATCGGGAAGCTAATGGGGTCCTGACCCGGCCAAGCCACGGTTGAAGCGCGCAGATCGACGGTCACGGGGAGGTCATGATTTTTAGCCCGCGCCGCGAGCAAGGCCGCGTGCGCAGCCGGTTGAATCACGACAGGAATCAACCCATTTTTAAGCGAGTTGCCTTTAAAAATATCGGCAAACATCGGGGAAATAACGGCCTGAAAACCCCAACCGACCAAGGCCCACGGGGCATGCTCCCGCGAGGAGCCGCAGCCAAAATTATTACCCGCCACTAAAATTTGGGCGCCCTTCGCTTCAGCCTGATTTAAAATAAAGGCGGGATTAGGGGAGCCGTCGTCGTGATAACGCCAGTCGCAGAAAAGCTTTTCGCCCAAGCCGAGTTTATCGGTTACTTTGAGAAAACGAGCGGGGATAATCTGGTCAGTATCGACATCGTTATTAGCCAGCACGACGCAGCGGGCGGTGAGAGTGGTGAATTTAGGTGCGCTCATGATTGACCTCCGTTTAACAAAACTCGCGGATCAGCAATACAACCGGCCACCGCCGTAGCGACGGCGGTCAGCGGTGAGGCGAGCACGGTGCGGCCGCCTTTACCTTGCCGGCCCTCAAAATTGCGATTGGAAGTCGAAACAGCCAATTGCCCGGGTGAAAGTTGATCGCCGTTCATCGCGATGCACATCGAGCAACCAGCCTCACGCCAATCGGCGCCCGCTTCTTTGAATATTTTATCCAAGCCCTCAGCTTCCGCCGCCTGTTTGACGGACTGTGAACCAGGGACGACCATCATTTTTACGCTCGAGGCAACTTTACGCCCCCGCAGCAGATGGGCGGCCGCGCGCAAGTCAACGAGCCGTGAATTAGTGCAGGAACCGAGAAACACGACATCAACTGGTTGGCCCAGGATAGGTTTCCCCGCTTCAAATTTCATATAGGCGAGTGATTTTTCTAGTCCGGCCCGCTCGGCGGCATCAGCTAAGCTCGACGGCAACGGCAGCGGCTGGGTAATCGCGACGCCCTGCCCTGGATTGGTGCCAAAGGTAACCATCGGTTCGAGGCTATGGGCATCGAGCGTGACAGTCTTATCGTAAGACGCGCCCTGATCGGTGGGCAACTGACGCCAGCGCGCAACGGCTTGATCCCATGCGGCGCCCTTGGGCGCAAATTCGCGACCCGCGACATAATTAAAGGTCTTATCATCCGGCGCCACCATGCCTGCGCGCGCGCCACCCTCGATCGACATGTTACAAACCGTCATGCGGCCTTCCATGTCGAGCGCGCGAATAGCCGAGCCAGTATATTCAAACACGTGGCCGGTTCCGCCGCCGACACCAATTTTTGCCAACACGGCGAGAATGATATCCTTGGCCGTTACGCCAGGCCGAAGGGCGCCATCAACGCGCACTTCGCAAGTCCGCGCTTTGCGTTGGAGCAAGCATTGCGTGGCCAGCACATGACCAACCTCGCTGGTGCCGATGCCGAAGCCGAGAGAACCGAAAGCCCCATGCGTCGAAGTATGGCTGTCACCACAGACGATGGTCATGCCCGGTTGAGTAAAGCCCTGTTCTGGCCCAATGACGTGTACAATACCCCGTTGCACAGAATTTAAACCATAGATCCGTACGCCATGAGCGATGGCATTGGCTTCAAGTAAGCGCAATTGAATCCGCCCCATTTCATCAGCGGCCTCGTAGCCACCTTTCGTCGGAATGGAGTGATCCATCGTGGCAACCGTGCGATCAGGACGAAGCACCTTCAGGCCGCGCTCCTTAAGCACGGAGAAAGCCTGCGGCGAGGTTACTTCATGCACGAGGTGCAGATCGATATAAAGCACGGCGGGGGCCCCGGGCTCTTCGGCGACAACATGGTTATCCCAGATTTTCTGGAACAGTGTTTTGGGATTCTGGCTCATGGAGAATTAATTGAAACGGTGGGGGTTTGTTGAGGATGCTGAGCCCGACTCGTGGTTTGACGGGAAAGGACCTGGTTCAAAGAAGCGATATAAGCCTTGGCGCTGGCCACTACGATATCGGTATCGGCACCGTGGCCATGACTCGAGCGCTGATCTTCATGCCGCACGCGCACTGAAGCCTCGGCGAGGGCATCGATGCCCTCCGTGACGCCATTAATGCCAAACTCAAGTAAAGTGACGGGGAGTTTAACAATCGCATCGATCGCTTTATAGGCCGCATCGACGGGACCTGTTCCGCTGGCGGCATAATTATGAATTTTACCAGCAGGATCACGCAAACGCACCGTCGCGGTAGGCACGCTCGTCGTGCCGCACACGACTTGAAGATTTTCCAAGGCCCAGAGCTCGGGGACGGTCGCGCGCTCATCGGAGGCCAGCGCGATCAGATCAGCGTCATGCACCGCCTTTTTACGATCAGCGAGCTTCTTAAATTCATTGAAAGCCTTGAGCAAAGCGTCTCCCTCGAGGGCATAACCGAGTTCGACCAGTCGTTTTGAAAAGGCCGCGCGACCAGAATGCTTGCCCAAAACGAGAGTGGTCTGCACCGCACCCACATCCTCGGGGCGCATAATTTCATAGGTCTGCGCATTTTTAATCATCCCATCTTGGTGGATGCCTGATTCATGCGCGAAGGCATTGGCTCCCACGATGGCTTTATTAGGCGGCAAGGGATAATTAGTGCTGTGCGAGACCAGCTTGCTTGTACGGCAAAGTTGAGTGGCATCGATGCCGGTCGCTAAGCCAAATTTTTCGCCGCGGGTCCGAATGGCCATCACGACTTCCTCCAACGCGGCATTACCGGCGCGCTCGCCGATTCCATTGATGGTGACTTCTGCTTGGCGCGCCCCGGCCCGAAGACCCGCGAGTGAATTAGCCACGGCCAAACCAAGGTCATCATGACAGTGCACTGAAATGATTACATTTTTCGCGCCCGGGGTATGCTGAATGATGCCCGCGATCAAAGCGCCATATTCATCGGGCATCGTGTAGCCCACGGTATCAGGAATATTAAGCGTAGTCGCCCCTGCTTTGATCACCGCCTCGAGCACTTGATAAAGAAATAGCGGATCACTGCGCCCGGCATCCTCGGGTGAAAATTCGATATCGGCGCAAAGCGATTTAGCAAAAGCGACCATCTCGACCGCACGAGCTAGCATCTCCGCGCGTGACATCCGCAGCTTATGTTCCAGATGAATATCACTGGTGGCGAGGAACGTATGAATACGTGGGCGTTGAGCCCCTTTAACGCCCTGCCAAGCCGCCTCAATATCTTTGCGGGTGCAACGAGCGAGCCCGCAGATAATGGGAGGTTCTTTTTGGGGACGACCTGTCACCGCCACTTGTCCGACTTCAGCCGCAATCGCTTGGACCGCAGCCAAATCATCTGGGGAGGCCGCCGGAAACCCCGCCTCGATCACATCAACGCCCAACCGCGCAAGCGCCCGCGCCACTTCGAGCTTTTCAGCTGAAGTCATGGAGGCGCCTGGGGCTTGCTCGCCGTCGCGCAGACTGGTGTCGAAAATGCGAACGTAGTCAGACATGAATGTGAGGATTAAATTTAAAGGTAAGACGGCCCCGTTGTGATGGACCCCGAGGGGACCACTAACGAGCGGCCGGCTTACCCGTGAGAGCAGTTACGGCTGACTCATTTGCTAATCGTGATCGGATTAAGGAACGGCATCATGCCTCGGAGCTTGGCACCGACGACCTCGATCTTCTGTCCGCGTTCTTGATTACGGAACTTATTCATGGTCTTACGGCCGTACTTATTATTTTCGTCAATGAAGCGCTTGGCAAATTTGCCCTGCTGAATATCCTTCAGGATACGCTTCATTTCTTGCTGCGTCTGTTTGGTCACGACGCGCGGACCGGAAACGTAGTCGCCCCACTCCGCTGTGTCCGAAACGGAATAGCGCATATAGTTGAGGCCACCACGATACATGAGATCAACGATAAGCTTCAGTTCATGCATGCACTCGAAGTAAGCGATCTCAGGTTGATAACCGGCGTCGACGAGCGTCTTAAAGCCAGCCTTAACCAGCTCAGCGCAACCGCCACACAACACCGCTTGCTCGCCGAACAAATCGGTCTCGGTCTCTTCGGTAAAGGTTGTCTGCAGCACCCCAGCGCGAGTGCAGCCGATACCGCGACCGTAAGACAACGCCAATTTCTTGGCCTGACCGGTTGGGTTTTGATGAACTGCGATGAGGCCGGGGACGCCGCCGCCCTCTTGGAAAATTTCGCGCACGCGATGGCCAGGGGACTTAGGCGCAATCATCGTGACGTCGACGTTCTTCGGCGGAACGATTCCACCGAAGCGAATATTAAAGCCGTGGGCGAACATCAGCATCTTGCCCGCCGTGAGGTGCGGAGCAATCGATTCGCGGTAGAGGCGGGCTTGGACATGATCCGGCACCAGCACCATAATGACGTCAGCCCACTGCGCAGCGGCCTCCACCGAGCACACGGTCAGACCGGCTTTTTTGGCCTTAGCCACCGACTTGCTTTTGAGCGAAAGACCCACGCGCACCTGCACCCCACTCTCTTTTAAATTGAGGGCGTGGGCATGGCCCTGAGAGCCGTAGCCGATGATCGCGACTTTTTTACGGCGGATGAGTGAGAGGTTTGCGTCTTTGTCGTAGTATATTTTAGCCATGGTAATAAAAACTGAGGATTGAGCAGTGAGGGTTAATAAATAAATTAAACTGACATCGAAAGACCGGAGTCATCGTTGCCATGATCCGCTGAAGTATCGGTGCGCACCAGCGGCGGCGCTGACGACAGCAGTGCGCTGCCACGAGCCATCGCCACCGCGCCCGTGCGGACAATTTCAACAATGCCGTAAGGCCGGAGCACGAGTTCGAATTTTCCGATTTTCTCAGGCGTGCCGGTTACTTCAATGACGAGCGTTTCTTCATCAACATCCACCACGCGAGCGCGGAAGACCTCGACGAGCTGGAGCACTTGCGCGCGAGTCTGCGGCGTGACCTTGACCTTCACGAGGCCGAGTTCGCGCATGAGGGCTGATTTGTGGGTCAGATCGTCAACACGCAGGACGTTCACAAGCTTGTAGAGATTAGCCTCGACGATGCGCGCGCCCGCATCGGTCGCCTCAACCACCACGGTCAGGCGCGAAACACCCGCCTGCTCGGTCCGACCAACGGTCAGTGAATCGATGTTGAAATTGCGCCGCCGAAAGAGGGAGGAGATTCGGTTGAGGACGCCGGGGACGTCTTCCACGTAAGCGATGAGAGTATGTTTAGCCATGAGAGGTTAAGTTTAACGGCGAGGAGATTTACGCGGAGCGGGCCGAGTTGCTTTTTTAGTAGTCGGCAAAGTTTTACCCCGACCGCGGGCCGGGGCGCTTTTCTTCACGGGAGCGGCCGAAGCTGACGGCATTTCCCAGTCTTTGTCAGAGCCCGATTCCAGCATCACATCCTGCTTGGGCCGGCGGATCATTTTATCGAGATCGGCCCCCGCCGGCACCATGGGGAATACGGAATCTTCTTTCTCCACCACGAAGTCGATGACGACCGTACCCTTAGCGGCGAGGGTTTTTTCCACGGTGGATTTAACGTCTGCGCGCGTGTTGCAGCGCAGCCCTTTGAGGCGATACGCTTCCGCTAACTTGACGAAATCTGGCCCCGTCATGGGCGTAGCGGCATAGCGCTTGTCGTAGAAAAATTCCTGCCATTGACGCACCATTCCAAGGAAAGAGTTATTAATGATAGCTACATTGACCTTGATGCCTTCCTGCTCAGCTGTGGCCAATTCACACGAGGTCATCTGAAAGCCACCGTCACCCACCACGACCCAGACATCTTTGTCGGGGCAGGCGAATTTAGCACCGATCGCTGCCGGCAAAGCGAAGCCCATCGTGCCCAAACCACCAGAAGTGATCAACGAGCGCGGTTTCTCGTGACGATAATATTGCGCCTCCCACATTTGATGCTGCCCGACGTCCGTGACCACAATGGTGTCACGCTTTTGGGTAAGGCGCCAAAGATCATTGATGACGTGGGCCGCATAGAGATGCCCGCTATCTGGTAAAGCCTGGATGTCACGCACGGCGGCATCCCCGCGTTGAGCGTTAATTGAAGTCCACCAATCAGAGTGCGTGGCTTTTTTAACCTGCGGTTCAACTAGCGCGAGCACCTCGCGCAGATCGCCGATCAACGCAACGTCGACTGGGACGTTTTTGTTAATCTCCGTCGGATCAATATCGACGTGGATTTTTTTGGCATTGAGCGCGTAGGTCTTGAGGTTGCCAGTAACCCGATCGTCAAAGCGCATGCCAAGCGCGATCAGCAAGTCGGCTTGCTGAATCGCTTGGTTGACCCAAGCTTCCCCATGCATGCCCATCATGCCTAAATTGAGGGGTGAAGAGGCGGGAATCACGCCGATCCCCAGCAAGGTGGTGGTGATGGGAATTCCGGCTTTCTTGGCCAGCGCGAGCACTTCAGCGGTGGTGCCCGATTTAAGAATACCCTGCCCTGCCAGAATGAGCGGGCGCTTGGCCGAATTAATCAGATCGGCGGCGCGCGCGTATTCTGACATCGGCGCATGGTAGCTGGGGCGATACCCCGGCAAACGGGGGGCCGCACCCTCCCAGTCAAATTCTGCCGTCATCTGCTGCGCATCCTTGGTGATATCCACCAAAACCGGTCCCGGACGACCACTCTTGGCAATGTAGAATGCTTCGCGAATAGCGCGGGCAATCTCGCCAGGTTTCGTCACGAGATAATTATGTTTGGTAATCGGCAAGGTAACACCGGTCACATCGGTTTCTTGAAACGCATCAGTCCCAATCGCTTTCGAGCCAACCTGGCCGGTGATGCACACGATCGGCGAGGAGTCCATCATCGCGGTGGCGATACCGGTAACCATGTTGGTCGCGCCCGGGCCGGAAGTGGCGATGGCGACGCCGACTTTGCCGCTCGCCCGGGCATAACCGTCCGCCATGTGCGTGGCGCCCTGTTCATGGCGCACGAGGACGTGGTGGATTTTTGGATATTTAGTCATCGCATCGTAGGTGGGCAAAATCGCCCCGCCCGGATAGCCAAACACGACGTCGACGCCTTCTTTCTGTAAACACTCCCAAATGATTTCTGCTCCAGTGAGTTTCATATTATGCTAGGTAAAAATTTTGAAAAAATAAAAGTACTTAATTAGTGACTGCACCTGTTGCTGCAGAGGAAACGGTATTGGCATATTTAGCCATGACGCCGCGTAAATAGCGAGGCGCGGGCGCGGTCCAACTTTTCCGCCGCGCAGCTAATTCCGCCGAAGGCACATCGAGCTGCAGGCGACGAGTCGCCACGTCGATATCGATGGGATCGCCCTCGCGCACGAGGGCAATGAGTCCACCCACGAAGGCTTCGGGAGCAACGTGGCCAATCGAGAAACCGCGCGTGGCACCGGAAAAACGCCCATCGGTGAGCAGCGCGACGGTTTCAGACATACCCGCGCCCGCGAGTGCTCCGGTGACCCCGAGCATTTCGCGCATACCGGGGCCGCCCTTGGGCCCTTCGTAGCGGATCACGACAACATCACCCGGGACAATTTTTTGCGCATTCACCGCCGCCATGGCATCTTCCTCGTTGTTAAAAACTCGGGCGGGGCCACGGAAATTTTTAATGGCGCTACCGGCAACTTTAAGCACACCGCCCTCTTCCGCCAAATTACCGTGCAAAATAACAAGGCCACCCGTGGTTTTAAACGGTTGCTGGGTGGGACGAATGACCTGCTGCCCAACCGTCTCAGGGGCGGCCGCGACTTCTTGAGCAATCGTACGCCCAGTGACCGTGAGGCAGTCTTGATGCAAGAATCCGCCCTCGAGGAGCCGGCGAAGCAGGAGGGAAATGCCCCCAGCCTGATGCATCTCGACCGCGGTGTAGAGCCCACCCGGCTTGAGGGTGGCGATCGTCGGGGTGCGGGCGCTGATCGTATCAAATTCATCAATGTGCAAAGCCACATTAGCCTCCCGCGCCAGCGCCAATAAATGCAGCACCGCATTCGTTGAGCCACCCGAGGCAGCAACCGAAGCAATGGCATTTTCGAAAGCGGGACGCGTCATGATTTGCGATGGCTTTAAATTTTTTCGCACCAGATCCATGACGAGTTCGCCGCAGCGAAACGCCGCTTGGTTTTTGGCTTCATCGGTCGCGGGGATGCCATTAAGGCCAACCGGCGAAATTCCAATGGCCTCCATAATCGTAGCCATTGTATTCGCGGTGAACTGCCCACCGCAGGCGCCAGCCGTGGGACAGGCGGCATTTTCGATCGCTTGAAATTCTTTCTGATCAATTTTGCCGGCGTTAAAAGCCCCCACGGCCTCAAAGACATCTTGCACGGTGAGAGACTTCCCATGGTGGTGACCATGATTGATTGAACCGCCGTAGAGCGCCAAACCGGGAATATCCATCCGGGCCAACGCCATCATGACCCCGGGATTAGTTTTATCGCAGGCGGAAAGACAGACCAGGCCGTCGAGACTATTACCGCGAGCCACGAGTTCAATAGAGTCAGCGATCAACTCGCGACTGATCAGCGAGGTTTTCATCCCCTCGGTGCCCATCGTGATCCCGTCTGATATTGAGACCGTATTAAATTCCAAAGGCGTGCCACCAGCCGCGCGGACGCCAGCCTTAACATGCTCAGCCAGAGTGCGCAGGTGGAAATTGCAGGGCCCGATTTCCGTCCAAGTGTTGGCAATGCCAATCAATGGTTTGCTCAGATCGGCGTCGGTAAAACCGACGGCTTTCATCATGGCCCGAGCTGGCGCTCGGCTAGGACCGTCGGTGACAACTTGACTATGGCGTTTGCCTGATTCCATGGGGGTAAAGATTAGATGATATTGTTGAAATTATTGCAACACGGCGAGGATTGGTTCGGAAACGGATGCGGGGATTGCGTCATATTCGTAAAATAAAAAAACCGCCCCTTTTTCGGTGGGCGGCTTCCTGATTTTGAGATTTTTTTCTCTTAGGAGCTAGTGGCTTTGGCGAGCCGCCCATGTGTGTTCGGGTCCGTAGCCACAATGGCTAGGACGACGGTAATAAGCGCAATAAGTGCTACGCTGAAATTCATGGGACACGCGGAAAGTGCAAATCGACTCAGACGCTGTCAATACTAGTTCTCAGGATTATCATGCATTTGAGCATATTTGTCCCACCCAGCAGGGCGCGCGGCCTTATCCTATCGGCGACCCCGAATATTCTGCGCCAAACGCAAAATATCAGCTAATACGCCGGCCGCGGTGACTTCCCCACCGGCACCAGCTCCGCGCACCACCATGGGATATTCTTGATAACGCTCGGTGTGAAAAGCGACGAAAGCCTCCGCCCCGCGCAAGGCGGCGGCAGGATGAGCGGCATCAACTTCGATGGGGCCCACGGAAACCTTAGGCCCAAGTGCACCGGGCGTAATCCGGGCTAGATAACGCGGCAGCTTACCCT
>CAIVJE010000221.1 GCA_903906135.1 uncultured Verrucomicrobiota bacterium | reverse complement strand
CGGCATAGTGAATCGACCCATCGGGGGCGCGGGCGGCAATAAAAGAACCCGTGCCAGCATGGAGGACGAGACCCGGCGCGCCGTGCGTGGCGAGTTCAAGCACTGGCCGCGAATCATCATAGGTGGTAATTATACCGAAGTTGGTTAAAGCATCGGCGGTCTCTCGCCAGAAAACTCGATTCCCTGCCATGCAAAGTAACGTGCTCGTGATGGTCAGAGGGGCCTGGTTAACTTTTGCTTTCCGCAAAAGAGCGGCGAGGGCTTCGACCAAGATCGCTTGCGCAGATGCGGGGCCAACTTGGCTGGGGTTGCAACCTGGCGCAAGGTGCTGGGCGATGATGACCCCTTCCGCATTAAGCAGAATGCACTCGGTCTTAGTGCCACCACCATCGACGCCGATTTTGCAAGGTGTGCTCACTGGGCTGACCAGCGGCCGAAGATGCCGCAGGGCAAAATTTTCTTATCCTGCTGAATAGGTAACCCGACTTCGCCACCAGAGAGATGGCCGCCGGCACCTGCCAGCAAGGCCGCGAGCAGATTAACGACCACGGTGGGGGAGAGGCGTGCGGTGTAGGCGTTGATCAGAAAGAAGACCGGTTGGTCACTGAGAACTTGTTTACACTCATTGAGCAACTCCCAGAGATGATCCTCGAGCTTCCACATTTCTCCCGTGCTACCCCGTCCGTAAGTGGGCGGATCCATAATGATCGCATCGTATTTGCGGCCCCGTTTGATTTCGCGGCGGACAAATTTGAGGCAATCATCCGTAATGTAGCGGATCGGCGCATCGGCGAGGCCGGAGAGCACCGCATTTTCTTTGCACCATTTAACCATGCCTTCGGCCGCGTCGACGTGGCAGACGCTGGCACCCGCGGCCGCGGCGGCGATCGTGGCGGCCCCGGTATAACCGAAAAGATTGAGAACGTTGACTTCGCGACCAGCGGCGCGCGCCGCTTTAATTTTTGTGGTAAACCAGTCCCAATTAACGGCCTGTTCTGGGAAAAGACCGGTGTGCTTAAAGCTGGTGGGATGAATCTTAAAAGTCAGAGCGCCGTAGTTGATGCTCCAGTGATCGGGTAATTTCTGGCGAAATTCCCATTTGCCGCCGCCGGTTTCACTGCGGTGGTAAAAGCCGTCCCAATTTTCCCAGCGAGCCTGTTTACTCGGGCGTGGCCAGATAATTTGCGGATCGGGCCGCACCAGGGTATAAGGACCCCACTGCTCGTGTTTCATCCCTTGGCCACAATCAAGCAATTGGTAGTCTTTCCAGCCGTCAGCAACGATTAGACCTGGGCGCTCAATAATCATGCGAGAAGGATTTGCCTATGAATTGCCTCGTTGAACACGAAAAAATGGAAGGCCCCGATGAATTGCGGCCTAGGCAGTTGTAACGCTTGCGGTGCTTTGCCGTTGCGGCGCAGGCCGCCGCACATTTGCGTGAGGGGATGAAACACTGGTTACCCCTGCTTGTGTTGCTGATGGCTGGCTTGACCTTATCGCCCGCCTGCTTGTTTGGCGCAGAGCTGGCGCAAGCGGTGACGCTGACCGCCTTGCCCGATCGCGTGCGGGTCGAAATAGCCGGCCAGCTTTTCACCGAATATGTCCACGGTGATGGGGCCTCGCGACCCTATTGTTATCCAATTCTTGCGGTTGATGGTCAGGGGCTGACGCGAGATTTTCCCATGAAGCAAACGCCGGGGGAGGACCGTGATCATCCCTGGCACCGGTCCTTGTGGTTTGCACACAGCATGGTCAACGGGGTTGATTTTTGGAATGAAGCGGGTGGCGATGTGGGTAAATCACCCAAAGAAAAAGGCCGGACCGTGTCGGTCGGTTTGGTCGAGACGACCAGTGGAGTGATCGGCGTGCTGCGCGCGCGAAACCATTTGGTGGCACCCGATGGCCGGTTAATTTGCCGCGATGAGCGGACGCTGCGTTTTCACGGCACCGCCACCGGAAGATTTATCGACTACGAAATCACCGTGCAGGCTTTGCCGGATGCGCCGTTGTTATTGGGTGACAACAAAGACGGTACGATGGCCATTCGGCTCGCCCAATGGATGACGCTGCCGCACCAGTACGAGAAGCGCGAGCTCCCCGGCAATGGCCACATCGTCACTGCGACCGGGGCGCGTGATGCCGCCGCGTGGGGTCAACGCGCGCCGTGGTGTGATTTTTACGCGCCGCATGCGGGTAAAGTTTATGGCGTCGCCATCTTTGATCATCCGCAAAATTTGCGTCACCCTACTTGGTGGATGGCGCGGGGTTACGGTCTGTTTGCGGCTAATCCTTTTGGCCAACACGATTTCGAGGGGCGCAAGGATCAACCCCATCTTGGTGATTATACCATCCCCGCTGGCGGCCACTTAACATTACGTTATCGTTTTTATTTCCATCTCGGTAATGAAACCGAGGCACAGGTCGCGGCCCATTATGCCGAATATGCGGCCGGCCAATAATTTTTAAATCCCACCCTATGCACTTTCTTACTCGACGTAATTTTCTAAAAACCACCACGCTCGCGGCCGCCGGCGCGGCCTTATCTGCCCGCTCATGGGGTCAAGTCGTGGGCGCTAATCATACGATCCGCGCTGCCGTGGTAGGGCTCAATGGTCGCGGCCGCACTCACGTAAAAAATCTGAATGCCGTTCCCGGGGTGCGCGTCGTCGCCCTGTGCGATGTGGATGCGATGATCCTGAGAAAAAATGCGCAGGAGTTAGGCGCGGGCATTAAAACTTACACCGATATTCGCGAGTTACTCGCGGCGTCCGATATTGACGTCATCTCGGTGGCGACGCCTAACCACTGGCACGCCCTCATGGGGATTTGGGCCTGCCAAGCGGGCAAGGACGTGTACATGGAGAAGCCGATTTCGCACAATATCTGGGAGGGGCGACAATTTGTGGCCGCCGCCAATAAGTCTCGGCGCGTGGTGCAAGCGGGCACGCAGATTCGTTCCAGTGAGGGCCTCATTGAAGCAGTCGCCTATGTGCGGTCAGGTCAGTTGGGCAAGGTCACCGCGGCGCGCGGTTTTTGTTATAAGCGCCGCCCGAGCCTAGGCCAGGTGACGGGACCACAAGCCGTCCCGGCCAACATCAATTATGATCTCTGGTCTGGTCCGGCGCCTTTGATCGCGCCGCATCGCAATTCGGCAAAAAATGGACCGGTGCACTATGACTGGCATTGGTTCTGGGCCTACGGCAATGGCGACGTTGGCAATCAAGGCATTCACCAAATGGATATAGCGCGCTGGTTTCTCGGCGAGGCTGGGTTGCCGCGGCACACCCTCAGCGTGGGCGGTCGGCTGGGTTACGTTGACGATGGTCAGACGCCTAATACCCAAACTATCGTTCATGATTATGCGACGGCCCCGCTGATTTTTGAGGTGCGCGGCTTGCCGGGAGCAGATGGTGCCGCGATGGATAAATATCGGGGAGTTTCCATCGGCAACGTGATCGATTGCGAACACGGCTACATCGTCAGTGACTCCTATTTTACTGCTTCCGCCTACGATTTGAATGGGCGCTTACTGAAGGAGTTTAAGGGCACGGACCGCTTGATGCAGAATTTTATTGATGTCGTGCGCAGTCGTAAGACCGCGGAACTTTACGGGCCCCTCGAGGAAGCGCATGTTTCCAGCTCACTTTGTCATCTTGGTAATATTTCTCACCAACTCGGCCAGAGTGTCGTCGCCGGAGAGGCGCAGGCTAAGCTCCAGGGCCAGCCATTGCTCGCGGAGGCTCACGGTCGCATGGTCGAGCATTTGGCGAGCAACCAAGTCGACCTAGCAAAGGCGTCACTCACCCTCGGGGTGCCGCTGGCCATCGACCCCAAGCGCGAATGCTTTATCGGTCCTGAGGCGGCGACGGCGAATGCTCTTTTGACGCGCCAGTATCGGGCCCCGTTTGTGGTGCCGGCGGTGGCGACGTAAATTTTTCCGTCACCGCGCTCAATTAGGTCTGGGGTAAGTTGCTTGGTCCGCCGGCCCTTTAAGTGCCGTACAACCGATCTCCAAAATCCCCTAAGCCCGGGAGAATATATTTTTTTTGGTTAAGCTCACGATCAAGGGCGCCGGCGTGAATGGGAATTTCTGGGTGGGCTTTTTGTAAAGTAGCGACCCCCTCAGGTGAGGCGACGATGCAGACGAAAATAATTTCCGTGCCGCCCGCCGCCTTAACAATATCGATCGCTTGGACCGCAGAACCACCTGTCGCGAGCATGGGGTCAACCACCAGGACGCGTGCGGCGGTGAGTGGCGGCAACTTGCAATAATAACTACGTGCCACCGCCGTCTGATGATCGCGCTCCAAGCCGACGTAGCCAACCGAGACATCAGGAAAGATGTCATGAAACGGCTGCAGCATCCCGAGGCCTGCGCGCAATATAGGAACGATCACCAGCGGCTTCGCGAGCACGCGGCCAGTGGTGGATTCCATGGGGGTTGCGATCAGCTTATCCGTCGTGGCGAGATCGCGGGTAGCTTCAAGCGCGAGGAGGAGAGCGATTTGATAACTGAGGGTGCGGAAAAGGGCGGGCTTAGTCGTCTGGTCGCGCAGATGCGTCAGCACATGAGCGCCGAGCGGATGGGGCAGGAGGTGGAGAGACATGTTTTGGAGGGGAGAGTGGCGCCGTAATTTAGCGAGAGGTTCTGCTCTCGTTCGCAGAATATCAGGGCTGCAGGATTAAGGTGTGTTGGGTCGGGCCGGGGAGCAAAGGCGTCGGATCGCCGCGCACCCACGCCTCATGGCCGGCCCGGTAGTAAGGAGAGAGCGGGTGGCCGCTTTGGCCGCCCGGCATCGTAAAAATTCCTTCGCTCTCACGGCCAGGCGAGACCACGAGCCGTTCAGATTGGCCGGCGCGGGGACTTTGCACGCGCGGCATGTCGTTGTCGCCCGGCAGCGGCTGCGCGGGAAGATTGAGAAATTGGGCGATCCATGCCGGCAGAATACGGCTGAAGGGATGCTGCATGGCGAGGCGGTTGCGTTCGCCCCAGGTGAAATCAGCTGATGCTAGACCAGCTGCTTGCGTATCAGCGAGGACGTCATTCGCGGCCGCCAGCAGCAGAGCTGACCACGAAGCATGCGCGGGATTGAGTAAGCGAGCCGGTTGCTCGTGCACTAATTGCCAGAGCGCATCTTCAAACATGAAGTTGCGGTAATTAAATGGAGTGTCGCTCGCTTCAGCGAGTTCGGTGAATGGCGCCAACGCGCGTTCCGCTACGTGGCCGCGAAAATTTTTAACTAACCGGTAAGCTGCCGAGTCAATGCTCGCATGCCCCTGCCATTGGCGCACGGTGGCGCGCAGTTGAGCGAGAGCCGGATTGGTGGCAATCACCGCATCAGTTAACACCTCATTAAAAAATTTCTGCCAGCGTTCCAAGAAGACAGCGCGATCATCGAGTTGCACCGCGTGCAGATCGGCGGGGGTCGCTTTTTTTCCTGAGGCCAGTAGCGCGCGGAGATCATCCCGAATCTGGCGAGCGCGGGGACCATCATCATATCCACTGTCGCCCAGTTGCGCGTAGGCGGCGCCGCCGACCGCTCGATTATTGCCTGACCATAAAATCCCCTCGGTTGCCAAGCTAGCCGCGGCGTGACCTTGGGGTTGCGTCGTGATGACCGGGATTTCCTCGGGTTTAAGCCAACCGTCCCAGCGTCGGTCCCCATAAGCCCAAGAGACCGGCAAGCGGCCATCGTAACCCACGCGCCGAGGAACCCGACCGATAATGGTCCAGGCAATTTGTCCGTCGGCGTCAGCGATCAGGATATTTTCATTGGGTAAACCAGCTTGGTGCGCCACGGCCAGTGCTTCGGTCGTCGTGCGTACTGTTTCCATATCGCGCAGGCGCAGGTTGGTTGCCTCGGCATCGTGCGCTGTCCAACGCAAGACGAGGTAGCGGCCATCTTTGGGCCCCGCAATAATTGGGCCCCACTCAGTCCAACGGGCAATGAACGGTACCGATTTTTCGCCCTTCACTTTAATTTCCTCCCGCCGGTCTTGGATTTCGGACCAACCATGTGGGGTGCGGTAGTAGGTTTGCGCCACGGCTTCAGTTTCAGTTACGATGACATCCGTCGTATCGGCGTAGGCATCGGTGAAGCCCCAAGCCACATGGCCATTGCTGCCGATAGTCATGATCGGGGTGCCGGGTAAAGTGACCCCGACGATGCGGCGCGGACCGGTTGCATCCGTCCACTGTAATACCGCGCGATACCAAATGTGCGGCACGGCGAGGCCGAGGTGCATATCATTCGCGAGGAGGGCGGCGCCGGTGGCGGTGTGGGCGCCACTGACGGCGAAGGCATTAGAACCCAGAACGAAACGCGATTCTGGTTCGGGCGCCAGACGGGCGCTTCGCGTCGGCGACCCGTTAGGTTTAAAACCAAATTGGGGTAGCGGCGCGACGGGGAATACACTCCCATCTAAGGCGGCATCCCATGAGTTGCCGCGCGGGGCGAGAAAATCGAGCGCACCTTGGCCGAGGGTTCGGCGCAACGCTTCGCGATTAAGCTCGAAAGATCCTTTGTGGTCCTGGAGGTCAAACCACATGGCGTAAATGCAAAGCACCGAATCTTCTTCGCGCCAAGGCTGCGGGGTGAGCCGAAGGGCCAGGTATTCCCACGGTGTTTTGGCGAGGGCCGTGAGCCCGGCATTAACTCCGGCCGTGTAAGCGCTCAGTAAGTCGCGATCCGCTGGATTCGCTTGGGTCAGTACTTGCGCCGCCGTCCGCCGGAATCCATGGCGCCGAGCCTCTTGATCGAGGGGGAGCGCGGCGCGGCCGAAGAGTTCCGCTAATTCTCCGGCGCCCCGCCGGCGCAAAAGATCCATTTGAAAAAAACGATCCTGCGCATGGACAAAACCGGTGGCACGGGCGACATCGCGGCGGTTAGCGCCAGTAATCGTGGGTACGCCTAGCGCATCGCGCGTGATAGTGACGGACGCGGTGAGACCGCTCACGGCTTGAACGCCATCTAGTTGGGCCAGGCTGCCCCGCATCTGTCGGCGCCCCCAGGCAAGCGCGGTTAAAGCGAGCAGAAGGGTGCCGATGATTAGAATCAGCCAAGTGCGGCGGCGGGGGCGAAAGCGGGCCATCGGGTTAAGTTAACCAAGCTTGGGCGGTGACGGGATCGCGACCTTCGTCGAATTCGTTAAGGTCAAAAAAAGTTTCGATGGGTTTGCCTTCGAGGCCAAATTCCTTGATGCGCGTCTGGAGCATTGCGCTGCCGTCATCGCGCCAGCCGCGTTTCATGAGAAACGAATTCCAAGCGAGGCATTCTTCGTCCGTGCGCGCGCCACCCGTCGCGAAGGCCCAAGCGAGAATCTCCTCATCCGTGCCGCCGGTGAGCGTGCGCGCCAGCAGGGTGGTGTATGGCACCCGCAAGAAATTACAGCAGCGCAGATCGAAGCCTTTGCTGAGGTTGCTAACGTAATCAGCGGGTAGCTGGCCGGCAGCATGCAGCCGAATTTTGTCTAGCATACGGCCAAAATAAACGAGGCGGCCGATTTTTTGGTAGTTACTGCGCAGACCAGGAATAGCAGGCATAATAATTATAGATTAAGGGTTTGAGTTAACCCGCCACTGAACAGCGGCGGGCCGGTCACCCTAGTCAGCAGCGAAAAACGAAAATCCCCAATCAAAAATTCTACTTACGCCGTTCGATAATAAGCGAGCGTGGCGAGGAGCCCGAGGAAAAAAGTGGGGGCGTTGATCCAAAGTTGGTGAAAAGGCACCGCATAATGCGACACCGCCCAGATCACCGCGATATGCTTTACGGCGATGAGGACCCAGCATATGAGGATAACCTGCTCAACGCGCTGGTTACGTGGCTCCGCTGGTGGAGTCACGGTCGCAGTAATGAAGCCTTGGTTATCATCAGGCGACCTCTGGCGAGTTTTAAAATGAAAGAAATCAGCGAACACATTAGGAATTTAGCTCATTTCTTGGTAAAAGCAAAGCCGCTTGCTTCTCGGGGGGGGTAAAATTGGGCGCAAAATTCTTCGGCCTTGCCCGAGGCAGGGTCATCCGCTAACTCTGATTATCTTATGGGACGTCAATGGCTGCATGCAAAACGCGCGATCGTTAATTTAAGAAAAGGACAAACGGTCGGCAAACTAGTGAAGGAGATCACGGTCGCTGCAAAACTGGGCGGCGGTGATCCGGAAGGTAACGCGCGACTCCATGCCGCCATCGAAAAAGCGAAGAAAGCGAGCGTGACGCGGGATGTGATAGAGCGAGGTATCGCCAAGGGCGCCGGCACCGGCAGCGATAAAATGCATCTCGATCATGTCGTCTTCGAGGGCTACGCGCCGCACAAGGTCGCGGTCATTGTTGAATGCATGACAGATAATCACCAGCGCATTACCCCTGAGATCCGGTATCTCTTTAAACAAGGCGTGCTCGGGACGGCTGGGAGTAATAAATTCCTTTTTGATCACGTGGGTTTAGTGGAAGCGCACCATGCCGATCGCAGTATCGACCTCGAGGGGGTAGCGATTGAAGCGGGGGCGAATGATTTTGAGGCCTTAACCCATGCGCAGAATGATGATATCCCCGAGGGCAGTAACGGCGCGCGGTTTATCACCGAGCGGACGGCGGTGCATGCCGTTTCCGTATGGCTCAAGCAACAGGGCTGGTCGGTCATCACTAGTGAGATTGGGTACACGGCCAAAACATTTCCAGAGCTAGATGAAGCGGCGCGGGCGCAGGTGGGCGAATTTTTGCAAGCGCTCGATGATCACGATGACGTGCAGCGCGTTTGGGCCGCAGTTAAGTAAAGCGCGTTCGGCTGGAATTAGGGCGCAAAAAAACGCCGGCTTATTAGGCCGGCGTTGAGGGGGAGGAAAAAGCAACGCAAGCGTTACTTCTTCTTCTTCGTAGCTTTCTTAGCAGGTTTCTTTTTGGCCATGCAGTCAGTATCAGTAATGTTCGGCTGAGTTGCACTAATAATTTTTCATTACGTGCAGATTTATTTTTTCGATAAAATCTGCCAAAAATTTAAATTTTTTGGCGAAAAAAATATTAGCGGAGAAAAAGTTGCGCGAGGTCGCGCAGATCAGCGGCGGAGTTAAGCTTTAATTTTTCCAGCGCGGCCGCGCGATAACGCCACTGCCAATTACCCGTGGCGCGAGCGGGGGTGTTGAAACGCGCCCCAGTGCCGAGCGCAAAAATATCGGTGAGTGGAATGATGGCGAGGCGTGCGACACTCGCGTAGCAGGCGCGAATAAAATCCCAAGAGATGTCGGTGCCCGCTACCCGGAGATAGCGGCGGACATGATTACGCTCGGCTTCACTCGCGGATTCATACCAGCCGCATGTCGTGTCGTTATCATGCGTGCCGGAGTAAATCACTGCATTGGGCTCAGCATTATGCGGCAGGTAATTGTTCTGGGCGTCGCCGCCCCAGGCAAATTGCAGGACGAGCATGCCCGGCAGGCCCGTCGCTTGGCGCAATTGCACCACCGCTGGGGAAAGCACGCCGAGATCTTCTGCGATAATGCGCGCGGTCGGTAATTCGCGTTGGAACGCACGGAAGAGATCGAGCCCCGGTCCTGAGACCCACGCGCCAATGCGGGCATTTTGCGCGGGGAGTGGAATTCGCCAGTAGGCCGCAAATCCGCGAAAATGATCGATGCGAATAATGTCACAGCAGGCGAAGGCGGCGCGTAAACGTGCGAGCCACCAACGATAGCCGTTAGCTTGATGCGCGGGCCAACGATAAAGGGGGTTGCCCCAAAATTGTCCATCCGCAGAGAAATAATCAGGCGGGACGCCCGCCACCGCGAGCGGCAGAAAAGTTTTTGGGTCTAGCTCAAAAAGTTCTGGGTGCGCCCACGCATCAGCAGAATCGCCCGCCACAAAAATCGGTAAGTCACCAATAATTTCAATGCCGCGCTCACGGCCGGCAGCGCGAAGCAAGGCCCATTGACCGAAAAAAAGATATTGGGAGAACTGGCAGCTAGCCTGCGCCTCGGCGAGGCTGCGCTTCAGCGGAGATTTTAAGGCGCGCCGGTAATCACGTGTTTCGGCCGGCCATTCCCACCAGGGCAAACCGCCCTGGTGCGCTTTCAGAGCGTGAAAGTAAGCGTACGCATCGAGCCACGCCGCATTTTTTTTACAGAACGCGGTAAAATCACCATAGGGCAGTGCTGGTCGCACAATTTGGTATTGGCGGTAAGCCTGCTGCAATAATTGCGGTTTAATTTGGTAGAGTGCGCCATAGTCGGTGTGGTCCGCGGACAGCGTCGTCAGAGGGGTCAGGTCGGCGGCGGTCAATAAGCCTAGGGGAATCAGTGCGGTCAGATCCACGAGGTAGGGATTGCCGGCGAAAGCCGAGAAGCATTGGTATGGTGAATCACCGTACCCCGTAGGACCAAGCGGGCAGACCTGCCAGTATTTCATCCCGGCTGATTGCAGAAAATCTAGAAACTGAATCGCGTGGTGATCTAACACCCCGCAACCCTGCTCACTGGGTAGACTCGTTGGATGCAGGAGGACGCCGGCGGCTCGAGTTTGTAACCAGTTAAATAACGGTGGAGCCGCCGCGGGAGTAGCCGGAATTTTATTTTTTGGTGAGACCATGGTACAAAGAGAAAACTAACGGTTGTCGCCAAAGTCGTCCACCCCTGTTTAGGTGGGCTATTCGGCGAGCAGGAGCTTTTAAAATTTGGTACCGGGCGAGAAGACAGGTTGCCTGACGGGCAAGAAGTCTGCAAGTTGCGCAGGTCATATTTCCCCAGAGGAAGTTGTGCCCTTCGAGCGTTAACCCCTAAAATCACCCCTTATGGCCTTGCAGCAGCTGAATGATGAACAAATCAAAACTTGGTCGCGGGCGCAAAAAGATGAGTGGTGGTTAAAAAATATTTATCGCGGTGATATGCCGCAGCTCACCTTGCGGTCTGCCCTCACCGGCTTCCTCCTCGGGGGAATCTTGGCGGCGACGAATCTTTATATCGGCGGCAAAACGGGCATCACCACCGGCGTGGGGCTGACGTCGGTTATTCTGGCTTTCGCTTTTTACCGAATTTTAGCGCAGAGCGGTTTCGCCAAAGATTTTACCATTCTTGAAAACAATTGCACGCAGTCGATTGCGACCGCCGCCGGGTATATGACTTCGCCGCTCATTTCGGCTTTAGCCGCTTACATGATGGTGACGGGAAAAATTATTCCCGCGTGGCATATTCTGGCGTGGTTGGTGGTGGTATCGATTTTGGGGGTCTTGTTGGCCTTTCCGCTCAAGCGCCGTTTTATTAATGACGAACAGTTGCCCTTTCCGGAAGGCCGGGCAGCGGGCGTGGTGCTCGATGCACTCTATCACGGGCAGGGTGATACAGGAATGTTGAAGGCAAAATTGCTCGGAGTGACCGCGCTCTTCACCGGGTTCTACCAATTCTTGACCAGCGATGGTTGGATGAAGGTGCTGCAGTTTAAAATCCTGCGTTTAGATCGATGGGCCGGACTGCAGGAGCCTTGGACTTTGCATGAGCGCCTCGATACATATTACTACAACTTCGCCGTAAAATATCCCGCGATGATTCCGCGGATTCTGGGCACGGATATTCGCCAGCTCGGGCTGCGTGTGACGCTTGATGCCGCCATGCTGGGCGTAGGTGGTTTAATGGGTATTCGGATCGCCTCGAGCGTTATGCTCGGAGCTTTTATTAATTTTTTCATTCTCGCCCCCATTATGATTCAGCGGGGTGACATTAAAGCGTACACGGCCCCGACTGGGGTGCTCGTGCAGATCACGCGCGGGGAAATTGTTAATCAATGGGCCCTGTGGTGGGGCGTGTCATTGATGGTCGTTGGCTCCCTGGTCAGTTTACTGGGTAAGCCTGAATTGGTCCGGGGCCTCTTTAAGTCGAAGCCAGCCGTCGTGGCCGGCTCGCCGGGTGTTGATGTGCTCAAAAAAATTGAACTCCCCTTGTGGCTGTCGGCCGTGGGGGTGCCAATTTTCTGCGTATTAGGCGCGGGCGTTTCGCATTGGTTTTTCGGAGTGCCTTGGTTTCTCGCCTTCATCTCTTTTCCGCTGATTGCCATTCTCGCGGTCATTGCGACGAACTCGATGGCGCTCACTTCGTGGACCCCGACGGGCTCGCTGGCTAAAATCACCCAATTTTCAATGGGCGCCATTGATCGAACCAATCCGGCGAGTAATTTAATTCCGGCGGGAATGACCTCGGAGATAGCGGCGAATGCGGCTAATTTACTTTCTGATATCAAACCGGGTTACATGCTCGGGGCTAAGCCGCGGCAGCAGGCTATCGGCCACGTGATTGGGATTTTTGCAGGCGCGATTTCTGCCGTGCCGCTTTTTTACTTACTATTTTTGCCGAAGGCGGCTGATGGGACGCGTTCAGTTTCGACGCTAGTCTCAGATCAATTTGCGATGCCGGCGGCCTTGCAATGGAAGGGCGTGGCCGACCTCATTGCCAATGGGCTAAAAACCCTGCCGTCCTCGGCCATTATTGCGATGGCGGTGGCCGCGGTGGCCGCCTTGTTGATTGAGGTCACGCGGATGGTAACCAAAGGCCGTTTTCCTCTGTCGGCGGTTTCGATCGGGCTCGGCGTGGTACTGCCGCCCGATGCCAGTTTTGCGATGTGGGTGGGGGCCTTGATTTTCTGGTGGTATGGCCGGAAAAATTCCACGCCCGGGACGAAGGGCCACACTTTCTGGGTCGAAGGCTGCGAACCGATCTGCGCTGGGCTCATTGCCGGCGCGGCCTTAGTCGGCATTGGCAACGCCATCGTTAATGTCATGCTGAACTAATAAAATGGTGGAGGTGAGGGGAGTTGAACCCCTGTGTCCCTGGCCTTCACGCGCCGCATCTACCTGTGTAGCGTCTGATTGGATCTCACCTCAGGGGCGCGATGACGCACGCTCCTCCCTCGGCCAGTCATGGTTTGAAGATACCACGGCGACGTCACGACGGCCGTCACCGTTATTCCTGCTGTCGATGCTCTTATCCCCTAGCAGGTGTCAGGGTAAGAACATGGCTGCAATTTTTAGGCAGCCAGAGGCATTTCTTCGAATGTGCCGTTTGTTTGTTTTGAAGGGGGATTAACGAGAGTCCTTCGCTCTCGACAGGCAGCTGCGCGCTCTAACCAAGGGTCGAATCCGGAACACCCCCATGAAAAAATCAAGGGTCTGGTAACTAAGTAACAAGTGCAGGAGACCATTTTGTGGAGCACACCGTCAAAGAACATGATTCGCCCGACGGGCCCAGTATTCCGGGCAAGTCGAGGGAGGACGGGCAACGTGCCACAATGTTGCTCAAATGCAAGCTGTCCGCGGCCGGCGCTAAGGCGCTAAAAGACGGGTCAGATCATCTGCTCGTAACTCGCGAGCGCCGGCCAATCAGCCGCGGCTAAATCATAACTGCGTAGCTCCATCGGGGTTACCCAAGCGAGGGCTTGATGTTCATGAGGCTGCGGCGCTGGCGAGTCAGGGCTGAGGACGCAGACAAAGGGAATCATTTTGATGACCACGGTTTGGTAGTCGTGCAAGAAAGTGGGTAACGGTTGGAGCCCGGTGATTTGGCAACCGAGCTCTTCATGAATCTCGCGGATAATGGCGGCGGCGGCGGCTTCGCCGGCTTCAACTTTTCCGCCGGGAAACTCCCATTTGCCGGGGAGATGTTTATGGGCCGGTCTTTGAGCGATGAGCAGCCGGCCATTTTTTTTGAGGAGGGCGCAAACAACAGGAATGGGAGGCGAGGCAGTCATGCGATCAGGTGGGCGGAGTGTTGATGGCGGTGGCTTAATAGGCAGCTTTTTTAGTTAAAATATTGTGCCGCTCCTTGCATCACAGCGGAGAGCCTGCCTCCATCTCGGCATGGCAAAGTCGGCCGATCCCTCCTCTCAATTTGTCGCCCGAATCAGTTTCGTCGGGCTCGGTCAGGGGTTGGTAAAAAATTTAGCGGGCTTCAAAAAAAAGCACCACACCGTGCCAGATGCAGTGAATGCAGCTACCAGCGCATTTCTGGGGAAGCTTTGCGTCAGTGAATTAACCGCTGAAGCGGAACAGATTTTTCAACGCGCGAAAGTCGCCCTTAATTATAAACGAGCTGATTTGACGCTCGCGATCACGAGTCCCACGGCCGTGTTATCAGCTAAAGATTTCACCTGGGAGCTGACCTATGCGCTCGAGGCGGAATCACCTGCGAGCTATTGTCTGACCCGCACCTTGCATAGTCTGGCGAGCGGCCACTTCGTGGAACTCGCGGAATTTAATGAAGTGTTTGCGGGAATGTTTGGGGGGATCCGGTTCACCTTAACGAAGAATGTTTCCGTCGAAGCGGTGATCGATGCGGTTGAGGCTTGTGCGGGTGAGGGCGGGCTCACGGTTCACTATCCCTCGGATTGTCGGCACTGTGTGCTCTCGGTTGAGCAGGTCGCGGCCGAAGTGATTTGTGATGGCGCTACGCTGGAATTGCGTTTTCCCCGGTCGGGCGCGCCGGCTGAATTGGTGACGGCCTTTCTCGCGGTGCGCGCGGCTTTTGCGCTGACTAAAAATCGGGTGTTGGCCGGTTTGTTATAAATAAAAAAAGCGGCGGTGGTTAGCCGCCGCCAGTTTGACCGTTTAAGTGAACGGGCTGCCTTAGGCAATCATGTCGGCGACAAAGGCGCGTTCTTCCACGAGCTCTTTATTGGTCGCGGCGATCTTCGATTGGGCAAACGCATCCATCGCGTAACCGGTAATCACTTCGTAGCTGCCGGCGGTGGTGGTGCGGACGGGCATGCCGGCCCACACGTTGGCATCAAAACCGTAGAGGCCTTGGGATTTTACGGCGACGGAGTGAATGGCCCCTGGCGTGACCAGGCTGCGGACATGATCGACGAGGGCATTGGCGGCGGAAGCGGCGGAGGAAGCGCCGCGGGCGGCGATGATCGCGGCGCCACGTTTGCCGACGGTCTCGCAGAAGGGGCCCTGTAGCCAAGGGTCATCATTGATAACTTTCGTAGCCGGTTGGCCCCCAATCGTCGCGTGGGCAAAGGCGGGGAACATGGTGGGGCTGTGATTGCCGTAGATGAAGATATCTTTCACGGCGGTGAGATCGACGCCGGCTTTTTTCGCGAGTTGGCTTTGGGCCCGATTTTGATCGAGGCGAACCATGGCGGTGAAGCGCTCTGCGGGGAGGCGTTTAGCCTGACTCGCGGCGATCATGCAATTCGTGTTGGCGGGATTGCCGACGACTGCGATGCGCGCGTCAGCGGCGGCGACCGCATCAATGATCTGACCCTGGCCGATAAAAATTTTGCCATTATCTTTGAGGAGGTCCGCGCGTTCCATGCCGGGACCGCGGGGTTTGGCGCCCACGAGCAAGCACCAGTTAGCGTCTTTGAAACCGATGCTGGCATCAGCGGTTTGTACGATGCCCTTGAGGAGCGGGAAAGCGCAGTCATCGAGTTCCATCGCGACGCCCTCGAGCGCCTTAAGCGCTTTTTCAATAGGCGCCTCGATGAGTTGAAGAATAACAGGTTGGTCAGGTCCGAACATCGCCCCGGAGGCGATACGAAACAGCAGTGAATAACCGATCTGGCCGGCAGCGCCAGTCACAGCGACACGAATGGGGGTTTTCATAGAAGTGATTACTTTAGCAAGGGGAGCGTGGAGCGCACGGTTGAAATAGACTTGGGAGCAAGATTAAGCGAAGGCAGTCAGTTACTATAGCGCCGCTAATTTTCGAGCGCGGCCGATTACGTGAAGCGCGGGGCGAGCGCCGCGTGGATTTCGCGGACCAATTTCTCGGTAGTCGACCAGTCGATGCACGCATCGGTAATAGAGACACCGTAACGTAACTGGTCTTTAGGTTGAGGAAAGGGCTGACTGCCAGCGCCGAGGTTGCTTTCGATCATCGCGCCGATGATCGAGGTATTGCCCGCCTGCAGTTGCGTTAGTAGTTCACGCATGACCTCGGGCTGACGCTCGGGTTGTTTGGCCGAATTATCGTGGGAGCAATCAACCAAGATGGCTTGGCGGAGGCCGGCCTTAGCGAGCAATTGCTCCGTTTGGGTGATATGGGCGGGAGAGTAATTGGGTCCAGTGGCACCACCGCGCAGGACGACATGGCAGTCGGGGTTACCTCGCGTGACGATCGCGGAGGCCGAGCCATCGAGGTTAATACCCAGGAAAGTATGCGGTTGGCTGGCGGCCTTAATCGCATTGATGGCGGTTGCGATCGACCCATCGGTGCCATTTTTAAAGCCGAGCGGCATCGAGAGGCCGGAAGCCATTTGTCGATGCGTTTGTGATTCAGCGGTGCGTGCGCCGATGGCCGACCAACAAATAAGATCAGCGATGTATTGTGGCGTAATCGGATCGAGCAGTTCGGAGGCGGTCGCTAAACCGAGATCAAGGACATCACGTAAAAAAGTGCGCGCAAGGCGCAGGCCGGTGGCGATGTCATGGGAACCATCCAGGTGGGGATCCATCACGAGCCCTTTCCAGCCTACCGTGGTGCGGGGTTTTTCAAAATAAACACGCATGACAATGAGCATGCGATCGGCGACTTCATTTTTTAGCGCGGCTAATTGGCGAGCGTAAGCCCGGCCAGCTTCAAGGTCGTGGATTGAGCACGGCCCAATAATCAGCAGGAAGCGGTGATCATCGGTGAAGATTAAGCGATGAATCTCGCGGCGGGTGCGCGTCACAAATTCAGCTTGTACCTCAGTTTTTGGTAACTCGGCTAAGAGCGCGGCGGGAGAGGGCAGCGCCCGAGTTTCGACCACATTGATGTCAGAAGTTTTCTGCATGAACGCTGAGCTTGGGGTGGAGAGGGTCGCTTGATCAAGTTCTCGCTGTGTGCTAAGGATTTTGGCCAAGAAAAGGCCGGTCGCCTACCCCTAAGCGACCGGCCGTTGCTTTCTTAGTTACCCCAAAACTCCCCGCTAGGCGGGGAGAAGTGTTACTTGACTGCGTTACGAATGTTTAGTTTCATAAATCCGTCAACTAAAAGATTATAAGTTTTTTAAATCCTGTGCTATTTGTTATTATATAGTTAGTTAAGAGATGTTACAAATGATTACAGGCAATAATTTTTTTTGCAATAGTAAGGCAAAAGCGGTGTTTAAAATCACGGGAGAGGACGCTTTTTCCTTCTTACAGGGTCAATTCACCAATGATTTGCGACAGCCAGTGGGCGGGGCGACTTATGGGTTATGGCTTAACCAAAAAGGCAAGGTAGTGGCAGATAGCGTGCTGCTGAGAATCGCCGAGAATGAATTTTTAGCATTCAGTAACCATTCTCTGGCGAGCGTGATTCAGCAGCGCCTGCAGGATTATCTGGTGGCTGATGAGGTTAATTTGAGCGACGAAACTATTTCTTACGATCGTCTGATCATCAGCGGGGCGGGGTGCAGAGGTCTCATTAACGATTTCGTTAAAAGTGAGCTGATCGTAGGGCGCTTTATTCAGTGGGGAGATTTATTGGTCGTTCCCGGGGGCCAACTACCGTTTGAAAATTACACTGTAATTGGCCCGCAAAAATCATTGGCGAGTTGGCGCGACCAATTGGTCGCTCGGGGGTGGGTCGAGGAGAGTGCGTTGGCGTGGGATTGGGCGCGCATTGCAGCCGGCGTGCCGGTAATCCCCGACGATTTAGGTCCGACCGATTTACCCCAGGAGGGAGGTTTGGAGGTGGGCGTGATCGCTTACAATAAAGGCTGCTATCTGGGACAGGAAGTTATGGCGCGGTTAAAAAATTTAGGCCAAGTGCGCCGACGATTGCATGTGGTGCGGGGTCGGGGTGCGCCGCCTGAGCGCTTCGGGGTCCTTTATCAAGGCGGGAAAAAAATCGGGGAGCTGCGCTCAATCGCGAATAATCAAGAAGGCTTTGTCGCGTTGGCCATGCTCGCTTTAATCAATTTGAATTCTCGGGCGGGCTTGGGGCTAACGCCCACGGGGCCGGAAACGATTTGGCTTGGTGCGCATGAGTGAGCTCGCTGCTTTAGAAAAAATCTGCCTCCGCTGGGGCGCTCCGCCGGCTGTCGCTGAGGCGATGGCGCGGCAATTGTTAAAGCGGGCTGAGCAATTGATGGGCGAACGCGGGTTGTCGCGGGAGCAAGCTTTGGCTTATCTCCTTAATCTTATGGTGCAGGGGCAAGCGGGCAAAGTATCGGCCGAGTTTCAGCCCCCCGCCGCTTCCAGTCCGCCCTCAGAATAAAAAGGCGAGATTCTCGAAGTAGGCGTTTACCCAGTGCTGGGCCCCGAAAAAATAGATCAGGGCCGCCACCCCGAGCATGGGGCCAAACGGCACGTGGACCCCGAGCGTGATTTCAGCCGGTTGTCCGGCGGCGGACGTGGTGGGTAGGCCGAGGGCGGGTGCTCGGCCTAATATTTTTTTCCACAAATAAGTTCCCGCGAGCCAAACACAGCCGAGGAGGGCGCCGCCAAACAAGCTGAACACCGCGCCTTGCCAGCCAATAAAAGTACCAAGGGCGCCTAAATATTTTACATCACCAAAGCCCATCGCTTCTTTGCGCAAAATAGCTTCGGCAAAAAGCGCGATCCATAAAACGAGAGCAGAGCCAATTAACAAACCGAGCATCGCGGAGCGTCCGGCTTGCAGGCTGGCAACCGTCAACAGGGGGTGGCTGTGGCCATGTAAAGCGGGAACCGCGAGCGATAAAATAAGCCCGGTGGCCGCCCCGCCAATGGTGAAGACGTCGGGAATGATTAAGTGATCGAGATCGATAAACCATGCACAGATGACAATCGCACAGAGCACCATACCCACGAGGGCTTTGGCGGGAGAGAACTGGACCCAGCAGGCGAGGAAAAGCGCGGCCGTGAGCAATTCAATCGCGGGGTAACGGAAGCTAAAAGGCCGGCGGCAGCAGCGGGCGCGGCCGCGCAGCAGGAACCAGCTGAACACGGGAATATTATCATACCAAGCAATTGACTGACCGCAGCCGCAGTGAGAACCGGGTCGCACGATTGATTCATTCTTGGGGATGCGATAGATGCAGACGTTAAGAAAGCTACCGATGCATGCGCCAAACAGCGTGACGGCGACTGGGAAAAACCAGGGCAAGAGGTGGGCGATCTCAGTCAAGGATGACATAATTATTGGGCCGCGCTGAGAGCTGCTTGCATGGTGGTCGTCGGGACAGCGCCTTGCGTCCAGAGCTCAAGGGCGCGGGCGCCTTGATGGACGAGCATGGCCAGTCCGTTGGTGTGCGCTAGACCTAGCTCAGCCGCTTGGCGTAAAAGTGCGGTTTGCGGTGGGCGGTAGATCATGTCGAAGACGGCCGCTGGTCGGGGGATTTTATGCAAGTTGATGGGGGCGGCATCGCTGGGGGCTAAGCCCAAGGAGGTGGCGTTGATGACAATAGCGCCGGCGGGGAGGGTGGCGGGCGGGGCGGCCAGATCAAAACCTTGGATAGGGATTAATTGTTCGGGGCGGACTAACTCGGTGATTAGTTTGCCTAAAGTTGCGGAGGTGCGGTTGCCGATCCAGAGCGAGGCGCAGCCTTGGCGCAAACTTTCAGCCGCGGCGGCGCGCGCCGCGCCACCCGCCCCGAGTAAAATAATGTGCGCGCCGGCAAGAGTGACTCGCAAATCCTGTTGCAAGGCGGCGGCTAAGCCAAAGCCATCCGTGTTTGCCCCGCACCAGCCAGTGGGTGTGGCGGTGAGCGTATTAGCTGCTCCGGCCGCGCGGACAAAGTCATCGCTCGATTCAAGCTGATCAATGACGAGGGCTTTATGTGGGACGGTTAGGTTCAGGCCGTAAAATTTTTTCTGATGAAACAAGGTCAAGGCTCGGGGCAAAGTTTCCGGCGCGATATCAAATTTAAAGTAACGCCAATCATGGAAGCGGGGCTGCGTTTTGGCTAGTTGCGCCAAGGCCGCGTTGTGCATGGCTGGGCTGAGGGAGTGTGCGATCGGCCGGCCGATGACCGCCAGGGCCGTACCCGCGAACGACCATTGTTCCAGATCGGCTAGGGTATGAATAGGCTCAGGGGTGGTGCTCATGGACCTACGCAGCAAAGCTCACTGACGGGAGGAGAACGAGCCCGATTTTACGGCTGCGCTTGGCGTTCGTGGGTCGATTCAAATTCCGTGACAAAATCAGCGAAGAGGCGGGCGGGCGCGAGTTGCTCGCTGGCCGCGTAGTGGTGAGCAAGATTGCGGCAGCAGCGGCAAAGCACCTCGCGCACGGGCGTGGGGGCCAAGTCGGCCAAGGTGGGCTCGTTGTCATTGAGACGAGCCAGTAAGAGGACTTCCGGCGCGCTCAAAAAAACACCAGCATGAAAAGGATCGAGGAAGAAGGGCGGAGTTTCTTCGTAACAGCCGACAATAAAATGACCGGGCAAGGCGACGGGCTCGAGGGGCAGGCCGATCCGCTCCGCGATGAGCAGGTATACGATGGACAGTGATAGGGGCAGGCCTTTGCGCCGGATGAGGACTTGATCGAGAAAGCTGTTGAGGGGATCCGTATAATGCTCGGTGTTGCCGCGTAAGCCAAATTCTTGCAGCAGCACGTGATTGAGCACGCGGCATTGCTCGCGAGGGGTGCTGGCGGCGGTGATGAGTTCACGGCAACGCGCGGCAAGGGCATCTAATTGCGTGCAACACGAACCGACATCGAGGTCCGCATTAACGGTGCGACTCAAAAGGAGGGCGCCGGTTTCTAGTTCATAATTCAGCGAGCGAATAAATCGGCGAAAATCACCGACCGGATCAGCAGAATTCAGCCGACCAAGATAGTGGGCGGCATGGGCGGCGAGCGTTTGGTTGGGCTGGCTGGCGACGGTGCGTAAGAGTTCAACGCTTTCATCGCCGTGAGCCAAAAATAATTCCAGCAAGGCCTGTTGCACAACAGGGGAAGGATCATCCAGCAATTGCGGCAGGGCCTCTTTTTGCGAGATAGTGAAGGGCAGCGCAGCCATGTAAATTAGCCAAGTCGGTGTACTGCGCGGCGCAATCGGGAAATGGTTTAAGTTTTCCCAGGATTTATTCCCGGGGGCCGTACAGGGCGGTGCCGACGCGAACCAGCGTGCTGCCTTCAGCAATCGCTGCCGCGAGATCGCTACTCATGCCCATGGAGAGTTCCGCGAGCGGCCGGCCGAAGCGGCCGGCGAGTTCGTCACGGATACCGCGCAGGTTGGCAAAGGTGCGCCGAGCGACGTCGGCATCATCAGAAAGCGGGGCGATTGTCATCAAGCCATCCACCTGCAGGTGCGGTTGGTGGAGAGCGTACTCCAGCAGGCGGGGTGCCTCCGTGGGCTCGACACCAAATTTAGCCGGATCGCGGCCGGCATTGATTTGTAATAATACGGGTAGCTTCTTGCCCAGTTCCCCCGCCGAGCGATTGAGAGCGGCGAGGAGCTTTTCGCTATCCACACTCTGGATTCGGGAAAAATGAGTAGCGGCGAGCTTCGCTTTGTTGGATTGGAGGTGGCCAATCAGCTCCCAGCGCAGCGCAGGGGGCGTTAAGCCTATTTTATCGATGGCCTCTTGAACTCGATTTTCCCCCACTGCATTAAGTCCATAACGGGCAGCATATTCGGCCGCTGCTGCGGGGTGGTTTTTTGTGACCGGCAAAAGGGTGACTTCACTTGGAGACCGACCCGCTAACTGGCAGAGCTCAGCTATTCGAAGAACGAGAGCATTGGCTCGTAGGCAAAAAGTATCATATTCGATAAACATCTCTTGGTATGACTTTTAGATTGGCCTGCGGATAAGTTATATTTATACTGAGCGTAATAATACCATTGTATGCAAATTGAGAATTTTAAAATCTTCGCCGATTTAGTCGAAACCAAGAGTTTCTCTAAGGCAGCTAAGTTGAATGGCATTACCCAGTCAGCTGTTAGTCAGCAGGCTCGCTCGATGGAGCGCAACTTTAAGACGCTGATGGTTGATCGGAGTCAGAAGCAGTTTAATCTTACCCGTGAAGGGCAGCGAATTTATGAGGCCGCCAAGGAAATTCTCCACGGCTATGAGAAGCTGGAGAGCGATTTGCAGGAAATGAAGAAGGTGATTAGCGGCACGATTCGGATTTCCACGATTTACTCGATTGGGCTGCATGAACTGCCGCCCTATATTAAAAAATTCCTGCACGATTATCCTTCGGTCAATGTGCGGGTTGAGTATCGGCGGTCTAATCTTGTTTACGAAGATATCTTACATAACTCCGTGGATTTTGGTTTAGTCGCCTTTCCGCAGAAGGTACGGCAGATTGAGATGCTGCCCTTCCGCAATGATCGCCTAATTTTAATTGCGCATCCGAATCATCCTTTGGCTAAGGGGGCTGACGTAGAAATGAAGGCGCTGGCTGCGCATAAATTCATTGGCTTTGATCCGGATATTCCAACCCGGAAGGCCGTCGATCAAATTTTCCGCGATTTCAAATTAGAAATCACGCCCGTGATGGAGTTTGATAATATTGAGACGGTGAAGCGCGCCGTGGAGATTGATCATGGTGTGGCGATAGTGCCGCAAGCCACCGTCTTGCAAGAAGTCCGGCAGGGTACGCTCGTGACGATAGCCTTCAAGGGCCGGGAATTTACTCGGCCGCTCGCTATTTTGCATCGCAAAGGGCGGGTGCTCACGCCCGCGATGAAAAAATTTATTGAGATTCTCAGCGTGGAGCCCGCCGAAGTGGTCGCTAAAATCTAACCAGGGATGCTTGCCGCCGTGCGTGGCTTGCGCCGGAGGGCTGATGGCCGCAGATTTTTATTATGCATGTTTTTATTCGTTGGATCGCTGGGCTTCTGGGGCTGGGGCTCATTCTCGGCGGCCTGTTGAGCGGCGCGGTGTTGCTGGCGGCGCCGAATATCGCACCGAGCGCCGCCTTACCGGCGCCGACGTGGCAACTCCCTGACCTAGCCGGACAGACCGTCAGCTCTGAGCAATTTAAGGGCAAGGTTGTGGTGGTCGATTTTTGGGCGACATGGTGTCCGCCATGTGTGGCCGAAATCCCCGGCTATATTGCCCTCCAAAAGAAATATGCCGCGCAAGGCTTGGTAATTATCGGCATTTCGATGGATCGTCGTGGACCAGCGGAGGTCCAGCGATTTGCGACCGCCCGTGGCATGAATTACAAGATTGTGATGGGCGACGACGCTAGCGCGGAGGCCTTCGGTGGAATTGAGGCTCTTCCGACGACATTTTTAATTAACCGCCAAGGCGTCATTGTGCACCAAAAAATCGGGGCAGTTGCGCCGGAGGAGTATGAAAAACTGGTGCAGCAAGCGCTGCGGTGAGGGCCGGTTCAGGCTGGGTGCTGGCGCCGTGGGCAAATCGGGGCAATGATGATGAAATTCCAAATTAGCCTTTTGCTGCCTTTGGCTTGTGCGCTGCTTTATGTGGTGGCCGCTCTGACCGTGAAGCGCGCCGCGGCCTTAGGCGCGGGCATCTGGCGCACGGGATTTTTATCAAACTGGACCATCGCCCTATTTTTCCTGCCGCTGTGG
>CAIVJE010000220.1 GCA_903906135.1 uncultured Verrucomicrobiota bacterium | reverse complement strand
TGACGTTCTTCGCCGGCACCTTGATGTGCTTGAAAAGAATAGGCAGAGTGCACTCGGCTACTGCGCCGTAGCCCACGAAGAGGATTTTATTTTGGAAGGTAGTCATTGGTCGGTACTTTAGCGCCGTGAGGGCTGGTGATGAGCGTTGGCCCAAATTTAGGTTAGCACTGAGCTCGCGGCAATAAAGTGACGCTCATTTTGTTTGAGCGTAGCACGACAGTGCAAGAATTTTTCGGGGCTGATCAGGAATGTTACGCTCCCCGCTGACTGAAGCCGACTTACTCACTCTTATTATAATTCACGTACCCATCGGTCAAATCGGTGGCCAGCAAACGGAAAGTAGCTTTGCCCAGATGCAAATTGAGCGTAACGGTAAAGCGCCGGGCGCGGACAATTTCTTTCCATTGCGGCTTCAATTCAGGCTGCGGCTTCCCGGCAATCATGGCTGGAGTATCATTATAAGAAATATCGAGCTTCGCTTCAATCAGCTTGGCCCCCGCGTAACCCGCGGCGTCAGCCAGCCGACCCCAATTGGGGTCTTCCCCAAACCACGATGATTTAACGAGCAGGGAATTACCGATCGCCCGGGCTACTTTTTCTGCATCCTCCGAGGAAGCCGCCCCGACCACTTTCACTTCAACCACCTTGGTGATTTTCTCGCCGTCAGAGACGATCTTATCGGCCAAGGCCTCGCACGCCTTCCAGACCGCTTCCGCAAAGAGCACCCGCAATTCTCGCGGACTTTTATCGCCAACGCTAACCCCAGAATGGCCATTAGCTAAAATGAGTACCGTATCATTGGTGCTCATATCCCCATCGACCGTAATGCAATTAAATGTGCCGGCCACCGCTTCCGAGAGCGTTTTTTGCAGAAAACTACGCGGCACAGAAAAGTCAGTCGCCAAAAAAGCCAACATGGTCGCCATATTGGGCTGAATCATGCCCGCGCCCTTGGCCATGCCGGCCACAAAATGCTTTTTCCCGTCGTAAGTGAAGCTGACGGTGACGGTCTTCGCCCGGGTGTCAGAAGTGAGAATAGCGCTAGCGCCCTTATTGCCGTGCTCCGGCGTGCGCCCTTTTTCAGTGACGGCCCGCTCGAGCCCTTTAAGCAATCGCGGCATCGGCATTGGTTGGCCAATGCGGCCAGTGGAACAGACAAAAAAAGACGTGGGCTTTAAGTTGAGTGAAGCAGCGGCGCGCTGGGCGGTCGCTTGAGCATCCGCTAAACCTTCTGCCCCAGTACAGGCATTGGCATTACCCGAATTAGCAATAATTCCATGAAACGGACCACCCTCGGCCAAATGTTTTTGACAAAGCAGCACCGGCGGCGCCTTGACGGCATTTTTAGTAAATGTGCCCGCGGCCGTGCAGGGACGCAGGGAAAAAAGCAGCGCGAGGTCGAGCCGCTTGAGATCTTGCTTCTCACGAATGTCGCAGGGTACGCCCGCGACCTCAAAGCCCGGAACGTCCGTAATGCCAGGCGTATCTAAAGTAACGATCAGTGGGGTCATGGAAACAGGGGGTAGTTAAATAAGGCCGGCGGTTTCCGTAAAACCGCACCAGAGATTCATGATCTGCACAGCCTGACCACTGGCGCCCTTAACGAGATTATCGAGCGCGGAGGTTAAAATAAAATTACCCGTGCGGACATCATGGACCGCAGAAATATCCACCCGATTACTGCCGGTGACATGCGCGGTATCTGGTGTCGTACCCGTGGGTAAAATCGCCACAAAAGGCCGCCCAGCGTAAGCGGTCCGCCACGTGGTATAAAGCTGATCAATGGTCGCCCCAGCGGTGGCTGGAACCGTGATGGTAGTCGCAATACCTCGCCGCATAGGCGCGAGATGGGGATTAAATTGCACCACGACCTTAGCGCCCGCCGCGCCGGTCAATTGCTCCTCAATTTCGGCGAGATGCCGATGCTGCGTCAAGCCATAGGCTTTGGCGCTTTCCGCTCGCTCGACAAAAAGATATTGTTCTTCGGCTTTTTTACCGGCGCCACTGACCCCACTAAAAGAATTCACCACGATGTGCTCGCGACTGACTAGTCCGGCTTGGAGTAAAGGCATCAGCGGCACTAAGGTACTCGTTGGGTAGCAACCTGGGGCTGCGACTAGCTTGGTGGTCGCGGCCCAACCCAAAGCGGTTAATTCAGGCAGAACAAATCGCGCGCTAGCCAGCAGCTCTGGAGCGTGATGAACGCCATAATAATGCTCATATGTCGCCAGATTCGCCACGCGGAAGTCCGCGCTCAGATCGATGACCTTACGACCAGCAGTCACTAAGGCTCGGGCAAATTCCGCCGCGGTGCCGTGGGGGAGAGCCAAAAACCATAGATCAATATCAGTCCGAGCCGCCAGGGCAGCGGGATCGGAATCGCTAAATTTAAGCTGATCCGCCGCCGTCTTGCGCAAAGCCGGGATGAGCGCCGAGACCGCCTTACCTGTGTGCTGACGCGAAGTAACCGCCGTCAGTTTGACCTGCGGATGTCCGAGGAGCAGCTTAACCAGAACTTCGCCGGAATAACCCGACGCACCAACGACGCCGACATTCATTTAAGTAAGGGGGAAATTATGAAAACCTAGGCGGGTAATCGAGAAGTTTCGTGACCCAGCAAAAAAGAAGCGGAGGCCAAGGGGCACTCCGCTTCGGGTGAAAACTGACTCCAGACCAAGCGATTAACGCTTGGAGAACTGGAAGCGCTTGCGGGCGCCTGGCTGCCCAGGCTTTTTGCGCTCTTTCTCGCGAGGGTCACGGGTAAGGTGACCGGCCTTCTTTAAGGTGACGCGGAGCTCGGGATTAAATTTTAACAGGGCGCGGGCAATCCCATGCGCAACAGCGCCGGACTGACTGCTGATGCCGCCGCCGGCAACATTTACCATGACGTCGAATTTGTCCTTACTGTCCGCCGTAACGAGCGGAGCTAAGGCGCGACGCACGAAGTTATCGTGGGTGAAATAAACTTCGAACTTACGGTCATTGACCGTGGTGGCGCCTGTGCCGGCCACGATACGAACGCGGGCGGTGGAGGACTTGCGACGGCCGGTGCCGAGATAGACGGAGGATTCAGCGCTCATGGTTTACTTTAAAACTACTGGGTTCTGGGCCGCATGATCATGCGTCGCGCCGGGAAATACCCGAAGCTTAGTGAGCATCTTGGCCGCGAGGCGGTTCTTCGGCAGCATGCCCTTGACGGCCTGCATCACGATAAATTCGGGTTTCTGGAGCCGCACGTCAGCGAGCTTGCGGTATTTCTCACCACCGACGTAACCAGAGAAGGACATATACTCGGTCGCTTCTTCTTTTTTGCCGGTGAGGACAACCTTGCTCGCGTTAATGACGACAACGAAATCTCCGGTGTCGACGTGGGGCGTGTAAGTGGGCTTATGACGGCCGCGCAGGATATTGGCGGCTTTAACGGCGAGACGGCCGAGTACTTTCCCCTCAGCATCGATCAAATGCCACTTGGGGGGCTGCAGCGTCTCATTCTTGGCCAGATAGGTTTTCATTTGCGGAAAGGGGCCAAAGGGAAGGATTTCACCATAGGCTGTCAACCCCGAACCCTGCACATTTTGAGAAACTACTGGCGAAGGGGCTTAACCCCTCAAAAGTCGAGGTTTACGCCACAGGTTATCCACAAATTATGCTGATCAGCGCGCCCAAATGGCCCATTTGACGCCGATCGGCCCATAGCATCGGCGTAATGCACGCCTACGATAATCGTTGTGTGAAGCCCAATACGATACGGCACCTCCGCTGATCCACCCCAATAAGAGTAGCTATCATGGCGCCGCAGTCCGGTAGCCTCTGGGCGCCAGTTGTCTCCGTCAGACCAACCAACCAACCCATTCAACTCAAGGAACGCCCCAAAACGTGTCAGCGCGATACTTCGCGCCACCCCAACTTGCGCCGTGTCTGCGCGCAAGCGCACATCATGACTGTACGATAACCGAGGAGAGAAACCCTGGATCGGAAAAAGTTTTACGTCTAAACCCAACTCTAACGCACCGCGCACCTCGTTACCTGGAACGGCGCTGAACCAGCGATTCACCATCGAGACCTCTACCTTAGCCCCGCTGGCCGACGGCCAAACGTGGGCGAGGCTCATATTTGCCATGCGGGTATCGCTACGGGCAAGCGGCTGACTCGCCTGCCAACCTGCGCTAAAATTTTCTCGGATAAATTTCACTTCGCTCTGGGCGGATGGGCCCGCCTGCTTAATTCCTCGAAAAATAACTTGCGAAGCATACCGCGTATCTACCTGCCACGCGGGCGACTCATCAGCCCATAAGCCTAAAGGCATCACCCAGATTGTGGCGCGCAGTAAAAATGAAACTGATGAGGTAAATGACATGAAACCGCTGGCCATGGATGTGTTTGTTTTCGACGCTGTTGTCCATACACTGATTTTGTCATGCATCCCTCTGCCCGTCTTATTATAATCATCGCCGGCCTGCTCGGCTTCACCGGCGTAGCCCTAGGCGCATTTGGCGCTCACGCTCTTAAAGAAATTTTAACGGCCCGTGGCTCGATCCAAACCTGGCAGACAGCGGTCCTCTATCATTTAGTCCACGCCGTAGCCCTACTGGCCTTGGCTAGCTGGAGCGGTGGCTCAATCAACCCCCGCTGGATTGCCCTCTGCTGGAGTCTCGGGGTCATCCTTTTTTCGGGCTCACTTTACTGGTTAGCCTTGGGCGGTCCAAAATTTCTTGGGCCGATTACTCCGCTGGGCGGCCTCGCTTTGTTATCGGGCTGGCTAATCATGGTCTGGCAGGGCTGGCAGCTCACGACCCGATGAAACTTCCCCCACCCTTGCTCGCCACCCTAACCGCCCTGCGCTCCGCCGGCGGCCGGCCGCGCTTGGTGGGAGGATGCGTTCGCGATTGGCTCTTGGGCCTCGAACCAAAGGATTTCGATGTCGAGGTTTATGGCCTCGATTATGAGGCCATGGGCCGAGCACTCGCGCCCTTCGGCTCAACTGATCTTGTCGGCCGGAGCTTTGGCGTACTTAAAATCCGCCTCGAGGGCAGCGAATATGATTTCAGCCTACCGCGGCGCGAATCGAAAATCGGCGCGGGCCATCGGGGCTTCGTTATCGCACCTGATCCTGAGCTAACAGAAACCGAGGCGGCGGCACGCCGCGACTTCACCGTCAACGCGATTGCTTATGACCCGTTAGCCGATCGCTTACTTGATTTTCACGGAGGCATCGACGACCTAAAAAATAAAATCTTACGGCACACGAGTGCAGCCTTTGCTGAAGATCCCCTCCGGGTGCTGCGAGCTTTTCAACTCGCGGCGCGTTTTGAATTTACCTTGGCTCCGGCAACGGCCGCGTTGAGTCGCACGATCAGCGACACTTACCCAGAGTTACCCGTCGAGCGCGTCTGGGGCGAGTGGGACAAATGGGCGACTAAAGCGATTAAACCATCGCAAGGTTTGCGCGTACTCAAGCAGACAGGTTGGCTGCGTCATTTCCCAGAAATTGCCACCCTTGATGGGGTCCCCCAAGAACCGGAATGGCACCCTGAGGGCGATGTGTTTATCCATACGGGCCACTGTCTCGATGCCTTAGTGGGCCTCGCTACTTGGCGCAACGGTACCCCCCGCACGCGGCGCATATTATCCCTGAGCGTACTCGGTCACGATTTCGGCAAAGCCCATACCACCAAACAAGCCGAGCGCCGCGGCAAACTGCGTTGGACCAGTCCAGAACATGAAGCCGCTGGGGGCCCCCTGGCGGAAACATTTCTGCAACGCATCGGCGCCCCGCTCGACTTAATTGAATCGGTCCGGCCGCTCGTGGTTAATCATTTGCTGCACCATGATCAACAGCCCGCGTTTCGTGATACCACGGTGCGAAGGCTCGCGCGGAAAATTTCTCCCGCGACCCTTGATGAATTACTCGCCGTCATGGAATCGGACCATCTCGGCCGGCCCCCGCTTATTCCGCAGGAAACCGTCCGTCGCATCAGCCAACTGCGCACCGCCGCCCAACGCTTAGCTTTGGAACATGAGGCGCCTAAAGCCCTCGTGCTCGGTCGGCATTTAATTGCCCTCGGCTATGCCCCTGGCCCGCAATTTAAAAAAACCCTCGACGCCGCCTTTGAATCCCAACTCGACGGCGCCTTCAGCGATGAAGCCGGCGGCGTGGAATGGATGAGCAATTATTTGCGCGCCCACCCCCCAACCAATTCGCCCGCCCCGCTCGCCCCATCATGATTCGCGCCTTTCAGTGGGACCTAGCGCGCCAAGTTGAGCGACTGGATTTTCTGCAGGCCCAACTGCCCCGCTACGCCGCGTGGGGTTATCAAGAACTTTACCTGCATCTGGAGGATGCGGTGCACTATCCCAGCCTACCCGGAATCGGCCGCGACGATGCTTACACTTATGAAGAACTGGGCGAACTCGTCCTGACTGCGGCCCGCAACGGCATTCGGGTTGTGCCCATCATCAATCTGCTGGGGCATACGCAATATCTCATCAAACATCCTGAATGGCGCGATCTGAACGAAATTCGCGATGAGCACGGCCAAGCCCGCGAGCATGGCCAACTCTGCCCACTCCATCCGCGCACTCGCGAGGTAGCCGAAAAACTTTTGCGCGATATCTCCCCTTATTGCACCGCCGGCAAAATTCACGTTGGTCTTGATGAATCTTTTCACCTCGGGAAGTGCCCCCGCTGCCAAGAAGAAGTCGCGCGCATCGGGATGGCCGGACATTTTGCCGGACACGTTAATCGGCTGCAGGCGCTCTGCGCCCCCCTCGGTCTCACGATGGGTCTTTGGGCCGATATGCTTTATTTTGTGCCGGAGGCTATTCCGCAGCTCCCGCGCGGCCTCATCGCTTACGATTGGTATTACTATCCGTTCGCGAAAAAACCACGGGTAGAGTTTTTTAATTTTGCCGAACGTGATTTATATCCTGCCTTAAAAAAACAGGGCATCGCCTATTATGGGTGTCCGATGAACGGCGCGTTCCGCCATGAACCGCTGCCCGTGTTCGGCGATCGCCTCGCCAATATTGGCTCGTGGTGGAAACGCTGCGCCGCGATCGATGCGACCGGTTTTCTGGTGACGGCGTGGGAACCGAACCGACTGGCGCTGGAGACCACCGTGGCCGTCGATGCCGCCGCCGCGAGTCTTTGGCTAGAACCTCAAGTAAGCGATGCTACCGCCATGCTCGCGGCTGGACTCAAGCGCGTATTTAAATCCGATCATGCCCGCCCCTTAGCGCGTTCCCTCTTAGCCGCTGATGAATATGCGTTCACCGGTTATGCCCGTTGGCAGATCAATGATCGCTGGGATCTCTTTGCTGGTAACGAAAGCCTCAAGCCTTACCAAGTCGAAGAACGATTTTTTCGCCGGCTCTGCCAGCCATCGATTGGCTGGCCCAAGGCTTTAGCCGCGAGTCTCGCTTTTAGATTATACCTCGCGCAGCGCGACGCGTTTGTGCGGGCCGCGGCGCGCACCGTATTTAAATTACGGCGAATTATCGCCCAAGATCGCTCGATCCAAGGCGGCGCACCGCGCCGAGGAGAAACCGCGACGACTTATCTGGTACAGCTTAAGACTACCGCTGCCGAGTTTGCCCAAGCCCTCCAAGCTGGTCGCACCGCCGCCCGCGCCATGTGGGCACGGACGCGCTCACCCCAAATATGCGGGCCCAATGAAAAGATGCTCCAAGCGGATGCGCACCGCCTCAGGGCATGGCGGGAGTGGTTAAAAGCTGCCGGCCGAAACCCCGCCATCATCATAGAGGG
>CAIVJE010000219.1 GCA_903906135.1 uncultured Verrucomicrobiota bacterium | reverse complement strand
TCGCGCTTTCTGGCGCAAGCCACGTTTGGTCCTTCGACTGAATCGATTGCCGAGCTCCGAGCCTTAAATTATAATTATAGCACGTGGATTGATCGCGAGATGGCGAAACCCGCAACCCTCGCTACGCCGCTGGCAGTGGCGGCGAAAACTTCGGGGCAAATAACGTCGATTACGGCGCCCTACAATCGGCGAGCGCGTAATCAGGTAATGATATCAGGCAGCGACCAACTCCGGCAGCGGGTGGCTTATGCGCTGAGTCAGATTTTTGTCATTTCGGACAATACCTCGACGATCAATAATGCGGAAGAAGGCTCCAGCAGTTACTATGACCTGTTGGCCCGCGACAGCTTCGGGACTTTTCGTCAACTCGTGCTGGATGTGACTTATCACCCGATGATGGGTCGTTACCTCACGCATTATCAAAATCGCAAAGCGAACCTGACGACAGGTACGCGGCCGGATGAGAATTATGCTCGTGAGATCATGCAGCTTTTCACGATCGGGCTTTACCAGCTGGATGCCACCGGGAATTACATCAACGATAGCACCGGTCGTCCGCTGGAAACCTATACTAATGTGCAGATCATGGAAATGGCGCGGGTGTTCACGGGATTTACGACCGAAGATTTTAATCCGAATGCCGTCGGGTCGGGTACAGGCCAGCTCGATTTTCCCCGCATCACGACCCAGAATTATACTGCCCCGATGAAAATGTGGGATAAGCAGCATGATCTGGGCGCCAAGACGCTGCTCGATTATCCGGGGGTTCGAAAGCGAGATCTCCCAGCTAACCAGACGGGGATGCAGGACGTGAGTGATGCGATTGATAATCTAGTCGAGCACCCGACGGTGGGCCCTTATATTGTTCGTCTCCTGATTCAGCGTTTAGTGACCTCTAATCCTTCCGATGGATACATCACGCGCGTCGCCGCTATTTTTGCGAATAACGGCCGTGGTCAGCGCGGCGACTTGGCTGCTGTGATCAAGGCGATCTTGCTCGATACCGAAGCCCGCAGCCTAAGCATGATTTTGGATCCAGCGCACGGGAAGCTCAACGAGCCATTTCTGCGGATCACGGGATTGCTGCGGGCCTTTAAATATAAGGTGCCCACCACGCTGTTGCCGTTTGATTTCACCTCCGCCGCTACCGAAAATACCTTGGGCCAATATCCGCTGTCGGCTCCCTCCGTTTTTAATTTTTATCTCCCCGACTATGAGCCGCCAGGGGTGATCAGCACGACCGGTCTAGTCGGGCCAGAGTTTCAAATTTTGAATGCGGTGTATGGCATCACAACGCCTAATGTAATCTACAATTTAATCACCACGACGGCGGGTAGCTTTAGTCTGGATCTGACTCCGCAGGCTGCGCTGACCACCGAGGCGCTGGTGGACAACATCGACCTCTTGCTCACGCATGGCATGTTGAGCAGTGCCACGCGGGCGCAGATTGTCACAGCGGTTAATGGCATTACCACGGCGATGGTCCCCTCGGGGAGCACCCTGGCACTAACCAAGGCGCGACAGGCGATCTACCTCATCGCGATATCGCCTGATTGTGCCGTGCTTAAATAATTATACGTTATGAGCACTTCCGCTGATCGACCCCTTAATCGCCGCGAATTTATTAGCCAGGCCAGCTGCGCGGCGGTCGGCTCTAGCGCCCTTTTCTCGACGCTGCTCACTTTGCGCTTAGCTAATTCATTGGCTGCGCAGACCGTTGCCACCAGTGGGGATTATCGCGCCTTGGTTTGCCTCTTTCTCGCGGGTGGTAATGATTCTTTTAACATGCTCATGCCGACCACGTCGGGTGAGTATGAGGCTTACGCGAAGAAGCGGGGCCCGCTTGCGCTGACGAAGGATACGTTACTGGAGATTACGCCGAGCAATCTGGGGGGGCGCACGCTAGGTATTCACCCAGCCATGCCTGAGGTGAGAGATCTTTTTAATGCGCGTCGCCTCTCCTTTATTTCGAACGTAGGCTCCTTGATCCGCCCGTTAACGCTGACTGACTACAAAGCCGGTCGCTACTTGCCGGTCTCGCTTTATTCTCATGCCGATCAAGTGAAGCAGTGGCAAACTTGCATGCCTGATCAACGCACGGCGATTGGTTGGGGCGGGCGGGCGGCTGATATTATCAAGTCGCTCAATAGTCCGAGTTTGGTCTCGATGAATATTTCGCTCTCCGGGCAGAATGTCTTTCTTACCGGCAAGCAAGCCTTCACCTATGCGGTCGGAGCTAACGGGGCGACGGCGTTGACCGGTTATAGCCCGACCGCGGTTAATAACCTAACCGCGCTGCGCACAAAAGGGGTCAGCAGTATCGTCGATCAGAACTACCGTAATCTCTTCGAGCAAACTTACGCGCAGAGCACCAGCGACGCGGTTGATTCTTATTATAGCTTCGCCGCAGCGCTGAGTGGGGTGACGCTGAAAACGCCCATCCCCGCGGGAAATTCCTTGGCGACTAATCTCGCGACGATTGCCCGGGTGATTTCATCCAATCAAGGGTTTGGCGCGCGGCGCCAGATTTTCTTTGTGCAGATCGGTGGATGGGACAACCACACTGACTTGTTTAGCAATCAGCAGAACAATTTGGGCATGGTCAGCAAAGCCATCGACACCTTTTCCTCGGCGCTTACGGAGATTGGAATGGCTGATAAGGTCACCCTGTTTACCGCTTCAGATTTTGGCCGGACGCTCAGTTCCAATAGCACGGGCTCCGACCACGCCTGGGGCGCTAATCACCTCGTCATGGGTGGGGCCGTGAATGGCGGCAAGGTGGCTGGTGACAGCGCCAATGGTTATTATCCTGATTTCCAGAAAATATCCGAGCTCGATACGGGCGCCGGCCGTATTATCCCCGGCATCGCCGTCGATGAATATGCCCGCGAGTTACTTTCTTGGTTTGGTATTTCCAATGGAGATATGGATTATGTGCTCCCCTCATTTAGCACCCGCTTTAGTGGCCGCCAGGCCCTTGGGCTTTTCCCGTCACCCATTACTGTGGCGCCTACCGTGGCGCCTCCCGTGGTTTCCACCGCGCCGGCCAGCAGCGGTGGTGGGGGTGGTGGGGGCGGGGCAGCGAGTCCGATTTTCCTCGGCGCCCTGAGCGCGCTAGCTTTGCTGCGGTTGCGGCAAAAACGGCTAGCTAAGCGCAAGGCCAAGGACGTTCCTCCGTCGACGACTTGAGGAAGGGCGGTGGTTGGCTAACCGCAAAAGCAAAAGCATGAAGGTCCCATGCCTTGAGCTGCGCCGTAGATAATTTTTTCTCCTCGCGGTCAGCCCAGGGATTTAGCTGAATTTGGTAAAGTTCACTCGCTTATGAGTGAACTGATGGAATTCGGCTCCTCTTCCACCCATGAAATACCCGATGTTATCTTTAGCCCCTGGGGCTGGCGGTTTAAGCGACAAAGCTCAGGGGGGCCGCGCGCGACGGAAGAAACGGGGGGCAGGCTTCACGCTGTTGGAGATCTTAGTAGTCTTAGCGATTATTGGTCTGCTGGTTGGGCTTGTTGTCAGTAATACCGATAAAATTTTTGGCCAAAGTCAGGAAGCGATCACGCGGATTTTTGTGCGGGATTCGCTCAAAACCCCCTTGGTGCGTTATCGAATTGATCTCGGAGATTATCCGACGACGAGCGAGGGCCTCGGGGCGCTGCTGGTTTCAACCGCTAACAATAGCGACCGGTGGCGCGGCCCTTATTTAGATGTTTCGGGCGGAAAATTGCCCGTCGATCCTTGGGGGCAGCCTTACGAATACCGCTACCCCGGGGTAAAAAATACCGGAAGCTACGATTTATTTTCCAAGGGGCCCGATAAGGCGGCCGAGACTGCTGACGATATCGGCAATTGGTGAGAGGGCGGAGCGGCCGCTCAATCCGCCCACTCCGCGCACTCGATCTGTCAACTTATAGTGCCTTATGGCTACCGTCGCAGAGCGCGCCTTTTTGGCTGTGCTTGCATGCGCAAAAATAGACGGTGCCATCTTTTTCAGCGGTGTAGGGAGACGGGGCAAATGTCGATCCCTTGTGTGCGCCATCACAAAAAGGTTGGGTTTTGCTTAGGCCGCAAGTGCACCAATAATAAGTCTTACCGGCTTCGACGACGACAGGGATAGGGGATTTTTGAGGAATATGGGGTTGGGTCATGGGGCGAGTATCATTTGAGCGAGGGGGACTTCGAGATAATATTCTGCGGTCAATTTGTTTACGGGGCGAGGCATGAATCGGGGAAAGCCGGCCGATGCTGCAGCCAGCGCACGAGGCAAAGACTGTTGGTCAGCGCTTCGTGGAGGGCTGAGCCAAAATCGTAGGCGCGATCATCCCAACCTGCCGCTTCTAAAGATTCATCCAAGCCAAGCATGACCGCAAATAATCGAGCGCGGAGCGCGGGGATATAATTCTTCTCAATGGGCGTGGTGGAGTCCGCGGCATGGGCTGCACAGGCGGCGGCATTATTGGTATGATGCGCTCGGCAGGCTTCGGGTCGGCCCGCGTAGATGGAGCAACGATCATCTTGGAGCAAGGCGCAGGGTTGTTGTAAGCGGGTGCGCTCCTTGTGGGTGAGGTTGAGAGCGCGTGTGCGATGCGCGGCTGCGCGCGTGATGACGGCAGCCAAGTCGGTCGGAGTAAAATGGGTCTGGATATACTCCGCCGCGAAAAAAACTTCATGGGCCTGCACCTCTACCGGCACACTGCAGCAATGGCCACAGCCGGCGCGGCAAGCGACGGTCGCCCGAATTTTAGCGGGGGTGGTGGCGTAAGCTTGATCGAGCTCCTCCATGCCCCAGCGCAGGGCGGTGAACATGCTGGCCGAGTCCGTCACCGTCGCCAATTTGCTCGTCATGCCGGTCACGGTTTGCGCAAACAATTGCTGGCGCTGTTTTTCGAGGGCAGGCGTAAGCATAGGGGGCAAGATAGCCACAGGCCGTGAGCTAAAGCGCGATATAAATGGTCGCGCTAGCTAGTCGTATGATCGAGCGGTTGCCCGCTGATGCGTGCAGCGAGCTCGCTCAACGCAGGGCCGCTGCGATCCGGGCGAGAGCCGTCGTGACGTTGCTGCGAGAGTTGAAGGCGCTGATGCGAACGTGGCCTTCGCCACATTTGCCGAAGCCGGCGCCTGGGGTGCAGACCACCTGGGCTTTATTGAGGAGGAGATCAAAGAATTCCCAAGAGTCGCGGCCGGTGTTAACCCAGATATAAGGGGCGTCATCGCCACCGATACAGGTCATCCCGAGTTGCTGCACTGCTTCGCGGATGAGTTTTGCATTACCGAGATAAAAATCAGTCAAGGCTTTGGTCTGGGCCTGTCCCTCGGGGGTATAGACGGCTGCGGCTGCTTTTTGCACAGGGTACGATACGCCATTAAATTTGGTGGTGTGTCGGCGATTCCAAAGAGCGTGGACGGAGTGTTCCTGGCCGGCTGCGTCGCGGGCTTGGAGGTTTTTTGGAATGACGGTGTAGGCGCAGCGGAGTCCCGTGAAGCCGGCTAATTTTGAAAAACTGCGAAACTCAATGGCGACATCCCGCGCGCCTTCGATCTCATAAATAGAGCGGGGTATTCCCGGAGTCCGCACATAGGCTTCGTAAGCGGCATCAAACAGAATGATCGCGTGGTTTTTTTTCGCATAAGCCACCCACGCGGCCAGCTGTACCCGTGTGGCTACGGCGCCGGTTGGGTTATTCGGGAAGCAGAGATAAATGAGGTCAGTCGCTACGGCGGGTGGGGCTGGGACGTACCCGTTCGCCGCAGTGGATTCGAGGTAGGTGATCCCAGCGTAGCGTCCGTCATCATTTACCCCGGTGCGGCCCGCCATGACGTTGGTGTCGACGTAAACGGGATAGACGGGATCGGGAATCGCGAGGCGCGTATCAGCGGCGAAAATTTCCTGGATGTTAGCGACGTCGCATTTAGAGCCATCGCTGACGAAGACCTCATCGGCTTCGACGTGAGCGCCGTGGGCTTTGAAGTCATGCTGGGCAATGGCCTCACGAAGAAATGCGTAGCCTTGTTCTGGGCCATAGCCCTTGAACGTCGCGCGGTTGGCCATCTCCTCGGTGGCCGCGTGGAGTGCGGTGATACAAATAGGGGGCAGTGGCTCGGTCACATCGCCGATGCCAAGACGGATGATCGGCTGATCAGGATGGGCGGCGACATAAGCGTTCACGCGCTTGGCGATGTCGGCAAAAAGATAGGAAGCCTTGAGCTTGGTGAAGTGTTCGTTGATGCGAATCATGAGTGATGGGTGGGCTGAGCGCTTGAATTTTTAGAAACTGAGCTCGCGAGTGAGGCGAGGAAGTCTTGATAAAGGTAATGGCTTCTGGATAGATCAAGTCCGATTCGGGTCATGCAAAAAATCGATCAAATAAGTGCGATGCATCTGGCGGCCGGCGCCCTGCAGCGCGGCGGTCAGCGCCTTGCCTTGATTCCCACCTTAGGCGCCCTGCATGCTGGTCACATCAGCTTGATGAAGCTCGCGCGGGAAAAAGCGGACACGGTGATCGTGTCAGCCTTAGTTAATCCGCTGCAATTTGGACCAAGTGAGGATTTTGCCCGCTACCCTCGTTCGCCCGCTGCGGATGCGGCTCTCAGTGAAAAAGCGGGAGTTGATTTATTTTTTACCCCGCAAGCGGAGGAAATGTTTCCACGAGGATTTTCTTCCCACCTCCAAGAAGAGGCGGTCAGCAAGCCATTGTGTGGGACAGTGCGGCCTGCCTTGTTTCGCGGGGTCCTGACGTGTTGGTTGAAATTATTTAATATTATCCGGCCGGAGGTAGTCGTGATGGGTGCAAAGGACGCTCAACAAGTAGCCGTGGTGCGCAAAATGGTCACCGATCTGTGTTTGCCGGTGGAGATTATAGTTGGGCCCACGGTCCGCGATCCTGATGGCCTCGCGCTGAGTGCGCGTAACAGTTACCTTACTCCGACGCAGCGGGAGGAGGCCCTCGCGGTCATCAGTGCCTTGCGCCGCGCTCAAGAGATGGTGGCCGGTGGGGTAAAAAGTGCCGATCGACTCGTGGCCGAGGTTACTCACCTCATTGCCGCCAAGCGTCGACTCCGGGTAGTCTATATTTCGGTGGTGGATCAGCACACGATGGAGCCGTTGCGGGAGATCATTCCTGGCCAGTGTTTGTTGGCTATTTCTTATTGGGTAGATGAGGTCAGGCTGACGGATAACTTACCGCTGTAAGGGCGGCTGGGCGTTGTGAATAACTTGTCAGCCCAGTTAAATTGTCCCTCGCAAGCTGGCCTAGTCCTGCGCTGGCGGTGAGCTCATGGATATTATGTAAAGAGTAAGCCAAAAGATGACCGGGTGGGGGGTGGAGGGAGGATTATATAGGGCAAATTGACATGGCCCACGGTCGATTCGCTAATCGTAATGCATTAGCATTAGTAAATTAGAAAGATTCACTCTTTGCTGAAATTAAGGTGATCACCCTATAAGTACTAAAACGGGGCTGATATTCATGGCCGGCAGCGCGGTGACTTAGGTCATTAACTCAGGTCAATTAACTGTGCCTCTGGAGCGCCTCTGGCCGGTGAATTTTGACTGTGAAGAAAGCGAGATTTTCTCCCTTGGCCGGTTGGGACTGCGGGATTGTCTTTTTCGTGATATTTTGGAGTACTCAGCCTTGTGAGCACACCTTTTCCCGCTAAACCCCGCATTGCGATTATCGGTACCGGCGCCCTCGGTTGTTATTATGGGGCGTTGCTCGTTAAGGCGGGCTTAGATGTTCATTTCTTGGTGCGCAGTGGGCGAGCCGCTGTGATGGCTCGAGGAATTCGGATCAAGCTGCCGACGGAGCGGATTCATGTGCGCAAGGTGCAGGTCTATGGTTCGGCCGCGGAGATTGGGCCCTGTGATTTGGTGATCGTGGCGATCAAGGCGACGGCTAATGCGGAGCTTAAAAATCTCCTGCCGCCGTTGCTCGGGCCTGAGACGATGGTGCTCACTTTGCAGAATGGCCTCGGGGTCG
>CAIVJE010000218.1 GCA_903906135.1 uncultured Verrucomicrobiota bacterium | reverse complement strand
GCATTATTGAAAAAATATCCACCGCAAGTATGAACCAACCGGGCACTAAGTTACCAGTAAGCGACGGCACGTTTTCGCCGCTGACCCTCGCGCCTTTAATTCAGGCCATTCACGCCCACGACCCCGTAGCGCTGGCGAAGCTGCGGCACGCCCTCCGCACTCCGCTTAACCAAATTATCGGCTATAGCGAAATGCTCATCGAATCTGCCGCCGAGCTTAACCGACCCGCGCTCCACGCCGATCTCAAACGCATCCATACCGCCGGAGGCCAACTCGTCTCCTTGATTCAGGAAGCCCTCGCCCCGTGGAAAATGGAAACCGGTCAAATTGATTTCGCGCAACTCCGGCACGAAATGCGGACCCCACTTAATACCGTGATGGGCTATGCGGAACTTTGCTTAGATGAAGCTCAGACCGCCCCTTTCAGTGAATTAACTACGGATTGTCAGAAAATTCTGCGGGCTGCGCGCAATCTCCACTCTCTCTTCGAAAGCGAATACTACCCGCAACAAATGACCGCGAGCCTCCCACCACTGGTGCGCGATTCACTCGAGCTCAATCACCTGCCCCCTGCGCTTAGCCTCGCCCCCCCCCTACACGAAGCTCCTTATGGCGTAACTAACGTGCCGCTCACGACCGCACGCATTCTGGTCGTTGATGATGACGAGCTCAATCGAGACATGCTGGTGCGTCGTTTGGAAAAAAACGGCTATCAACTCGAAGAGGCCGCTACCGGAAAATTGGCCCTCACGAAACTGAAAGACGGAAATTATGATTTAGTGCTGCTGGACATTTTAATGCCCGAACTCGATGGTTTTCAAACTCTGGAGTTCATCAAAGCCGACCCGCGCCTGCGCCATATACCGGTGATTATGCTCACCGCCCTTGATGACGTGGATAGCACGGTCCGCTGCATCGAGGCAGGGGCGGAAGATTTCGTCCCCAAACCTTTTAACCCTGCGATTCTCCGCGCGCGCCTCACAGCTTCGCTCGAAAAGAAAAAGCTCCGTGATCAAGAACAGGCCTACCTCACGGAACTGAAAAATGAGCGGGCAAAATCAGAACGCTTACTCCTGAACGTTCTCCCCAAAGCGATTGCAGAACGCCTCAAGGCCGGCCAACGCACCATCGTCGATAGCTTCATTGATTCTACGGTGCTGTTTGCTGACATCGTAGAATTCACCAAAATTTCGGCCAAACAGTCACCCCAACGTACGGTCCAACTATTGAACGAAATATTCTCAAACTTCGATCGAATTGCCGAAGAGCTCAAACTTGAAAAAATAAAAACCATTGGCGATGCCTATATGCTCGTTAGTGGCGTTCCGCTCATTCGCGCCGATCACGCGGAGGCCTGCGCCCAGGCCGCTTTTGCCATGCTTGAAGCCGTGCTCCAATTTAATCAGCGCCATCAATTAGACTGGAATATTCGAATCGGAATGAACAGCGGGCCCGTCGTAGCCGGCATCATTGGCACCAAAAAATTCTCGTATGACCTTTGGGGCGATACCGTAAATATTGCTAGTCGCATGGAATCACATGGTCAGCCCGGCCAAATCCAAATTTCTGGCGTCACGCGGAAATTGCTGAGCGCCCAGTTTGTTTGTGACCCCGTGGGGGTCATTGAGATTAAAAACTCCGCTCCGATTGCCACCTACCTGCTTCGACGTTCTGCCACAAAGGCTTGACGACCACGACGAGGCGCAAGTCCCCCCGAGGCGCTGCTGTGGGCGAAGTTTCTCCCGCGATTCGGACGTCACCCCTTCGCGGACCATTTAAAAACCAACGTCGACAAACCCGGCAAAGTTAGCTGCAGGGAATTTTCATACCCATCCGCCAGCGCGGGCAAGGTTTGCTTGCCGCCATGATTCCCGAAGCCGCTGCCGCCATAGTAAGTTGAATTGGTGTTCAACACCTCTCGCCAATATCCCGCGTAAGGCACACCAACCTGATAACGGTTGCGCGTTAATGGTGTGAAATTAACCACGACCAGATACGCCGTTTTCTGCCATTCATCGAGCCGCAGAAAACTGAGGCAACTGTGATCACCATCAGCGCAATTGACCCAGCGAAAAGCGGCGGCAGAAAAATCCCGAGCACTGAGCACCGGGTCACTGGCGTAAAGTTTATTCAGGTCACGCACCAACAGACGGAGCCCTTCATGCGAGGGTTCCTGCAATAAGCCCCAATCCAGGCTGGCATCATGATTCCACTCCGCCGGTTGGCCAAATTCGCCGCCCATGAAGAGCAATTTTTTTCCCGGATAAAGCCAAACATAGCCATAAAGCGTGCGTAAATTCGCGGCCTTGTCCGTCCCATTATCCGCTGCCATTTTAGTCCAGAGCGAACCTTTTTGATGCACAACCTCATCGTGCGAATAGACCGAGACAAAATTTTCCGAATACTGATAAAGCATCCCGAAGGTCAGTTTATCGTGCGACCACTTTCGGTGGATAGGATCCTTCTGGAAATACGCCAGCGTATCATGCATCATACCCATATTCCATTTGTAGTCGAACCCGAGACCGCCCTCCGCGGTCGGCCGAGTGACCTTCGGAAACGAGGTTGATTCTTCTGCAAACATTAGCACTCCGGGATAATAATGGTGTACGAGGTCATTGACCTGCCGCAAAAAGCTGATGGCCGCCAGATTCTCGCGCCCGCCATATTCATTGGGAATCCATTCTCCCTCAGCTCGTGAATAATCGAGATAAAGCATGGAGGCGACCGCATCCACCCGCAGGCCATCGATGTGGTAGCGCTCCAGCCAAGACAGCGCGCTCGCGATCAAAAAACCCCGAACCTCATGCCGACCATAATTAAAGATCAACGTGCCCCAGTCCATGTGGGCGCCTAAGCGCGGATCGGCGTGCTCGTAGAGGTGAGTGCCATCGAATTGCGCGAGGGCAAAACTATCCCGCGGAAAATGGGCCGGCACCCAGTCGAGGATAATCCCGATGCCTCGTTGGTGCAGGTAATCGCAGAAGAATTGAAAATCTTCCGGGGTACCCCCGCGGTAGGTCGGCGCAAAGTAACCCGTGACTTGGTAACCCCACGAACCGGTGAAAGGATATTCGCTGACGGGTAAAATCTCGATGTGGGTAAACCCCATCGCCGCGACATAATCAGCCAGCAACGGCGCTAACTCGCGATAATTGTACGGCCGATTCGCTTCCGCCAAATTGCGCCGCCATGACCCGAGATGGACTTCGTAGATTGAAATAGGGCGATCCACCTGCCCCGCCAGCGCCGTGCGTTGCGCCAACCAAGCGCTATCGCCCCATTGATAATTCGTCGTATCACAAATAATGGCGGCATTGTTTGGCGGTGCCTCAAAAGAAGTGCCATAGGGATCAGTCTTCAACTGCCGGTGCCCCGCCTGATCCCAAATCGCAAATTTGTAGAGCTCGCCCTCCCGCACATCGGGTACAAATAATTCCCATACCCCCGAATCACCCAGCGGACGCATCGGGTGGTAACGCGGATCCCAGTTATTAAAATTACCGACCAAAGAAACCCGCGAAGCTGCCGGCGCCCAGACCGCAAAGGCCACGCCCGGCACTTCGCCCATCGTGCGGATATGCGCGCCTAATTTTTCATAAATCCGGTGCTCATTACCTTCATTAAATAAATATAAATCCTGCGCCGACAATGTCGGGAGGAAAGCATACGCATGATGGATCTGGTGAATATCCCCCCAGGAAGTTTCGTAGCGCAGTTGGTAGCGAAAAATCGCTTTCCCCGGAATAAAAACCTCGAAAAAGCCTTCCGGCGCGAGCAGCTCCATCGGATAGGGTAACGCTTGCGCCGATTCGAGATCGATGACCGCGCATTTCACAGCAGCCTTCATGAAAGCGCGGACCACCACCCCCGTCGGCGTGCCTTGCGTCAACGGATGCATCCCCAGCCAGCCATGCGGGTTGGCCTGATGATTGCCCAAAAAGGCGTTAAGCTCATTAAGCGGAATAATCACGGACTTACGTTAACAGTGACGGACCCCGATGCGGCGTCTAGCAGAAACATGACCCCAGCAGCCTAGGCGCGGAACTCCTACCGTCTGTCGCGGTCAGGATTTTGGCATTTCTAAATCTATTTGCGCCCGACCTTTTCGCCCGCCACTTCAGACCTATGCTATTTGTTCGTACTTTCCGCCCGCTCGCCGCGCTCACCGCCGCGCTGGGGTTCTTCGTGGGGTCAGGCTTCAGTCAGAATCAAGCCGCTACTGTCGACGGACTGAAAGTGGAGACAAATTATGCGACCAAAGAAACCATCGTCACGGGTAACGCGCGGCTTACCTATGGCACGGTGCTGCTAACGGCCGATACGATTCGTTACAACGACCAAACCCATCTCGCCATCGCCACCGGCCACTTTAACCTGACCTACGCAGCCCGCCGCTTGGTCGCTGATGAGGGCACTTACAATCTCGCCACTCAAGAAATCCACGTGCGCAACCTGCGCCTCGGAGAATTTCCAGTTTACCTGTCAGGGGATACGGTCGATGGCACCATCGATGAGCTCACGTTCACCAATGCCACCATTTTCTTCCGCGAAAATGCCAGCTACACGCCTTCCATCCATGCCCGCCATCTCACTTACACCAAGGGTAAGATTGTTCGCGCGGAAGGGCTGCGCCTCGGCGTGCTCGGCGGGCATTTCATCTCCCTCCCACGTTTTGAACAGGCGCTCGATGCTCCGTTTATTTCTTATCTCAGCGAGCGCGTCGGCTATCGCGGCAAACTCGGGGCCTTTACTGAACTAGGCCTCCATGTGCCCGTGGGTGCTGGCGTAAAATTAGGCGCTGATGTCGGGCTCTACTCCGCCCGCGGCCTCATGGTGGGTCCCTCGGGCAGCTACCACCAAAGCGCTTCGGGGCAGTCCCTCGATGGTTCTTTTCGCTCCGGCTATATTTACGACCTGAGCAATAATCGCCAAACTGATGTCCTCGGTCAGGCGGTCCCGCGCCAGCGCGCCTATCTCGCCTGGGATCATCACCAGCAGATCGGCGAAAACTTCACGCTGAATGGTCAGTTTAATTATTGGAGTGATTCGGAAATTTTGCGCGATTTCAATCATAAGGAATTCGCTCGCCTCCCAGAGCCCGATTCTTTTCTCGAGGGCCTCTACACCCACGGCAATTACAGTCTGAGCGCCTTCGCCCGCATGCACCCCAACCGCTACCACCGCGTCGCCGAGCGCCTACCTGAACTCCGCTTTGACTTACTCCCGAGCCCGCTCGCCCTCGGCTTTTACCAACGCTTCAACACCAGCGCCGCTGTGCTCCAAGCCGATGCCTGGGGCACCCAGCCTGCTTTGCGCACGGAGCGACTCGATGCTTACTACGGACTCGAGCGTCCCCTCAACCTCGCGCCTTGGTTTACGTTCACCCCCGTCGCGGGGGGACGCGTCACTCACTACACGAATGCCCTAGGCTCCGAGCAAAATTTCACGCGGACGATCGGCGAAGTTGGCTTCGATGCCCGCCTGCGCTCGAGCGGAACCTTTGACTATAAAAATCCCGTCTGGGAGGTCGATGGCCTGCGTCATCTGATCGAGCCCAAACTCGCCTATCGCTACGCACCAGCCGCCGCCCGTGGCCGTGCTTACATTCCGCCCATCGACCGCCGCACTTTCTCGACTTACCTACAACCGCTCTCGATCGGGGATTCGCGCTCGATTGATGACCTCACCGCCCTCGATACCGTGCGACTGGAGTTCGCCCATACCTTACAAACCCGCGATTCCAGCTACGGCTCGCGCAATCTAGCCTCACTCAATTTTGCCACCGACTATCGCTTTGACCGCGTCGCTGGACGTCAACGGCTCGCCGATTTTTACACTGAGTTCGCTCTCACCCCCGCCCCTTGGCTTAAGTGGGAAGTTTTTCAACGCACCAATCTCCACACCTCCACGCAGCAAGAATTAAATACCGCCATTGAGCTGATTGATCAGGAATGGTGGACCCTCCGCTTCGCCACCCACTATCTGCGCAACGAGTATCACGAATACTATCTCGAGTATCGGCAACGACTCAACGAAACGTTCGATGTCACCGGTCTCTGGCGTTACGATACCCGCCACGCTCGTTTTAATGAACAAAGCTACGGCGTCTGGCAACGGCTCGGTCAAACTTGGGCAATCAAATACGAAATCGCGTGGTTCGATGGCCCCCGCCGCGAGAGCGCCTTCTCCCTCAACGTTGAGGTTGAACTGCTGAAGTTCTAACTGTGCCGCCCCCCCCCCCCGGACTCGCCCTGCGCTCGGACGGGCCTTCGTTGTTTTAATTATTTCGCGGACTTTTAATTTTTCATGAACCCCAACATCGCGGCCAATCAGCAGCGTTTATTCCTCAATTTCTTGAGTGATCTTCGTCCGTACCTGCGCCGCGACAGCTCGCTGCCGCGGCGCATTAAAGAAATTTTTAGCCGTAACCGCGCCATCGGCTCTCGTGATCGCAAACTCTACCGCGAACTCGTCTATACCGCACTGCGCTTCCTTCCCTGGGTCGAACCTTGGCTCGACCAGTCCCCTGAGATCGCCGCCAAAATTACCGCTTGGCTCGCCCCCGAGCTCAAGCCGACCTCCGCCTACCGCGCCGCCCACTGTAGCGACTGGCCCATCGCGCCCGATACCCTGGCGGAAAAAGCTGCCCTGCTCACTCGCCTCATAGCCGCGACCGCAAATTTACCGATCACTGCTCCCTTCCAATTTGAGGCCGAGGCTCTCCTCCCTGACTGGTTTCGCGAACATTGCCCTGCTGCTTTTACCTCACCTCACCTCGACTCCATTAATCGTCGAGCGAATGTCTGGGTGCGCATCCAATGCAATGACCGCAACCTCGTCCTCGATGAATTTCGCGGGCAGCATTGGGATTTTACGAGCATCCCAGAATTGCCCGACGCACTCTGCCTACCGCCTAACGCCGAAGTTGCGACCAGCGACGCTTACCGCCGGGGCTTTGTCGAAATCCAAGACCTCGGCTCCCAATTAGTCTTAGCCTGTGCCCCCGTAGCCATCGGCGAACACTGGTTCGACGCCTGCGCTGGCGCCGGTGGTAAAACCCTCCAACTCGCCCGCCTCGTCGGTCCCACTGGCCACGTTGATGCGACTGATATTCGCCCCGAGATTCTCGATGAACTCGATGATCGTGCTAAGCGGGCCCGCCTGACTAACGTCACCATCGTGCACGAACCGACTGGTCCCTACGCCGGGGTACTCGTGGATGCTCCCTGCTCTGGCTCCGGCACGTGGCGGCGCCAACCTCACTTAAAATGGTATGTGCAACCGGCCACGATTGCCGCGTTCGCTAAAACTCAGCAAGAAATTCTCACCGCTAACGCTCCTCAGGTCGCTGCGGGTGGCCTCCTCGTTTACGCCACTTGCTCGCTCAGCCACCACGAAAACGGTGATGTGGTCGCCGCCTTTCTCCGCGCTCACCCTCAATTTCAAGCCGAAGCACCCGTCCAATCTTGGGGTGGAGTGTACGATGGCCTCGGCACCGCGCTCCTGCCCGGTACTCGCAACACGGATGGATTCTATGTGGCGTTACTTCGTCGGAAATAAATTAAGCCTGATTATCCCCTCACGGTATTTTTCCGATTGCACGCTGCCGTTTGCCCCCCTCGACTGACGCCGTGGTTGCCGAAGCAGATTATCGCATCAAATTGCCCGTCTTTGAGGGCCCTCTCGACTTGCTCCTCTTCCTGATCAGGAAGAATGAGCTCGATATCTACGATATTCCGATCGCAAACGTCACGAAGCAGTACCTCGAGGCGATCTATGCGATGAAGGACCTCCAAATCGAGGTCGCCGGTGAATTTTTCGTCATGGCCGCAACCTTGATGGAAATTAAAAGCCGGATGCTACTCCCCAAGCATCAACAGGCCATCGATCCCAATGCCGAGGAAGATGACCTCGACCCGCGCTGGGAACTCGTCCACCAACTTCTCCAGTATAAAAAATTTAAAGAAGCCGCAGGCAATCTCGGCCAGATGTCTCTCGACGCCCAGAATATGATGGCACGGCCCACCTCGGCCTTCGCTCCCGCGTCAGAACGTCCGCTCAAACACGTCGACCGCATCGACCTGTGGAATTCATTTAACCTCATTCTCCGCCGCCTCGCCGAGAAACTCGTCGTTGGAAACATTCATTCCGAACAGATAACGGTGTCCGACCAAATGGAATACATTTTGGAGCGGCTCAAAACGACCAAGTCCTTCATTTTCTCGCAACTTTTTAGCGAGAAAATCTCCCTCCGCCGCCTCGTGGCAACGTTCCTCGCCCTCCTTGAACTAACCCGCCTCGCTAAACTTCGTTTGGAGCAGACTGAGGCGTTTAGCGATATTCTTTGCACCGCCGTCGACGAAAAAATTCTTGAAACACTCACCGAGCCGAACACGGTAGCGCTACCCGATGAAGAAAGCACCCCGCCGCTCCCCAGCTAAGTCCGCGCATTTACTCGGCGTTGGTCTTGATAACCAAGACGGCCACAAGCGCCTCACGTCCGCTGAGCAATTTACCATTGTCGGCGGATCGGATGAAACGCATGGCCGAATGACGGAGACTGTCATCAAAACTTTTGAGGAATTAAAAACTCGCGGCAAAGCCCTCAAAGCCGTCGAACCGCAAGAGCTCGCCGAGATTATTCATAAATCGACGCCCCGCTAATTCCCCCTCATTTGCTTTTTATAACCTCCCTACTATCTTAAACATATGTCCGAAAAAATTGCCGCTCTTGATAATGCTACTTTCAAATCTGCCATCGCCAGCGCGACGCCTACCCTCGTCGATTTCTGGGCTCCTTGGTGCGGACCCTGCAAAGCGATCGCCCCGATTCTGGACGAATTAGCCACCGAACTGGCCGGCAAACTCAACATCGCCAAAGTGAACGTCGACGATAGCAGCGAACTCGCCGCTGAATACGGCGTCCGCGCAATTCCGACCATGCTGCTCTTCAAGGATGGGCAGAAAGTCGATCAATTCGTTGGCATGATGGACAAGGCTTCCCTCAAGGCGAAGCTTGCCGGCAAGATCTAAGCGCTGAGGACTCCTCCTTCACTTCACGGCCAGAGCTACTCGCTCTGGCCTTTTTTATTTTCCACGCTGCCGCGCTGCGGTGCTACCGGCCCCAGATAATCCCGATGCTGAGCAGCACCCCGAAGCTCGCTAGGAATTTGGCGGTTTCACCGAGCAAAGTGATTTGCTCGGCTGGAGTCTGCGAATCGGCCAAACGCCGCGTCAGACGATAAGCCCATGGCCCCAGCACCCACGGCAACAAGACTGACTCGTGATAGCCCCAATTGAATAAGAGCAGCGGGCTTGCCAAGGCTAGACCCACCGAGCCGGCGTACTGAGCGACGGCAAACCTTCGCCCAAATCGAACCACCAACGTTCTTTTGCCCGCCACTAAATCGGTATCGGCGTCACGATAATTATTCGCGACGAGAATATTTGACGCCAACAGCCCAATCGCCGCCGCGCAAACCACAACCGCCCACGTCACCCCTCCTGCCTGAACATAATAAGTTGTCGTCACCGCCACTAAACCGAAAAATATGAAAACGAAGAGGTCCCCCAGTCCATTATAGCCGAGCGGATACGGACCACCGGTGTAGGCAATCCCACACAGAATGCTGCCCACGCCAATCGGGAGCAACCACCAGCCTCCTGTGCGAATCAGCCCGAGCCCCACCAGAAAAGCCAAGAGCATGATGAGGGCCATTGCTCGGCGCATCGCGGCCGGTGAGACGAGCCCCGCAGCAACCGCCCGCCGCGGTCCCACCCGCTGCGCCGTGTCTGCCCCGTGGATAAAATCATAATAATCATTGGCGTAGTTCGTCCCAATTTGCACCAACAGGGCAAAGCTCAGACAAAGCGCCGCGGCCGTATAATTAACTACCCCCTGCGACGCCGCTAGCGCCGTACCGACCAGCACAGGAATAATGGCCGCCGGTAGCGTCCGTAAACGCGCCGCCTCTACCCAGACCCGCCAGGTTATAGGGGCGCTCATAAACCACCCTCCCGTTTACTACAATTTGCCGTCACACTTCGCATGGGGTCTCAATAACCACCAACCCCACGGAAAGTAAAGCAGACTGCTTTGCTCAGCTAGGAGAAGGGATGGTTTACGGTTAAGTTGTAAATTTTAAGTTCAGCGCGACCTGACCTCAGAGTGGCCACAAAAGGCACCGAAGGCGAAATCGGGCAATATTAGAAATGTAGAAAATTGAGAAAGCGGGAAATGTCTGGCCGGGTTCAACCAAGCATTTTCTAACCACGGATGAGATCAGGATGGGACCAAGGCATTAAAACCGCGATGGACGCAAAGTGACGTGAAGAATCTGAGTCACCACCCGCTACGACCCACCGCAGTTCTTACTATTCTCATTTTTCCAGTTTTTAGATTTTCTATTTTCATCTTTCATCTTTCATCTTTTCTGCATCCACCACTGCGACTTCTCGCTTAAGCGTCTCAATCCAGGCGTCCACCAGCGCCCGCCGCGCCGCGGGTTCATTCGCTGGCAACGTTGGCCGTATT
>CAIVJE010000217.1 GCA_903906135.1 uncultured Verrucomicrobiota bacterium | reverse complement strand
GTTGGAGCGTGCGGGTAAAGCGAGCCGCACATCGATGCCGGCGCGGGCTTGGACTAACAGCGAACGAAAGAGCACTTCATCCGGAATAAAATAGGGTGTAGCGATCCAGATGCTCCGCTCCGCTTGTTGCACGAGAGAGAGAATGCCCTCGTAGAGAGGATCGCCGGCTACATCCGGCCCACTCGCGACGATTTGGATTTCACTTTCCCCTGCAGGCGTGAAATGGGTCGTGGGCAATTCTTGTTGCAGGCGATCGATGGGCTGGCCACTGGCAAAAGCCCAGTCCGCGATAAAAATTTCATTGAGCAATTGAACTGCGGGACCCTCGATGACGGCGCCAAAGTCACGCCAGCGCCGTTTGAGCGGGGTGGGCCCCATATATTCGATGGCGAGATTGCGCCCCCCCAGTGCGCCCACCCGGTGATCAAAAATCACAATCTTCCGATGATTGCGGAGGTTCGCAGAACCGCGGGTAGCGAGGGGCATCACGGGCATGAACGTGACCACTTCACCCCCGGCGGCGCGGAGCGGATCGCAGAATCGACCACTTGTGGTAAAGCAGCCCAGCGAGTCGAGCAGCAGGCGAACTTTGACGCCTTCCTGCGCTCGCTGGGCAAGCAGCTTGATGATGCGGCGGCCGATCACATCGCGACCCAGGATAAAGGTCATGAGGTGGATCGTGTGTTTTGCCTCACGAATACCTCGTTCGAGTTCGGCAAACGCCTCTTCCCCCGAAGAGAGAAAGTGGACGCGATTGCCACCGACGGGCGGAGCCGCGCCGTTGAGCAGGAGAACTTTTGCGACAAAGGTCTGGGCAGCGGCCGTGCCGGGGTGGTGGGGGACGGAAGGCGTTAGGCGCGCTTTGCGGACCGCTAATTTACGAACTTTTCGGCCTCCCAACATCAGAAAAAGCGGTACGCCTAGGTAAGGAATGAAAGCGATGGCTAGCAGCCACGCGAAAGTATTTCCCGGCTGTTTACGCTCGCTCATCAGCCGGGCGATGGCGAAGAAGGCGAGGAGGAAGCCGGCGACCGTAAGTAAGTGAGGGAGGACACCGTTAATAAACGGGTGGGCGCGCATCGCCGCGTATGCTTGCTGAATTGTTTCCCCCATAAACTGATACTCGCTAAGATTAGTTAATTGGCAAGCGGGGGTCGTGGGCGGGTTTTTAGCACGACTTCAAATAGCCAAAAAACCGCTTGGCAAAGCCCGTAACGCCCCCATACCTTCACCGCTCGTTTTGGTTTGGTGGAGTATCCAAGTGGCTAAAGGGCGTTGACTGTAAATCAATTCTGCACTGCAGTTCGCTGGTTCGAATCCGGCCTCCACCACCAAAATAAACCTCCGGTTGAGGTTAAATTTCCCTCCCGCGTTCGCGCCTTGGAGGGATTTTTTTTGCACAAAAATAGTGATAAGATCTTAGATAACACCAGCTTCGCGGAAACTATAATAGCCGCGACCGAGGGGGTCCGCGGCGGATTGGCCAACGATGACATGATCTAGCAGGCTAATATCAATCGCGTGGGCGGCTTCCCGGAGTTGCCGCGTGACTTGAATATCCGCCGCGCTGGGGGCTGGATCGCCGCTGGGATGATTGTGCACGCAAAGGACCGCCGTCGCGCCCTGCCGGATCGCTTCCCGGAACACCTCGCGCGGGTGGGCGAGGCTACTGGTGGCGGTACCCGAAGTAACTTCTACTTGTTTGATCAAGCGGTTCTTGCGGTTCAGGCAGAGGACCCAGAATTTTTCGACGCCTAAGCCGAGAATTTGCGGACGAAAATGGGCGAGCACGAGATCGGCGCGGTTGAAGATCGGTGCCAGCGCAACCTCATGGCTGAGCACGCGACGAGCGATTTCCATCACGGTCACGAGTTGCCAGGCTTTGACGCGGCCGATGCCCAGTTGTCGCCGGAAGTCGGCATGGTTCCACTGCACCAACTGGGCGAGTGAGCCGGCTTCGGTCATTAAACGCTGGGCAACCACCAATACGTTATGTCCTTTGCTGCCGCTGCGCAGGAGCATAGCTAAGAGTTCGGTGTCGCTGAGTGCGGCGGGACCGAGCTTCTCTAATCGTTCTTGCGGACGATCGTGTACCGCGAGGTCTTTTAACCTTAGCGGTGGGTAATTTTCTTCGCTCATGGAGGGCCGGGGTGATTCACCCGCTGGCCCGCGAGCGATGAAAACTAGAAGTGCTTAACGTAAGCGTTACGGCGCAACTTTTCTAACCAACGCTCCGTCGCGCGGCGGGAACCTTGTTGCACGAGAGCTTTTTCAATCTCGGGACGTACTTCATCCAGACTGAGCGCCCCCGCGTGTTTGCGGTCTTCGGCAAAAAGAATGAAGGCACCCTCGGGCATGATAAGGGCGTCGCTGTGCTGGCCCTTTTCTAAGGTGAAGATAACATCACTAAATTCTTTGCGCAGGTCGGAGCGGCGCTGCCAGCCCCAGTCGCCACCTTTACCTTTGCGCGAGTCCTGACTGTATTTACGCGCGAGATCGCTGAAATCGGCGCCAGCCTTAATCTGGCTTACGATATCGCCTCCTTTGACTCGGAGAGTTGCGTCGGTGTCGTCGGCGGCACGGGCAATTTGGATGAGGCGCAGATGTACGCTGTCTTCTTGGATGAAGCGTTCCTTGTTTTCTTTATAGTAGGCTTCGATTTTTACCGGACTGACCGTGCTCGCAGATTTGGCCTGCTGTTGGCGCATGTAGCCGTAAATCATGTCTTCTTCCTGTTCCTTGCGGTAGTCTTTTTGCGAAATCCCACGGGATCGGAGGTAGGCGAGGAATTTACTGCGATCGCCGTCGAACTGATTGATGATCGTTTCCGCGACTTGGTTATCGATGTAGCTGGCGGGGACGTTACGTTTTTCGTCTTTGTAGAAATCTTTCACGATCAGCACGCGATCGATCAGATTTTGGATTACGTCTTCCTGGAGCGCTTCTATTTTCTCGTTGAATTCTTTTTCGGAACGACTCTGACGCTGAATTTCGGGAATGAGTGGACCGACCTCACGGCGGATGTCATCGATGGTGATAATCCGATCTTCGGCAATAGCTGCTATCCCGTTGGCATATCGAGTCTTAAGATTATCTTGCTGGCGATCAGCTTGGCCTTGAGCGAACAAGCCGAGCGCGGCAGTGAAGAGGGTGAGGGCGGTTAAAGTAAGGCTACGGAGACTCATGAAGCAGGGAGATTTTGCAGGAAAATAATGACTTCTTTCAACCTTGCAAGGGGGGTGGGTGCGGTCAAGCGGGGAAAGCGGTTACTCAATTGGATATAATCATCGTGCCGGCCGGTGTGGCGCAGGCATTTAAGGCGGTTGCCTTCAGTTTCGACGGATAAAATGCCTTTTTGTTCCGCGCGGGACCTGATTTCGGTGACGAGCAACAAGGCACGCACCGGTTCCTCAAACTTCCCAAACCGATCGCGCAATTCTGCTTCGATTTCCTTCACCTGTTTGGGGCTCTCCACGAGGGCCAGCCGGCGATAAAAATCGATGCGGAGGCGCGATTCACTGATATAGCTCGCGGGCAAACGCGCCTGGATTTTATCAACTTCGCCTTCGCTCCGTTCGGCTTGTTTGAGCGCACTAAAGGTATCGGTCGCCGTGGCCCGGGCGGTCTCGGCGCTTTCGCCCACAAAAACAAAATCGAGTTTCACGCTGGCGCGGACCAACGCGGCTTGTTTTTCACCTTTAAGTCGGGCGACACTTTGCCGGAGCAGTTGGCAATATAGCTCAAAGCCTATGCCGACGATGTGCCCGCTTTGTTCCGCCCCGAGCAAATTTCCCGCGCCGCGCAATTCGAGATCGCGCATCGCTATGCGGAAACCCGCGCCGAGTTGGTTGTGCTGGCGAATGGCGCTGAGTCGCTGCCGGGCAATATCGAGTAAGCGCGCGTGGCGGTGCAGCAGCAAATAGGCATAGGCTTGATGCTTGAACCGACCGACGCGACCGCGGAGCTGGTAAAGTTGCGAGAGACCAAAGCGGTCGGCGCCTTCGATGATGAGCGTGTTGCAGTTGGGAATATCTAAACCGGATTCAATAATCGTGGTGCAGACGAGGACTTGATACCGGCCCGCGACAAAATCTGTCATCATGCGCTCCAGACCGATCGCTCCCATTTTCCCATGACCGACGCCGATGCTTAGGTCGGGCAGCAGCGCACGTAGCCGAGCTGCGACGAGATCAATGCTCATCACGCGATTGTGCAGGTAGAAGACCTGACCGCCGCGTCTCGTCTCGTGCTGAATGGCTTCGACGACGAGCTTCTCATCGTAGCTTTTCACGATTGTTTGGATGGGCAGTCGATTCGATGGCGCGGTCTCGATCGTGCTCAAGTCACGTGCGCCGGTCAGCGCAAGATAAAGGGTGCGCGGAATGGGCGTCGCGCTCATCGACAGCATGTCCACATGCGCCCGCCAGCGTTTGAACACTTCTTTGTGTTTCACCCCAAACCGCTGCTCTTCGTCGATGATGACCAAGCCGAGATCTTTGAATTTAACGTCATTTTGCACGAGGCGATGCGTGCCGATTAAAATATCGATTTTCCCTTCAGCGAGCGCCGCCAAAATGCCCACTTGCTCTTGGCGCGTGCGAAAACGACTGATCATTTCCACGGCCACGGGATAACCGGCCATGCGTTCGCGAAAAGTATTCAGATGCTGCTGCGCCAGGACGGTGGTCGGTACCATCACGGCGACTTGCCGCCCGCCCATCACGGCTTTGAAGGCGCCCCGAATCGCTACTTCTGTTTTACCAAAACCGACGTCGCCGCAAACCAAACGATCCATCGGTCGCGTTTGCTCCATGTCGGCTTTCATGGCGACGATCGCCTTCGCTTGATCGCGCGTTTCCGTGAACGGGAAGGCGGCTTCAAATTCTTTTTGCCACCCATTGTCCTCGGCGAAGGCGTGGCCGGGTTGCGCTTCCCGTTGCGCTTGGACCCGCAATAATTCCGCGGCGAGGTCGAGCGTGGCATGCTCCGCGGCTTGGCGCGCTTTTTCCCAGCGACCAGAACCGATGCGGCCCAGCTGGGGTTTGCTCTTGGTTAGGCCAACGTAACGGCTGATGAGATGCGATTCTTGTAGGGGTACATGCAGCGTTATTTTTTCAT
>CAIVJE010000216.1 GCA_903906135.1 uncultured Verrucomicrobiota bacterium | reverse complement strand
GGGGTGAGGGGGCTTTGGCTGGGCGGATAGTTGTTTTTACCCAATGATACGGGGGCGTTTGCGCTCAAGCCTTGGCTGAATTAGTCGATAAGCTAGCCATGCGCTCTCTTCATGGCACAGGTCTCCTTTGGCTCGATTTAACCTTCAGTACTGGGCGACTCTACGGAAGTTCTGCTCTTGGCCAAAATCTTCAGGTGAGTGACCTAGAGATTGCTCTGAGCGATCAGGCTTGCGGCCCTTTGTTCGATGGTCCCAGCGCTTAGGTTAACCCATGATTAAGCGTACGATTCCTCTCCGCGTTTTGCTGGTCGATGATGAAGCCTATATGCGGGCTTTCGTCAGTCGGGTGCTGCAAAAATCGATCAATTGCACGGTGGTGGAGGCGCGCGATGGCCTGGAAGCCGTGGCGCTGAGTCAGTCGATTTATCCCGAGCTGATCATTCTTGATATCAATATGCCGCGCATGGATGGCGTCACGGCTTTAGGCCAAATTCGTGTGGCCAAACCGTACACCCCCATCCTCATGCTTACATCCATCTCAGAGGAAGCCGTCGTGGAGCAATGTGTGAATCTCGGCGCTTCGTATTTTATCTTAAAAGACATTCGAGCCGACCAGCTGACCACTGAATTACAGGGGATGCTGGTGCAATTTTTCCCTGATCAAGTTATTCTCCATGAGCAGTCCAAAGCCCACTAAAACCAAGCTGCCCTCCCTCGCTGATTATCTGGTGCGCTATGATTTGCGCGCGATGCTCGATGAGGCGTACCTTGATTATAATCAATCATCGGGTGCGCCGCGTCTCCTCCCACAGAAAGATATCACGGCCCGGTTCCGCCCGCCGGCTCGTCTTCTGGAGAAACCTGCCCATGAGTAACGTCCCGGAATTTCTCGCGGCCGTGCGCCTGCAGGTGCCGGCCCAAACGCAGTTAATCAATGCGCGGGCAGAGTTGCTCCTGGATGATCCGATGCGGTTGCTGAAAGATCTCATGGACAAGTCGATCTTGCCCAAAGCCCGGCTCTGCCAGTTGTGGGCTGATTCACTGGGCGTGGCTTATGTTAGTCCGATGACGGTCGCCATTCCCACGGACAGCTACGAGCAATTGCCGGTGGAAGTAGCGCGGCGCGCGCAGGCGATCGCGCTCAATTCCATCGGAGATACCGTCACCGTCGCCATGGTTGAGCCGCTTAATCTGCGGCAAATTGAATCGCTCGGTAAAATTCTCGGAAAAAATATTAGTCCGGTATTTTCGCATCCCGAGGAAATTTCCACGGTGATCGATATGTACCTCGGCCACGAGGGCAACATCGCCGCAAATCTGCTGACCGTCTGCGAGCAGTTGCCCGGCATGATCGGGGCCCGCGAGATCAAAAAAGGCACGGATGTCGCCGACCTCGTCGAATCCAAGGCCGTTATTGAGTTGTTGAATAGTATTATCCTAACGGCCTATCGCCGCCGGGCTTCCGATATTCATTTTGAGACTCGCGCGGAAGATAGTCGCGTGCGGATGCGCATTGATGGCGACATGCAGACGATTATGGATCTGCCGCGTTCGGTGCACGTCACGCTGGTCGTGCGAGTCAAAGTGCTTTGTCAGCTCGATGTTTCGCAAAATCGCCTGCCACAAGACGGCGCTTTTGAATTAAATTTTGGGACGCTGAGTACGGCCTTTCGCGTCTCCACCATGCCGAGTCTCTATGGGGAGAAAGCGGTGTTACGTCTGTTGGGTTCGCCGCTCGATCAATCAATGTTGAGTTTGGATAATCTCGGGTTTCCGCGTTCGGCACTGGAAGCGATCAAGCGAGTCATTTCTCGACCCAACGGCATTTTAATCGTCTGCGGTCCGACGGGTAGCGGAAAAACGACCACGCTTTATGGCTGTATTAACTATATTAACCGACCCGATTTAAACATCACCACCATTGAGGATCCGGTCGAGTATCGGTTGACGGATATCACGCAGCATCAGGTTAACGCGGGCATCGGCTTAAGCTTCGCCCGCGTCTTGCGCAGCATCATGCGGCAAGATCCCGATGTCATTCTCATCGGAGAAATTCGCGATTTGGAAACGGCGCTGATCGCCACGGAAGCCGCTTTGACGGGCCATTTAGTGCTCACCACCTTGCATACGAATAATGCGCTCCAGGCCGTCACGCGGTTGGTGGAGATCGGCGTCGATCCGTATCTGGTGGCGCCGACAACCATGGGCGTGTTGTCCCAACGCTTGGTGCGCCGTCTCTGCTCTTCGTGCAAAGAACAATACCAAGCGACGGAGCATGAACTGGCCCCCTTTTTCTCGGAATATCAGGGCGTCCCAGTTACTTTGTGCCGCGGGCGCGGTTGCCCGAAATGTTTTGGGACCGGCTACAGCGGTCGCGTGGGGATTTATGAATTTGTCGAAGTTTCGGAGAAAATGCGTGAGCTCATCACCGAAAAGCAGAGCGTGGCTTTGCTCATCGAGGAAGCCAAGCGTGTGGGTCACCATTCACTGCGTTACGATGGCTTGAAGAAAGCCCTCATGGGCTGGACCAGTTTGGAAGAAGTGGAGCGCAGCACGCTGGCTGATGTCGGCTTTCACCCCGTGGATAGCTGAAGCTAGCGCGAGTATGCCATGAGCTCTAAGGCGCAAAACTTCGAGAAGACCTCAGTCGCATTAGCCGATCCGGCGAGATCACCCACACGCGTGTTCACCCTGCTCGAGATTATGCTCGCGGTGGTGATTGCGGTAAGTGCGCTGATTGTCGTGGTCCAGCTGGTGGGGCGGCGGCAGCAGCATCAGCGCCGGGAGCGCTTGGGCCTTGATTTGCAGATTTTTGCCACGGCACTACAAAACTATCATCGACGAACTGACAGCTGGCCGCCGTCCACTCAGGGCGAAGTCGTGCTGCCAGTGGGCTTGGAGGATGTCTTGCCGTCGACTCATTGGGCGCAGGGTTCACCCTTTGGTGGCAGCTATGGCTGGATCGCGCCGCGTGCGGTCGTGGGCGACGCGGCCGATCGATTGAATCACGGCGCGATCACTTTGACGGCTTTTGGGCGGGGTGATCCTTTGGCGTTAACCCGGGATGATTTATTGCAAATTGATCGGCGTATCGACGATGGCGATCTCACCACCGGTTTGTTTCGCACCGGCTTCAATGGTTGGCCGCTTTACCTAGTCGAAGACTAAACCATCCGCCTCGATGTATAATCTCACGCTCGTTAATCTCGCGGTGGATGCTCGATCCGTCGTGCCCAGCGCGCAGATCCCCCAGCGCAATCTGGGACCCGCCGCCTTGCGCACGCTCCTCCTTAATTTTTGCGAACTTGATCCCATAGAAAACGCGATCAACGAGGCGGAAATTAGAGTTCAGTCGAGGCAGGAAAATTACTGTATTCGCACCGAGCGAAAACACCTGATTCTTTATGACGTTTCCCGCCGCGATCAGCCCGCGCAGATTTTAACGGTGGAGGAGGCTCTCACCGAATTAGACGGCACAGCTACGACGGCTCGGCACCACAGTGTTCTCACCGCGCGGGCCGCGGCGATCGCAACGGCAGTTGCTCCCGTCGAATTACCGCTCAAGGCGGGGCCAGCGGCCGGTGCGCCCGCTTTAGGCCGCCTCGGAGTGGCGGCGGGCCTGCTCCTCAGCTTTGTCATTTATCTAGCGGCTCCCGCCTTGCCGCCCGATTCTGGGCCGGGCTTTGTCCCCGTCGCCGCCCCTGAATTGGCTGCGCTCCAGGCTGCTTTGCGAGGTGTGTACTTGACTGGCAATGAGCCGGGTCAACACGGGATTGTCGTGGATCAATCCGGTGAGCTCAAATTATTTGAATTAAGTGCCGTGGCTGCACCCCGCGTTGTCCACGCGCTCGCGGTGCTGGGGCGCCGCCATGCCCAATTGTGTTATCGGACTGATCAACTCGGTGGGCTGATCGAAATTAAGAATAACCAAACCTTAATTTACTGCGGAGAAATTTATGTGCGCTTGCCGTAATTTTTCACAGTACGCCGCGCGCCGCGTTTCCCGGCACGCAGGAGCCGACGCGGCCGTCGCTGCCTTTACGATCGCAGAAGTGGCGATGGCGGTGATTATCTTAGCCTTCGCGATCACGACTTCACTCACCGTGATGCAGCGGGCTTACCTGCATCTCGATACCGCGCGTAATCTAGAGATCGCTAGCAACATTCTGCAATGTGAACTCGAGAAAGAGCGGCTCTTCAGCTGGACCGCCGTGAGCAATGCGTCGTATGCCCCTACGATGGATGCGAGTTTCGCGGGCAATCCCGCGGTCGCGAGTCGCTTCACTTTGTCGCGGGCTCTTGCGACGTTGGCCAATCGCTCGAGTCAAATGGTGCAAATCACGCTCACCGTTACCTGGCGCAATTACGATGGGCGCTCACTTTCTCGTAGCTACACGACCTATTACACTCAGGGGGGGCTCTATGCTTATTACTATGGAGTCTAACGCACCTCCGCGATCCTCGCGTGGGTTTACGTTGGTCGAGGTCCTAGTCAGCGCCTTGTTGGGGGGATTCGTGTTAACCGGTGTGCTCGTTACTAATTTGCAACTCATGCGCAGCGGTTTGCGGATCACGCAATATGCGGAGATGAGCACGCAGACGCGGCGCGGGCTCGAGCAACTGAGTGCCGACTTAAAGAGCGCTAGCGCGATTATCTGGAATAGCTCGTCTGATATTTCACTGACAATTCCGACCAGTGCCGGTGGCACGCGTCAGGTTACCTATGCATGGACGAGTGCGACGCAGAGCTTGTTTATGGTTGTCGGGTTGAGCAGCAGCATCACGGCGGGGCGAATTTATCTGGTGAATGGTATTCCCGCTCTAGCTGGGGGCGCGGCGGGCGTTACTTTTTCCCGCTATGACCGCGATGGGAATGTGGCGACCACGGACCTCGCGACGAAACGGGTTCGGGTCAGCGTCACGGCTTCTCGTTCCGCGAAAACCGCTGCGACCGCGACGGATACCGCGATCTCCGCCACTTTTATTTTACGCAATAAGCCGACTTCCTGATGCCCACGGTCTTACTGACATCGCCTGTTTTATTACGCCGTTCTCGAGAGCGCGGCAGTATATTACTTGTGGCCATGCTGATGGCGGCTGCAATCGCTTTGGTATTGGGCAGCTATCTTAAATTGTCGAGTAACGCGCTGAAGGTAGCGCATCGGACTTTTTTTTCCCGCGATGCCAATAATTTGGCTGAGGCTGGGCTGGAGGAAGCGATCTACCGCTTGAATTTGATGGCGGCCGGCACGGCGGCGGCCACCGCTTGGTCAGGCTGGACGCTCATCGGAACCAACGCGACCTACACCTTGCCATCGTTTAATCGTAATCAAAATGCCGTCGGGGTGGTGAAAGTTTATGTCGCCGGCTATGATGGTAGCGTCACCACACCCACGGTCTATTCGCAGGCTGTCGTGACGCCTTTTGATGGAAGCCCGCCAGTGGTTAAGACTTTAACTATTAGTCTCGAGGGGAGCGGATCGACCACGGGTCTTGGGCTGGTGGTTTTGAATACCGCTGAACTGGCCGACAATACTTTCGCGAACAGTTTTAATTCGAATCCCTCTAACAGTCCGACGGGGCCGTGGCTGACCTACTCTTCATCGATTGCCACGACCGATCTTGCCGCGGGGATTTTGGCTGGGACGATGACCTTTGGCTCATCGGCGAAGATTTACGGCAATCTTTACTTAGGCGCCGGGGTGACCGCTCCCGCTAGTAGCAAATATACCGGTACGCTCACCACCAATTATAATGCGACTTATCCCCTGCCAACTTATCCGACGACGGCCAGTGTGAGTAAGTATTATAGCGTGGGATCATCTTTGGCTTCTACTTTGCCGGTGAGTGGGCATGTGCCGGCTTCGGACGGCCGCTATTATTATTTCTGCAGCGGCGAAACCATTAAGAATATTTCAATTACGGCCGGTAAACACGTCACCATTGTGGGCAGCGGGGGAAGTAAATTGGAGGACGGTATTACCGTACCGAGCAGCAGTTCCTGCTATATTTATACGGATGGCACGATCCGGCTTGATGGCAGTGGCTTCAGCAACAGCAGCTGGGCGGGGGCGCTGCGGGTGTACACCAGCACCACGAGTAATTGCCAAATTGACGGTGTGTCAAAAACCGTCGCTTGTTTCTATGCCCCCAACGCCTATCTCGAGTTAAAGGGCGATTCTGGGGGGGACTTCACCGGTGGCTTAGTGGTGAAGAAGCTCAAGGCCTCAAATAGTTTTGATTATCATTATGATAAAGCGCTCAGCAATGCCGTCAGCAGCGCAAACCTGGAGGTGACATACAGTTTTACGAATCAATGGGTGGTGGGCAGCGCGTATGCGGTCCAGGGCAGTTTTAAGATAAAAAATAACTCGAGTGCTTCGATCACAAATTGGGTGCTGAGCTTCGACTGGCCGTCGGGTATTTATTACGACTGGGATGGGGTGCTCGCGAGCCATGTGGGTAACCAGTACGTGATCACGAATGAGAGCTACAACGGCACGATCGCGAGTGGGGCCGAGGTGACCTTTGGCCTTTTGGCCACTGCCACGGCTCAAAATATCTATCCGACCGCCCTGAGTGCCGTCACTGGCAGTAGCACGAATACCCTATGGGCTCCGAGTGGCAGCGGTACCGGCGGATCAGCAGTCTACAGTGTTACTAACGCGCTCGAGCTGCAGGGAGCCGCCGATCGAGCCACGGTCGCGGGCCTAACCGGCAATTTCCTGCGCTGAGCCGAGAGGGCGTGAATAGCCCAAGAAAGGGCCGCGAAATTTCAAGCCGCCGGGGCTGTGAGGCTGGGTCAGATAAGGCTGGTGCGAGCGACAGGGGTCGAAATCG
>CAIVJE010000215.1 GCA_903906135.1 uncultured Verrucomicrobiota bacterium | reverse complement strand
TCATTCTGCAAGAGCTGTAGCATCGCGAGGCCCTCAGGCCACATCGAGGTGCCTGCCAGAATATCTACCTGCCCATCTTGATTAAAATCATCGGCCCACACTCGCGGTATATGCGTCACCCACTTCCCCCAATTACTACTCCGATTTTGATAAGCCGTTCGCGCCGAAAAATACGGAAGCAGTGGATCGCCGCGCGGGATTAGTTGATCTGTCGTCCAATCAAATAATCTGATACTAAAAAAATTCCGGTCATGCTTGGTCACATCGGCATAATCCTGCGCTGTATAGTTCAAGGGTGCACTATCCCCCACGACCAGCACGGTTGATCCATCGCCCACGAGATCCGCCGCGGTGGCACTCATGCCCCCACCCGGAACCACTAATTCATGCGGCGTAATTAAACCAGCCGGTGTCCAAGTATAATAGGGATTACGCAGGGCTGGCGGAAATAAACTCCGAAACGGAAAAGCGGTCTCAAAAGACATGGTGATGATCGTCGGTTCACCCCGGCGAGTGACCAACTGGGCATCGTGCGCCATCACCTGATCCGCGATCGACCCGCGACGAAAATGTTGGGGGCCTTCGCTCAGTAAAACCGTGCTCGGTTTGGCAATGAAGGGACTCTCATTATGAGCGAGGAAAACCAAATCCGCGAGGTTGTCGTGATTCAGATCGGTCACGATGAGCGTGTTACCGCCATTTGTCCGCGGTGAATCAACATAACTATCCGTCGCTATTCGCAGATGCCCATCTGTCGTTTGATCAAGCAGGATAATATCGATCGGCATCGTATCTGCCCCCGCAGGATTTTTCTCCCAATCCACCCCGCCGTAAGCCCAGGCCGTCATCGCAATGCCATCACTGCGCGCGGCACCGAGCGGCAACACCGCATAGCCGGCAATGATCGGCGAAGCGGGATGATCGCTCGACGTCGACACCGCCACGGGACTCCAGAGGCCCACGATATTAATTTTAGCACTTACATCCGTCGGAATCACACTGATTGTTTTTACCTTAAGCCGTAGAGTGGTAGCGGCGGAAGCTTGCGCTGGATCCATCGCGGTCAGCCGCAGATTGATCGTCCCACCATCACTCGCCGCCGGCGTTCCCGCCAATACTCGGGCGAGCCGATCAAAGGTGAGCCAGCGCGGCAAGGGCTGCCCGTTATCCAAAGCCGCCGATAAGGTTAATTGATCACCATCCGGATCACTAAAAGTACCGGCCGGAATAACGAAACGAAAAGTAGCACCCTCGCGCACCTCTTGATCATCCAGCAAGGTAACGACCATGGGAGCGCGATTGCTTATCACGGAACTCGTCGTTCGCGGCGCCGACTGACTTTTTTGACAGCCCCCTAACCCCAACAGTAAACTCAGGGCTACCCCCGCAGCTCCCAGGTTGAGCCGCCGAATGAGATGACCTCCGCGCAGAATGATTAAAGCCAACGCGAAGCTATTTGTTCTCATGCAAAACGGTATCCACCGCGAGCCCCGCCGCTAAAAGCAGCAAATTAATCGTCGGATCAGGTGCTCCGTTGATGCGAATTAAATAATTATCAGCGCTGGTAAAAAGCTCCTGCCCGAGCCCGGTCCATTTTTTGGTGATAATGCCCAGCTCAGTTTCACCGCTGAGAAAGCGAAAATTCCACCCCGACCAATCCCCTTTCACCGTCGCAATCTCCTGCCCGTCAGCGGAGCAAACCTGGAAAACACTTCTGAGGAATGCGAATTTTGATTTGAGCAAACCCAAGAGCTGACCCTGCGCATCCCTAATTTCCACCTTGGCCCGAAAGAAAATACCCCCCCCGGCGCATCGAAAAAAGCAGCTGCTGATCCGCCGGCTCTGCTCCGGCATAAACCGCAATTTGTGTCGGCATCATATTCTTACCGATCAAGGGGCGCAGATACTTAACCATGCGACTAATCTCTTCCCGGGCCTCCCCTATTTTTATTTTCGTATCAGGGTCTAAAATATCATAGCCATCACTTAATTTGAGCAATCTGACTTGCTCACGAACGAAGTATTGTTGGCGGTTGAGCATAAAGAGCCGCTCATCGAAAACGGCTCACTCCGACCTGACCACCTTAAATTTCGGCCAACAGCAGCCACAACCACCGCCAAAAGATGCGTCGTTTTTGGCAATCTATGCCGTGCCGACTGCGCCGGTCAGGATGATATTAATTATCATCCGTTATCTCGTATGATTGCCCCATGTAACCGCGCTACTTGGTTGCAGGGCGGCGCCGGTGTCTGCCGCACCTTACCGGCACGACTCGGAGCGCCGCGACGGATCGTTTTACTCGGTCCTCCGGGCATCGGCAAAGGGACCCAAGCGGGATTATTGAGCGCCGCCCTTGGGGCTTGCCCACTCGCAACCAGCGAAATCATGCATGGCCTTTTTCCTCCGAGCCCCCTGAGCCGCCGCCTGCCCACGGATACTTTGTTGGAATTAATCAACGCGCGCAGCCACTGCCTCGCTTGTGCCGCGGGCTTCATCCTCGATGGATTTCCTCGCACCGTGGCCCACGCGGAAGCCCTCGATCACCTTCTCCAAGAAAAAGATCTCTCCCTCGATGCCGTCATACTTTATGAATTGCCGGTCTCGCTGATTGTCCTGCGCCTGCTCGGCCGACGAGTTTGCCCCACTTGCCAAAAAACCTATCACGTCAAAGCGCGTCCCCCTCGAATTACCGGCCGTTGTGACGACTGCCAGACGATACTCGGACAGCAACGCGAGGATCGCCTCGACGCCATACGCCTCATGCAAGGGACCCACCCGAGCCATTCGCCGCGTTTGCTGGGATATTATCAGAGCCGCGGCCTGCTTGTTAAGATTTCCGCACACGGTACTGCCGAAGAAATTTTCATGCGGACAATCGACACGTTTAAAATGACCCGGCTGGGTGATCGTTGCGCAGCTCCATAAATCATCGGCTGATCGCTCCTGGCTTTTGCCAGAGGCCCAACGGGCTGCGACCCACCCCTAGCCTCGCCTGACCTTAGGCAAAAACCCCCAAGGCCTTCGGATAATGTGTGACATATTTCCCACTCAGCTAGCTTGAAAATAGCTTCCGCGTTGCCAGCGATGCCTTCCCGCGCTTCATTAGCATCCACTTTTCTGTTCCATGCCTGCGCACCCCCAGAAGCTTTCACCAATTCCCGACCCCGCTGATCCACAGCTATTGGCGTACCTTAACCTTAAGCTACACGAGATTGGCCAGCCCAGCGTGACCCTCCCAGCGGGCGATGGACTTTCCAGTTTAGTTGACCATTTCCTCACGCTCAGCCGCGAAAAGGACCGCGCGCTGTCTCGTCACCTTTGCCCCGTTGACCAGCGTATTCAGGATTTTCTTACCGACTATCTCCAAAGCACTGGCCTCACCCCACGCCTGCCGGCCACCACCCTCGTGCTCGATCGCCCCGGTCTAGCGCGCGCGCTGTCGCTTCCCCCTGGGTGTGATGAGCACCACAGCAGCATCCTGGCCTCAGTGCGCGTGCGCCAAGGCGTCCTGCACAATCCCCGCAGCGATCGCCGGACCACTTCCGGAATTTTCCACGTCGCTGAGGGTGGCTTGCCTATTCCTGATGATAAAAAGGCGGTGCCCGCGGCCGTCTTTGGTCGGTTATTAGCTCACGCCCTCAACCCGCCAGCTGAATTGCTCCGCCTCCCATTTACCGCCGGCGCGCCCAAACCGGCCGAGTGCTTCGTCTCACTCCACCTTCGCCCCGTCGTCGTGCCAGCCGTACCCGGTTTCAGCCCAGTGCGGGCAATGGAAACACGTTTATTTGTCCCAGGCGCTCTCGTCGCCAATTTGGATTTTATTGAAAGTATTTTTGGCAATGCCGGTGATCCGCATTTGCCAGAAAATGACGCCGGCCTCGATCCCACCCACTGGACCGGCCACACGGGCTGCATTATTCTGGCCCCGCATCTGAATAGCCTGACCAAGCGCGAGCTCGGTCTCCCCGCTCACGCCGACGCGACCGCGCGGCAACGCCGCGATGGCATGTGCTGGCTCCAGCCCGATGAGCTCTACAATGATGGCGGCGCCTTCAAACTTACGGCCCGCTCGGCCGCCGGCGTCATTCTCACTTTCATCTCTGATAATTATTTCGGCTACTGCAAAAAAGAGGTGAAAACCCAGCTGAGCTTTGCGGCTAATTTGCTGGGCGGCGCCGAAGAAGAACATGCGGGTGGCGCCATTGTTTTCCCCAGTTACGATCAAGGTGAAAATTTTCAGCTCAACCCCAACCTGCCCGAAGTAAATCACACCTTTGCCGAAGCGCTCGTCCTCCTCGGCGACCGCGCAGAGCTGCAACCGGGCGGCTGGGCCCGCGATCAAGTTTTCTCTAATATTTGTTACGTCCCCGCTGACGCCCGTTTCGATTTGCGGACGCAAATAATCAGCTGGCATGACGCCGCTGACATCGCTCAGAGCATCAAACTTTTGCCCGGCTTTACCTACGTGCTCCCCTCGGGCTACAAGGTCGAAATGTTTAAACCCGAAGCCAGCCGACGCTGGCTGCTGCGCGGTACGGCCGCGGAAGGCCTCCTCTGCCACAAACCATGCACCGTCTCGGGCGGCGGCAAATCGGAAATCTCCAAGCCCATCGCGGATGCCATGTTCACGGGCCCCGTATTCGTCAGCGACCTCGCTCACGATCTCGATGTCGTCGAAACCATCCTCCATCGCGACTATACCAAACGCTTCCGCAATCCCCTCCACAACGTGGTGCGGGCTCGCGGCCTATTGAGCCCCGAGCGCTCGCTCGGCTCCGTCATTAAATTACTCAGCCGCAGCCCCGATTATACCGACGAATTTAATACCTGGCTGGCCTCGATTCCTCGCTCGATTCGCGATCTCGTGCTGCACCTCAAGCGACTCTACAAGCCAGAATGGGGGGAGGATTGGCGCCAGCATTTCAGCGTCGATACGATCAATGCCCGCCCGGGTAATGAGCTTAAGCACAACGCCGACAAACTCCTCACGCACTACCTGCGAGTCGGTTACACCCGCGAAGGCGGCTGGCGCACCTTCACCCTTCGTTCGGATTTTTTCCCTGCTGAAAAAATTCAAGTGGAAGACGATATTACCGCTTCCACCGTCGCCCCGCGCGACCAAGTACCCAGCTTACCCGCCTGGGTCACCCAGCCTTCGCTTAAATTTGTCCACAACTGTGAGCTCCGCCTTTTCCAGCGACCCGATGACGCGATTGTGCGCGGCTACGATAAACGCACCGAGCGCGACTTCAGCCGCGGTGGTCATTTTTTCTCCAACTACGAACCACTGACTCGCGTCGCCGCAAATACCGTCATGGAAGATGCGCTGGGCTTCGAGGCCTTCACGGATGTAATGCAAGCGACCTTCCGCGCCTTTACCGCCGCGCGCAGCCCTGACTTCATGGTCTCGCCGGCGTTCCCTCGCTTAGTTGAGGGCAAGCCTTCAAAAAATCCGCGCTACCTCCAAGATCGGCCTGACCTCGAAGACCCTCGCGCCACTTACCTCGCGCAAACCGGGGCTCGCCTCTACCGCCGACTCACTGCGGATGCCGCAGCCCCCTTCCCTGTCGGCTCCGTGCTTGTAGGCCGCCGACTCAACCCGCCGGAGCCAGGCATCCGCCCACTCTGCGTTTTTGGCCCTATCCATTATCAAGAAGTGCCCGAAGCCTTCATGGATTTTATTGCCAGCCTCACCGGCAAATCACCATCCACCACCGGCGTAGGCTCGGAGGGCGCACTGACCAAGGGGCCTTTCAATGCCCTCCCGCCCATCTACGATCTCAACGCTGCGCTCACCTCGTACATTCTGACGGGACTACCGGTCTTTTCAACCGCTGCTGGTTGGGTGGGCCCGCATCACCGAGTTGATCACGATATCAGTCTCCTCGTACCAGAAATCTGGTGTCGGATGACCCCAGCCGAACGCGAACCCGCCGCTTTGATCGCCGGCGGTCATCTCGAACGCTGCGAGGATTTTAATCATGAGGGCCAACGCGTCCTCGCCAGCCGACTCGGCTGGCGCATCACCCCACGCTTTGTGACCACTTACTGCGGTCGCGTCCTCGGCAATCCGAGCAGTGTCTTTGATGAAGAATTTCTCCAGCCGGAAAAACAAGATCTCGCGGTGTTTGTGGATGGCGTAAGCAATATTGTCACCGCCATGCGCCAGGCCGCCCTGCATTATTTTTCTGATGGCTCCATCGAGACCGCGTGCCCGCCCTTGCGCGCCCTCCTGCATCTGATGCGCGACGGCACCTGGGAAGGCCGACCGGCCTCCGACCCACTGTTCCGGGAACTCTTCACGCGCGAATCACTCCTCGCCAGCGACTGGTACCGCGATCGCCTCGAAGCGCAGCGGACGATCGATGCCCAACTAGGCGAACGTCACGCTAAGTATCTCAAGAAATTCCTCACTCGGCCCAATTACGCCGATGTCGCCACGCGCCTAGAAATTAAACAACGCCTCGCCCAAACCAACGCGGGGATCCGGGCAACGCGCGAGCCCGCCTATCTTAAGAGATTAAGTGGCACTATCGGCGCCGAACCCGCGATCGCCGCGGCGATGCTCCAATAAGCTGAGCCGATTCGCCGCGCGCGCCAATCCTCTGGCTAATCGGGGCCAACCGCCCATCTGGGCCATCGCGCTGCTCGAAGCTTGCCCGAATTAAAAACTAAATAGCGCTGGGCATAGCGAAAAGCGCCGGAGCAAAAATCACTCTGGACCGCGCAGCGCCTCCAACTGCTCCCACCGGGTAAACGCGACGGCATGCTCGCGTTCGAGCACATCGAGTCGGCTTTTCACTTCCGCAAATTTCTGCGGCTCTTTTTTATAGAAAGCCGGATCAGCCAACCGCGCGGTCAATTGCGCCTGCTCTTGCTCGAGTGCTTCAATCTTGGCCGGAAGCGTCTCGAGCTCCTTTTGCTCCTTACCCGAAAGTTTTTTAGCCTTGGGGGCGGCGCCGGCACCATTGCCGGAATTTTTTACCTTGGCCCCAGCGCCTTCCACGGGCCGGGCATTCCCTTTGGCGGCAGCGATCGCCTGCTTCTGCTTATCGTGCTGCCAATCGGTATAGCCGCCGACGTAGTCGCCAATCACCCCATCGCCTTCGAACACGAATGAGCTGGTCACGACTTCATCCAAAAATTCCCGATCGTGGCTAACGATTAACACCGTACCCGGAAATTCCACGAGAAGATCTTCGAGCAAATCAAGGGTTTCGACATCCAAATCATTCGTCGGCTCATCGAGCACGAGAACATTAGCTGGCTTGGTAAACAGGCGCGCCAAGAGCAACCGATTGCGTTCGCCCCCCGAGAGCACGCGCGCCGGGGTGCGGGCGCGATCAGCGGTGAAGAGAAAGTCCTGCAGATAACTAATCACATGCCGGGTCCGCCCCTCAATCGTCACATGGGTGTTACCATTCGCGATGTTGTCGGCCACAGTTTTGTCGTCCTCAATTTGCGCCCGCAGCTGATCGTAGTACACCACTTCCAGATTAGTGCCGTGCTTAATATTTCCACTGGTGGGTGCGAGCTGGCCAAGGAGCAACTTAATCAACGTGGTCTTGCCCGCGCCGTTGGGACCGATGAGGCCAATTTTATCTCCGCGAATAATCGTCGTAGTAAAATCCTTCACCAGCAGCTTACCATTCGGGTAAGCAAAAGTCATTTTCTCCACGTCCACGACCTTCATACCACTCGGGATCGCTTCATTAACCCGCATGTTAACATTGCCGATCGTCGCCCGCCGGGCCCGGCGATCCGCGCGCAAGACGTGCAATTGATTAATCCGCGCCGTCGCCCGCGAACGCTGCGCTCTCACTCCGCGGCGAATCCACTCCTCTTCTTGCGCGAGCTTTTTATCGGCGAGCGCCTGCGTCCGCTCCTCCGCCTCTAAGCGATCCTGCCGCCGCACGAGGAAGGTATCATAATCACAGTCCCAATTGGTAATAATGCCGCGATCGAGTTCCACAATGCGCGTCGCGAGTTTTTTCAAAAATGCGCGATCATGCGTGACGAAAAACAGGCCAATTTTCTCCTGCAGTAAAAATTCCTCGAGCCACAGGATGGAGGCGAGATCAAGGTGATTGGTCGGCTCATCAAGCAACAGTAAGTCCGGCTGACTCGCCAGCGCCTGCGCCAACAATACCCGACGCTTCAAACCGCCTGACAAAGCCGAAAACTCCGCCTGCGAATCGAGGCCGACATGATTGATCAAATCCTCCAAGCGCACTTCCCGCTCCCAATCTTCCTCATGCGCGCTCGCCGAACGCAACCCCGCGGAAACAATATCATGAACGCTCCCCGTCAAATCAGCCGGCACCTCTTGGACGAGCCGGGCAAAATGCGCCCCAGGCTGACGAAACACTTGGCCGGTGTCGGATTTGATTTCGCCCACGATTAATTTCATCAGCGTGGACTTACCCGCGCCGTTACGCCCGAGCAGACAGACGCGTTCGCCACTGTTAACTTGGAAATTAACGTGATCGAGCACCGGCGGGCCGCCGAAGGCATGTGAGACATCGAGAAGACTTAAAAGCGCCATGAGAACGGAAGAACGTAGGAACCGGCTCTCGGGGTGCAACCCAAAGCTCGGGAGATTTTAACTTAGCCTAAAACTACCGTGCATCTCGCTGTGCAACACTTTCTGAATCAGCATAAACCGTTTTCACGTCTTTCCGTACTTCAGCTTCATTTAACAACCCTAGGCTAGAACTCCCGTTGACTCTCTCATCGGAGTTCGCGCATCCTGCCGCCGTGAGTGACTCCATTCAGACTCCTTGGCAAAAAACTCTTCACTGGCTGACCGCCTATGCGGGCTTTCCGGCGCGGCGACTCCCCGCCAAGGCCGAACTCCTGCTGCTCATCGCCACCGCAGCGGCCGACGACGACTTAGCCGTCAAGAATCCGCAAAACGGCAAAATCCCGTTTAATGCCAATTATAACGCGCAGATTCGCAATTACACCGCTCAACGCCGCCGCGCGCACATCAAGTGCGACAACAGCGCGAAGACTTAAGCCCCAGCGGCCTCTAGGGCGCGAGGCAGAGGAGGGGGATTTGACGTGTTATCGTCTCCTGAAAAACCAATCTGTATGAGTAACCAAGTTTCGACCATCGATCCCGCGGTGCGCATCGGACACGTTCACCTCAAGGTCGCCGATCTACAACGTGCCCTTGATTTTTATGTGGGGGTACTCGGATTCACCTTAATGCAGCGCTTGGGGACCCAAGCCGCTTTTATTTCAGCCGGCGGCTATCATCATCACCTTGGCCTCAATACTTGGACGAGTCGGGGCGGCCCACCACCACCGACTGGCAGTACGGGGCTTTATCATACCGCCATTCTCTACCCCACTCGGGCAGCCCTCGCCGACGCCTTGCGGCGACTCCAACGCGCCAAGATTTCACTCGAGGGCGCGGCTGATCACGGCGTGAGTGAAGCACTCTATTTGAGTGATCCTGATCAGAATGGCATCGAACTTTACTGGGATCGCCCCGCTGCCTTATGGCCCCGCAACCCCCAAGGAGAACTGGCGATGGTGACCGAACCCCTCGACCTTACGGCCTTACTGACTGCCACCTGACGCGCTTGCATTTGCCCTCGTGATGAAATGAGGCAGGTTATTCCCCCTGCCTGATTAACACCGCATTCACTTGACCCCTCTCATCCCACCAACCGCCCACTCGGCTCCAGCGACTACTGCGCCGGTTTTTCGCGTGCGCGGTCTCACAAAATACTACGGGGAAGGCCCGACTCAAGTCCGCGCCTTAGCGGGCGTTGATCTCGATCTTTATGCGGGCGAATTTGTCGTCCTCCTCGGCCCTTCCGGCAGCGGGAAAACCACGCTGCTCAATCAACTCGGTGGACTCGATATTCCCACCACCGGAGAAATTAGCTACCGCGCGACCGACCTCACCCACGCCGATGAATCGGCGCTCACTCGCTACCGGCGCAACTCGGTCGGATTTATTTTTCAATTTTATAATCTCATTCCCAGTTTAACCGCTCGCGAAAACGTTGGCCTCATCACCGAGATCGCGCGCGATCCTTTGCCGCCAGAGCAAGCTCTCGCGATGGTCGGCCTCAGCGCGCGCCTGGATCATTTCCCCGCCCAATTGTCCGGCGGCGAACAACAACGCGTCGCGATCGCTCGCGCCATCGCCAAACGCCCCGAGGTACTGCTCTGCGATGAACCCACCGGGGCCCTAGATGTCCGCACCGGCATCGTCGTCCTCGAGGCGCTCGAACGCGTTAATCGTGAACTCGGCGCACTCACGATTGTGATCACCCACAACGCCGTCATGGCTGACATGGCCGACCGCGTTATTCATTTTTCTGACGGACGCGTCTTGAGCGAACATCGAAACGCCACCCGCGTCGCTCCCTCTACGTTGCGCTGGTAACCCCTCGTCCGCTGTTGGCCATGCTCGCGCATCTCGATCGAAAACTTCTCCGCGACCTGCGACGCCTCAAAGGCCAAGCCGCCGCGGTGTCCCTCGTCATGGCCTGCGGCCTTGCGATGCTCATCATGGCGCGCAGCCTGATCTACTCGCTTGAATCGACCCGCGCTGAATATTATCAGACCAATCATTTTGCGGATATCGGCGCCGCCCTCAAACGGGCCCCTAATTATGTCAGCGAACGCATCCGCAATTTGCCCGGCGTAGCGACGGTGCAAACGGATCTCGCGGTGCCAATTACTCTCGATCTCCTCGGACGAACAGAACCAGCGAGTGGCCTCGTGCGCTCCCTGCCCGATGTCGGCACCCCTGAACTAAATCGCCTTTCCCTCCGCCGCGGTCGCTGGCTCGCCCCCGGTTCCCGCGGCGAAATTTTAGTGAGTGAAGCTTTTGCCGAGGCTAACGCCCTTAACCCCGGCGAGATCCTGACCGCCCTGCTCAATGGCCGCCGCCAAACCTTCCGCATCGCGGGCATCGTACTCTCTCCCGAATATATTTTCGAGTCACGCCCCGGCGCCGCCCTGCCGGATGCCCGCACCTTTGGTATTTTTTGGATGCCCTACAAAGAAGTCGCCACCGCGTGGGATCTTTACGGCGCATTTAATCGCGTGGCCCTCACGCTCGCCCCGGGCGCCCGCGCCCAACCGGTGATCGCCGAGCTCAATCGCCTGCTGCGTTCTTATGGCGGCCTCGGGGCCTTCGGCCGCGAAGATCATCCCTCCCATATCCGCATCACTGATGAAATTCGGGTGCTGACGATTCTATCCATCGGTTTTCCCGTGATTTTTTTAGGCGTAGCCGCCTTCATGACTAACGCCGTGCTCAGCCGCTTGCTGTCCCTCCAACGTGAACAGATCGCGATCCTCAAGGCCTTTGGCTTCACCAATCAGCAAATCGTTATTCATTATTTAAAATTCGCCTTCGTCATGGTGGCCGTCGGCGTGCTCGGCGGAGTCATCGGGGGCATTGGCCTCGGCCATCAGCTCGTCGACATGTATCAACTTTTCTACCGCTTCCCCGATCTTCATTTCCGGCTCGATCCCATCGCCGTCGTGATCGCCCTCACCGTCGGACTCAGCGCGGTCACGCTGGGCGTTCTGGGCGCCGTCCGCAAAGCCGCCCAACTTCCACCGGCCGAGGCCATGCGCCCAGAGCCACCCGCTCATTTTCGTCCGGCTTTAATTGAACGACTGGGCTTAGCCAAATTACTCTCCCACTCTTTCCGCATCGCACTGCGCAATCTTGAGCGACGCCCCACCCAAGCCTTCTTCACTATCACGGGTCTCGCGCTTGCCACCGCGTTGATCATTATGCCGAACACCTTCAAGGCAGGGATCAGCGAGGTCTT
>CAIVJE010000214.1 GCA_903906135.1 uncultured Verrucomicrobiota bacterium | reverse complement strand
GCATACGGGGCAGGTGAAAGGGGCCCTTCCACATATTGCCTTTGAGTCGAGTCGAGATGCGGCCATCGCGGTGGGCGTAACCAAACCATTCGCCATGGACCGGATCAGCAAAAACTCGGTGCGACCAATCATGCACGAGAGTATGCCAGGCAGCGTATTTCGCCTCTCCCGTGAGTTGATAGGCCAAGAGCGTCGCTATTTCTGCTTCGTTCTGCGGCCACCAGAATTTCATTTCGGCCCAATATTCCTGCACGGGCTGTTGGCGCAAATCGGTGAAGTAAAGCAAGCCGCCAAATTCTTTATCCCAACCCCGTGCCCACATGCAGTCGAGTATGCTCAAGCCGAGCTTCATTAAGCGGGCATCGCGCTGGCGCCACTTAGCCTCGTGTAGAATAAACCAAGCGCATTCGAGGGCGTGGCCGGGATTGAGGGTCCGGCCATCAAACGTATCGAGCACGGCGCCGTTGGCTCCGACAATTTCCATGAGGGCGCCGAGGTCGGGTTTGAAAAAATCACGTTCAATCTCGCTAATCGAGCGATCAATCCAGGTGGTGCAGGTGGCCCCGCGTACGTTAATATCACCTAGGAGGGACCGAATTTCTTGCGCCGTCACAATCGCAATCATGTGCGGGGCGACTCCCTTCATCGGCCGCGTCGTTGGATCAGTCTTCGGCGGCATGACTCCCGGGGTGAAGCTATGATGCAGATAAGTATCAAAATATTGCGCCGCTTCCGCCGCGGCCCGGGCCTCGCCCGTGGCCTTGGCATAAGCGGCACTGCCGATAGCCGCGAAGCACTCGCTATACACATAGCGCCGCATGCGCAGGGGTTCGCCGGTGCGGGTTACCGTAAAATATAATTTCCCGCCCGGCCCGCGACAGTGGTCGCGAATAAAATCGAGGCAGAGTTTAGCGGCGGCAAGCCACTCGGGTTTGGGCTCCACGGTGTTATAAAGCGTCGCGAAGGTCCAAGCGGCGCGGCCCTGTAGCCAGACGGCTTTGTCGGAATCGAGCAGCGTGCCCGTTTCGCCCAGCGCGCTGAGCAAGCCACCGTGCTCGTGGTCGAGCCCATGACGAAGCCAAAAAGGGATGGTCTGCTCGAGCAGGCCTTGGCGGTAAGTGGTCCGAAGTGCGGTGAGGCGGGCGGGACTAAGAGACATCGGAAAAAATCAGGGGCAGATTATCGGCGAAAGGCAGGGACAGCTTACTAAGCGAAAAATCAGCGAGTCGCTTAAAGTTTTTCGGTTCTATTCCACAAAAGGGTCGTCGTGCCACCGTCGATATAAATACTTTGTCCGGTAATCGAACGGGCATTTTTACTGAGGAGGAAAGCCACTAATTCACCCACCTCGCGGGCCGTAACGAGATCCGGCAGACATTGTTTCGTCGATGTAAACTCCTTAATCCAGGTTTCGGGGTCGACGCCAAGTTTAGTCAAAAGCGGGCCATTTTGAGGGCTAGCGACTAAGCCGGGATGCACGATATTAGCGCGGATCCCTTGCGCGCCATAGTCTACCGCCAAGCCCCGCGTGAAAGCATCGAGCGCCGATTTAGTGGCGGCATAGAGAGCGTATTGGGGCGCGGCGAGCCGAGCGTGCACTGAACCAATATTTACGATCGCCCCTTGAGATTTAATCAGGGCGGGGAGGGCAGCGCGGACAAAACGAAATGAAGCCAGAAAATCTACGTTAAATAAGGTCTGAAATTCTTCATCGGTTACTTCGCCGGCTTTTTTGACCAAGCCCACACCGACATTATTGACGAGGCCATCGAGCCGCCCAAAACATTTTAAAGCAGCCTCGACCGCTTGAGTGGGTGCTTCGGGAGCGGTGATATCGACGGCCACT
>CAIVJE010000213.1 GCA_903906135.1 uncultured Verrucomicrobiota bacterium | reverse complement strand
GTCCCATCGGGATAGAGTAATTTTGCGCCTACGACCCCCACGCCCGGGATGCTGAGCCAGCCCACCATATCCTCAAGCCAGCCGGGGGTGAGCGCCTCGACGTCATTGTTGAGGTGAAGTACGAGCGGCGTGTCGGCTTGTGCCGTACCCAAATTGACGAGTCGCGAGTAGTTGAAACGGGCGGTAGATGATGCGGCTTTCTGCTTTGAGTCCAAGTGCTCAGGTAGCGATCCGGCGGGCAGAACTACGCAGCGCAGATCCGTCCGAGCGGGCAGGGTCTGAAGATAGGCGATGGTGGCGTCATCGTCAGAATTATCGTCGACGACTATAATTTTAACAAACTCTCGCGGTGTGGTGCGGGCGAGTGAATCCAAGCACGGGCGGAGGAGGTCGACGCGATTTTTAGTCGGAATAACAATCGTGACTGGGTTGTCCCGCAGGAGAGTCGCATCCCATTTTAATTGGTGGAGGCAAAGCGCATAGTGCTTGGCGAAATCTGGCAGCATGGGTTCGGCGCGGAGGCCGCGTCGTTGCACGGCTTCCGCGATGCCTTGGCGGGCGGCCTCGAATAAATAGCCTTTCTGATCGCCGCGGGTGGCGGTGCTTTCGGCGTGGGCGCGCCAGTGGTAGCCGATGAAAGGCACATGAATCACATCCTCGGGCTGGATCAATTCCCAGCAGCGCAGGAAGAGGTCGATATCTTGGGCTCCGTTAAATTCCGGCCGCAGCCGGCCGACTTGCTCAATAATCCTCCGGCGGATCACGCTGAGGTGATGCGTGTAGTTGTGGGTGATCGCCATTTCAGGACTCCAGCTGCCTTTGAGCTGGGGATCGTAACGGCGGCCGGTGTCGTCGATTTTGTCTTCGTCGGTGTAAAGATAACCCGCCGTTGGTTGGCGCGCGATGGCAGCGGCGATTTGGAACAGCGCATCGTGCGGCAGCAGATCATCGTGGTCTAGCAGTGCCACGAATTCGCCGGAGGCAATCTCGAGAGCGGAGTTCGTCGCGCGGGCGATGTGGCCGTTCTCGGTGCGGAAAACAGGTTTGATGCGGCGATCGGTGCGAGCGGCCGCTTCCAACATCCGGCGGACGTGCGGTTGGGTTGAGGCATCATCCGCGATGCATAATTCCCAGCGCGGATATAACTGTTGCTGGAGTGATTCGAGCAATTCGCGCAGATATTTTTCGGGGGTATTATACGCTGGAACGACGACGCTGATCAGGGGACCGCTATTTTTTACTAGCGTATCGGCGTCTTGTTGCAGGATAGCGCGCAGCCGCGGAGTGAGGCGATTGTGCCAGCACCAGCGGGTGTAAGGATCCTGATCGCGGCGCCGAATTAAGGCAGCGGGAACTTTGGGTGCTTCGCCATGGCTAAAAGTAGCCGCGAGCTGAGCTTGGAGGCGTCCGATCTCAGCGCGCGTTTGCGCCCAACTATCAAAGGTGAAGCGACGCAGGGCCCAACCGCGTAAAAAAGCAGCGACAACTTTATAAAAAAGCCACGGTCGATAGATCGGAATAGGGCCCGAACCTTCGTCGCGACGATCGAGATACATACGACGAGCAAAGGCCAGGGGGCGCGTGCCATCGCCCGTTTCAGCAAAAATTTTGAAGCTCGCTGGATTCGGCGTATCCGTGCGGATGTCAACGAGGCCGTAGTAACCTGATTTTAGGGCGTTCGCGTGATCGCTGCGGTGACTCGCCACATCGGGCCGATCCTTAGGATAAACTAAGCGATTCTCCGTTAAAACTCCGGTGGTCGCACTGAGTTGGCTGATCGTGCGACCAACGCCAAAGATCCATCCCGTGATGCGAAATTTTCCGTAGCCGGCGTTAATCCAATAGCCAGGATTTTCAATATGACCAAGGAAGCGCTCGCCGATCGCAATGTCACTCGTGGGGGTAAGCACATCATGTAGTACGGCATCGGTCGCCCGGCAAAGTTCGCGCCATGACTCTCGGTGGAAATGCCGGTAAAGATATTGCAGTGTTTGGTAGACGATGACCGTTCGTAAAATGGGTTGGGGTTGGGTCGCCGTCGTGGGCAAGGCCGACGTATCGAGGGACGTTTGGAAAAATTCGTGCCACTGGGTCCCATCATGATAATCGAGCGCGATTTTTTGGGCCCCGCGCCACACTTGCACGCGCTGAGTGAAGCCGGTGCGCAAGGCCGCCAGCGAGCCCCCGAAAGCCTGTTGGGTATCGGGTCGCTCTAGGCCATAAATGCCGAGAAAAGTGCAGGCATCCACGCGAGCGCGGAGATCGACGCAGAGGGTTGTTTCCCCCGGATACAACCAGCCATTTATTTCTAGGCCTGCGACCTCGGGCCGCCAATGGATGGGGCTGTCGATATGGAACTTAGGCGAGGGCAGGCTCATGGATTGGCCGGAATTAAGTGGTGATGGCCGTACCCAGTAAAGCTTGTTCCGGAGTGGGCGCCGTTGAGGAACAATGAGATTGGCAAGGCTGCAGCCCTTCTCTTATTTCAGCCGATGTCCGTGCCCTCCCTTACTCCCGCACCTAGCCGCGGGGAGACTCGGTTTATTTTAGCTCTTTTTATCGGGTGCCTAGCTTTTCATTTTTGGGCGGTGGGGGTCGGTTGGGGTCATAAAAATTTATTTGGGGTGGAATGGCGGCAGGCCCAGACAGCTCTGACGGCGCATTTCATCAAGGCTGAGAATAATTTTTCACTCGCTTATCCCACGCCGGTCTTAGGCAAGCCGTGGTCCATTCCCATGGAGTTCCCGCTTTATCAATGGACCGTCGTGGTCGTGGGTAAATTGACTGGCCTCGGTCTCACTAAGGCGGGTCGAGCGGTTAGTATTGCATGTTTTTATCTTTGTTTGCCGGCGATCTTCTTGCTGCTGGCGCGTTGGCGAGTCGCGCGCGCGCATCGCTGGTTGGTCTTAGCGGTGGTGCTCACTTGTCCGCTCTATATATTTTATACTCGGGCATTTTTAATTGAAACGATGGCGCTGATGTTTGCGCTATGGTTTTGGGTCGCCTATGAGCGCGGGGTGGCTGGGCGCAATTTTGGCTGGCTGGCCTTGGCGATTGTGGCCGGAGCGGGAGCTGGCTTGGTCAAGGTGACCACTTTGATGCTGTATGTCCTGCCGATGATTTTTTGGTCGATGCGTCGTTTGTGGGCCAATCGAGCGGATGGTGGCTGGCGAACGGAGTTGGCGTGGATGGCGGGAGCTACCTTGCTGCCGATGCTCGCGACTGGCTGGTGGATTCATTTTGCTGATGCCACCAAGGCTTTGAATCCGCTGGCGCATTTTCTGCGTTCCGCAGAAATGCGTGATTTTAATTTGGGCACCACCGCCACGCGGCTTTCGGGTGAATATTGGGCCTTGAAGGCCCGGATTATGGCCGAAGATTTGACGTGGTTGCCGGCGGTGGGCGCGTGCGCGAGCTTAGCTGTCGTGGCGGGGTGGCGCCGCGGGTGGGAGGTTTTGTTGAACGGCGGTCTCTTCGTCGCCGCGCTGATCATCTTTCCGGTGCTCTATGCTCTTCATCCTTACTATTATGTCGCGAACACGATGCTCCTCCTGCTCGCCATGGGATTGGTGCTCGTGGCTTTGGCGGAGACCAAACATCCTCGGTGGTTAGTGGTAGCGTTGGTCTTATTAATCACGGGCGGACAAGCTGGGCGGTACCTCGATTATTATTTCCCAGTGCAACGGGAAGCGGGCGAAGCGGGCAGCGGACTCACGCAAGCTCTGCGTGCTTTGACGAGGACCGATGATTACCTGATTATTGTCGGTCAGGATTGGAATCCGATGACGCCCTATTATGCGCAGCGGCGATCTCTGATGCTACGAGAGGGGGAAACTGAACCTGTTCGTTTAGATGCGGCGCTTGCCACCATGCGTGAGGAGAAAGCGGGAGCTCTCTTGGTGACTGGCCCATGGGAAAACCAGCAAGCATTGCTGCAACGTATTGCCGCCTTGGGTTTGGAGACGAAACCACTTTTGGTTTGGCGCGATATCTCAATTTTTTTACCCGCTGCCCGCCGATCGGAATTGCTGCTGCATCTGGAATTGCACCGCTATCACGAGGTGGGACTAGCACCTGGGGTTGAGTTTCCCCCAGAACAATTGAGCAAAACTTGGCTCGAAGTGGCTAATATTCACCTGCGTAATCGCTATTTATTTTCTGCGATGCAGCCGAGGCCCGTGCGCTTCTGGTCGACGTTTGGACCCGGGCTGGATGAGCGTGGGGGGCGACCGTCCTTCGGGGCGCATCCCGTCACGCGGTTAGTTTTTCGGTTGCCGCCAGGTAAACATCAACTCCGCACCGTGGTGGAATTGCCCCTCGCAACTTATATTTCCGGGATTGGCAGCGATCAGCGCACCGACGGGGTCGAGATAAAGCTCACCGCGCTAGGGGTCGGGGAGACGCAATCGGTGCTTTATACTCGGCTCCTCGATCCGCTCCATCAGCACAGTGACCGTGGTCCACAATCATTGACGATCAATTTCACCCTGGCTCAAGCGGGTGAGGTGGAGCTGTTTTTTGGCCCTGGTCCGCAAGGTCGCGATACGCGCGACTGGATCACCATGGGCCGGCTCGTGATAGATTGATGGCGCTACCGGATGTCAATCCGGCGCCAGTAGCTCCAATCAAAAGCTACGTTATCTGCTGGTCCTGGATACATCGCGAAAACGAGGGTGCCGGTGATGGGGCCAATGGACTCTAGCGTGATATTTTGTGGTCCGCGGTCGGCGGGGCGTCGCACCGGGTCGAGGTTGCGCTCATAAAGCAAGCGGCGGTCGCCGTTGGGCAGGCGCTCAAAAATAAGGACATCGACGCCATCGGTAGCCCCGGCACCCGTATAGGCTTTATCATTTAGCCCCATGATGGCCTCAATACGAGTGGCGCTTGGGGGAACATTAAAATGAAGTTCAGCCGGAGCATTAGAGAAAATCGCGGCTTGGCCACCGATCCGGCCAATTTCAATACTACCCGGCGTAAAGAGCGCGGTGGGAATCGGCTTGGTTAGCGCTGCATAAGCCGTCGCGTTCACCGCTTGATAATGAAGGCGCGGATCGATCACCTCTGGTGAGGCCGAGAAATTTAAAGTAACGCCTGGGAGCGAGCGACCTGCCAGTTTGTGTTTTAAGGCAGTTAATTCAGTCGAGCGGACGTAAAGATCGCCATCGGCCGAGGTGGCCACCGGGTGGGCGGCGAGCCCTAATTTTTCGGTGCGCCAGCGAATAAAGCCGCGATCTTGCTTATGGGGACCTTGCATAACTAGCGCGGTTACTTGATCTGCGCCGAGATTCTTTAGCACTGTTTGTAATTTGTCGGCGTCATTTTCTGCTCCATTTGGAACGAGGATCGCTCGGCATGCTGCATAATAAGGAATGAGGGGAATCCAGTCCCACCCATAAACGAGGACCACCCCGTGTGCGGGGACAGCCTCGTGGACTACTTCAACCAAAGACGGGGGCGGGGCGGGCAGATTTTTAAGCGTCGCCGCAAACCCTTGGTAAAAGTTGAGGCCCTGTAAGCTTACAAAAATAACGATATAGACTGTCTTAAGTCGGGCATCGAGACGCTCGCTGGCGACAACTCCGGTTAAAATTAACCCAGCTGCGGCCGCAGCAAAAAAGGCGGCGGGAAAGTGATAATAATTATGAATCGCATAGAGATTCGCGAACAGCAGCGGCCCCAGCAAATATCCCGCGGCGCAGAGCAAAGCCAGCAGGCGGTAGCGCGGGGCAATCGGGATTAAGCCTAGTCCTAATAATAACAGCAGCGGGTCTGAGAGCACGCCGAGGCTGAAATGGCGATGGATCGTCTGCCAGAAGACCGGATCTAGGCGCTGCGCTAGTGTTCCGTAGTTCCATGTTCTGAGATTTTCAGAGGTGAATTGGTTGGCGTAGGGATTGGCGCGCTTGACGGCGTCGGTGAAGGCAATCCAACGCAGTGCCACCGCCAGTGCTAGACCGACGGGTAGCAATACGGCGGGCAGACTGCGCCAGAGATTCACGAAGAAACTTGCGCCCTGAGGAGGCCTTTTTTGCCAGAATAGCACGATGGCGAAAAGCCCCGCCGGTACCGCGAACAGTGCAAAAGTGGTAATCTTCACTAAGGCCGCGATCACTCCGAGTAGGGTGGCCGCTATCGTCCAACGCCAGTCAGCTAACTGTAAACTTTGGAGGTAGGCGTATAAAAACCAAACAGCAAAGGCGGCTGCACAGGATTCGATCATGAAGCTTCGCGCATAAAAAAGGCAAACCGGCGTCATGAGGAGCGCCGCCGGTAGGAGCAATCGTCGCCCCGCATGGGGCTCGACCCAAGCGGCTAGTCCATAAACAGCCGGGAGTGAGCTGAGGAAAAATAAAATTCCGATTAAACGAGCAGCGGGAACCAAGGCTAATCCCGTCGTGTTGGCTAGCAGCGCCACCAGCCATTGGTAGAGAGGAAATTCAAAAGGCACTGACCACGGTGGTCCAAAAATGGGTGCAGGGTAGGCGAGACTAAAGCCCTCGTGCTGGATCCCGTGCGCATTAAGGGCCGTCTGGGTTTGGCGGAATTGGTAGCGATCTAACAGGGATGCGTCCCAGCCCCGTGTCATGATCCATAGGGCGACAGCCAAAAGCAGCAGGCTAAGTCCCAGATAAAATGAGGGGACGGCTAATTTCTCTCCTTCGGCCTTCATAAAGACAATGGGCTTAATTGATTCTTATCCGACTCCAATAAGCTTGGTCATAGTCGGGATTTTTAGCGGGTCCGATCGTGACGAGGAAAACTAACGGATAAACGAGGGGAGTCGTTTGCTGATAGGTGATCTCTTGCGGGCCGCGATCTGCCGGATTGGTTGCCGGTTGCAAATGGCGGCGATACAGGGAGTGGCGCAGTCCATCGGGTTGCTCGGCGAGAATTTCGATCACGACGCCATCACTCGCTTCAGGCAGCGGCTTCGCGTAAGCAGAAGGCGAGAGACCCACGGTGGCCGTGATGGTGTGAGCGCCAGGGGGTGGCTGAAAATAAAGTTCGGAGGGAGCATGGGCGTTGATCCGCGGCTGGCCCGCGATGGTTTCAACGCTGACTCCAAAGCGACTCCGCGCGCGCTGTGGAGCGGGCGAGCACATCGGAAACGATTGGCCGAGCAGATTTTGAAGCTGGGCTTCTGGGATGATCGTATCCGCTGCCGCCGTCACCAAAACTTGGGCGCTTTTGAAATGGCGACCTTCGAGCTGGCGGGCCGCCGAGAAAATTGTGTCAGCAGGAAGATAAAGATCAGCATCGTCACTCGAAGCAAACGGTCGGGGGGAAAAGCCGAAACGGGCCGCCCGTGCGCTGATAAAATCTTCCGCTTGCCGCAGGCGTTTACCCACGACCACCATCGCCGCAATGCGACGCGGGGGGAGCTTGGCGAGCACGTCTTCCAGTACCTTGGTTTCATCATCACGATCACCGGGGATCATTAATGAGCGACGCTGCGAATAATAAGTGAGCACGGGATCCCAATTGGCGCCGGAAATCAGCACGACGCCATCGGCCGGAATCGTCTCTCGCATGATCTTGGCTAGGTCGGGTGGCGGCGGGGCTTCTTTCCAGTAATAATAGTGATAGCTGCGATCAAAGGCGTGGTATTGCAGTATGAGCATAACCGCGAGCGCCACCCAGCGGGTGCCGCGATTTACCCGGGGATTATCCCACGCGGAGGCAAGCAGCAGACCTGCCGCACCGGTCAATAAGAGTGCGTTGGCGGTATAATAATAATCATGAACGTGGTAGAGATTCGCAAAAACGAGGGGACCGCTGATGAAGCCTAACCCGCAGACCAGCGCTACACGCCGCGCTCGGGCCGTCGCGAGCGTTCCACAAACCAAGGCAGCTGCCATCGCGCCTTCGCTCAGAACATTTTGGGTAATCGTTTCCCAGATACGTTGCCAATAGGAGGGCTCAAGCCGGAGCGCGAGCGTGCCATAGTTCCAGTGACGCAGCTCGGTCGAGGCGAGAAATCCAGCATAAGGATTAGAGTGTTTAAGTCCGTCGCCGTGCGCGATCCACCAAGTCGCTACACCTAAGCTGAGCGCGGCCGGCAAAAAAGCAAAGAACGCGCGCCGCCGTAGCCCCACCCAGCGAGTTGGGCCGCTGCCTTGGTTGGCCCGCCGCAGTGCAGCTAGGGTCAGTACCGCGGCCGGAATCCCATAAACAGCAAAGGTAGTGATTTTCGTGAGCGCCGCTAATAACGCAAAGAGGCAGGTGAAAAACAAAGTACTGATGCGTAGCGATTCGAGTCCTCGCCGCAGGCAGCAAAGAAACCAAAGTGAAAAGCAGAGTGCCGTCGTCTCGATCATCACCGTGCGGGTGTAGAAAAGATAGACCGGCGCGCTCAAGATAAGCGCCAAAGCCAATAAGCGCCGCGATGCACTCAGGCCGGCGAGGGCGAGCAAATCATAGACCGCGGGCAGCGTGGCGACAAAAAACAGTACGCTGAGGAGCCGGCCGGCTTGCTCGAGCGGCATCTGGGTCAGACCCACGAGAGCAGCTATGCTCCATTGGTAAATGGGAAACTCCATGGGGATCGACCACGGTGGCCCAAAAATGGGGGTAAGATAATCGAGTCGAAATCCGTCTTGGATTACCCAAAAAGCGCTCAGCGCGGTCTGCACTTGCCGGAATTCATAGCGATCGAGAATTGAAGCATTCCAGGCGTGCGAAACCATCCAGAGCGCTCCTAAGAAAATAATGCTAAAAACAATCCAAGGACCGCGGGTGCTGGGTCTCGAGTGATTTGCTGGAGGGGTGTGGTTATCTGCCATGGCTAATTAGGACGCACGATAATCGGCGACCGAACGGCGAATGCCTTCGGCGAGGGGGACTTGGGGCCGCCAGTGGGTGGCGGTCATAATCTTGTGATTATCGAGTTGGCTCGCCTCCACATCCCAAGTGGGGGCGGCTTCATAGGTAATCGCGATTTTTTTGCCCATCTGCTGTTCGACGAGCGCAATGACTTCGCGCACCGTGTGCGACTCACCGGCACTCAGATTGAAAGTTCCTGTCAGGCGCCGCGTGATGACCTGCTCCAGCGCGGCGAGGAAATCAGTGTAGTGGAGGAAATCTTTTTGCGCATGGCCATCGCCCCACAGCGTGAGCGTTTGTCCTTCTGCGGCGCAGCGAATGGCGTGGGGAATAATTCCTTGCAGCCGATTTTTTGGCACGGGGTAGCCGTAGGGATTGGATATCCGGAGGAGAGTGCAGGCGAGTCCATGGCTCGCGACGTAACCTTCTATGAGTTCCTCCGCTGCGCGCTTGGCCTTACCGTACCAACCAATGGGCTTGCATTGATCCGTTTCTTGATTGGGTCGGCCGGGGGCGTTGCCGTAAACCGCTCCGCCGGATGAGAAGAAAATAAAATGCGGACGCTCGGCCGGTGCCAGCTGCGTGAGGGCTTGGAGAATTTTTTCCAAAGCGGGCAAGTCATCTTGCCATTCCGCGCCGGCGCTTTTTTCCGACGTAGCCGGCAAAGTGCTCCAAGCAAGATGCAGCAAGGTGCCCGCACCCGCCAGTTGCGCTGGCTCGGTGAGAGTTGACCAAGCGTGCATGTCGTCACCGCTTTGACGCGAGAAGCGGGTGATCGGGTAGCCTTGCGCGGTAAAATGCTGTGTGATGAGCGCTGCCAGCCGGCCCCGTCCTCCCGTGATCAGTAGCCGGGATGGCGGCGGTGTGGGTGTAACCGGAGCGATCGTGCCGCCGAGCGTTTGGTAGAATTTTGCCAACTCCTCCGCACTGCGCCGCCAGCTGAAATGGTGCGCAGCGTAAGCGGTGGCGCCTTGGGCGAGTCGATCATAAAGCGCTCGGTCGGTGCGCAACTCGCGCACCGCCGTCGCGATCCCCGCCGCATCCGCTTGATCGAGCACGTAGGCGTCGATGCCGTGGCGCAGCGTTGTGCCGAGATTAGTCCGCGGGAGCACAACGGGTCTTCCGATGGAGAAAAATTCCGGCAGCTTCGAGGGAAAGCGATAATCATTAAACGCATCCGCTTGTCCGGGTTGCACAAAAATATCCGCGAGCGCCATCAGTGGGGGCAAATGACGGTGATGATGAATCTGACCCAGCCCCATAATGTAGGGGGCAACTTCCTTAGCGATCTGACCGAGAAAATCCACTCGGTCCAGCCCCGTGCGCAGCAAGACCGTTGCGTGTCCGGTACGATTGAGTTCCAGCACCGCCGCGTAGAGTGCCCGCATCTCAACCGCATTCGAGGCATGGACATTGCCATGATAAAACAGAACCGTTGTCGTCGGTGCTAAGCCGAGGGCTTGGCGAAATTCCCGCGCGGGCGGACGAGGATAAAAATAATCTCCCGCCGCTGCTGGAAAAATCCGGTGGCTGGGGCGGCCAGCCGGGATAAATTCCCGCAACTTTTCGGTGATCACCGTTACGCCTTGGGCCTGCGCCAACATTTGCCGGCTGCGTTGCGGATGAGCCAGATCGGGCGGCACCAGCCGCGCCAGTTCCTCCGCGGGAAGAGCCGCTAATTGGGCGCTGCTGCGCTGCAGGGTGAGCGCTAAAATCTCTTGTTCGTTATCCTCTAAATGCACCACTAAGCGTCCGCCGCTGGCGGCGATCACTTTCTCGGCGAGCTGGCGAACATTTTCCCGCGTCGTCCAAGCATGAATAATATCCGCGCCGCGGCCATTGGCGAAGGTCACTCCTTTTTCTGCCTCGGCGAAAGTAATTCCGCGAAAAGCAACCGCTTCGTGATAAGCCAAGGTCTCCACATCGTGCGGTACCGCCACGCTACAGCTGTGCCCCGCGGCAGAGAGTTCGTTGGCGAGTGCCGCTACATGCAGCGCGCTATTGGAGGCGAAACTGCCGTAGAGTATAAAAAGAATATTGAGCGGCTGGCTCGTTTTGACAGCCAGCTTCGGCTGCATCCGCCGCGCATAACCAGGGAGCTCAATCCGCGCGGCGGCTAAGTTAATTTCTGCTCCATGATTTTCATCCTGCGCGATCGCGATGGTGAGCGGCGTGCGCGCGATGGCGACCGAGCCATCAGCTAATTTTGCCTTGAGCCGCAAAGGGCCCTGACCCGCGGAGAGAATCGTCTTACTCGTGAAACCAGCTTGGGTGGCATGGGGCGCGTTGGGGTAGAGCTTGTTTAAATCGGGGCGGCGTCCGCCGAGCACGCAGGGGATTTCTTGATGACCATAGCGCAAAACCAAGTCCGTCACGCGCTGGGCGGGGTCCAACGCCCAGCCTTCGAGATGCTGTCGTTTATTCACCAACTGAGTTGCCCCGGGTGTCTCGATACTCGCCGTAAAAGCAGCCGGCTCAACCACGAGACTCAATGTCTTGAATCCCTGCCAGGTTGCATCGGGTAGCTGTGCTTCACAGTGAGCTAAATAAACACCGGCGGGTAGCTGGCCTTCGATGGTGAAGCCGCACTGACTCGCTGCGGGCTCGGTGGGCAAAAGTTTGGGTACGTCGGCGCGCGTCGTCCGCGTTGTCAGCGCGAGGGTGCCGCCCGTCGTCACGAGACGGACCGCCGGAGCCGATGATTCGCCGACGCACAGACACCATCCGGTCAGCTTAATCTTCCCGTCGGTCGCGCGGAGCGGGCGAGGCGATTCAATTTCGCCGTGAAGGAGGGGGGCGATCACCGCGCTCATGGTCAGCGGCCGCCTAATTGGCGCTCAAGCGCGCGCAACCAAGCCGTCCAGCGCCAACTGCGCGAGGCTTTGAGGCCCCGTGCTTCTTGATCAAGTTGCGCCAGGCGTTGTTCGCGCGCGAGTCGTTCGGTAGTGGTTGCCGTGCGCAATTGGGCGAACTGGTTTTGTAGCTCAGTCAATGCGGCCTGGTTTTGGCTTAAATCAAATTCGCGAGTTGCGAGCCGCGTACCGTTTTCGCTGAGCTGGCGCCGAAGCTCCCCGACGGTGGCTTCACTGGTGGTGAGTTGAGCGCTGGCCTGCGTGAATTTGCGGGTGAGCTGCTCGGTGGATGCTTGCGCCGCGGTTAATTGACTCTGGAGGCCAGCAATTTGCTGGCGCTGCGTATCGGCTTGGCTGCGGCTGGCGGCTAAGGCGGCTTCCGCGGAGACGAGTTGCCCGCGGGTGGCATTGAGGGCCTCGTTGGTCACATGCTGCATGTGCCGCAGATGGTCGTGGTTCTGCTGCAGTTCCGTGCGGAATTTCTCTATTTTAACGCGAACGGTTTCTAAATGGCCGGCTTCGTCGATTTTCTGGTCAGCGAGGGTCTGGGCGGCAGTCAATAACTTCGCGGTGGCCGCGAGCTGGGGCGCCAATTCATCGCGCTCGTCTTCCAACTCCATAATCCGAACTTGCGACAGAATAAGCTGCTGGCGTACACGGTGGAGGAGTTCAGCCGTCGACTCGGCGGGGGCGGGCTTCATGGTTCACAGGCATCAAGCCGCGCCGTCGCCCCGATGTGAAGAATAATGTGAAGGCTCGCAGTCCCGGCGCGGCAATCTGGATAGGGGGACTGAAAATTGAAAAATACTGAAAACTGAGAAACTGAGAAACTGGTGACCAGTGGCTGGCCTGAATCGCACCTACCGTTGATGGCTCTTGCGAGCGAGCATGGGCTGACTGTCCACCGATCAACGGGCCGCACCCGCGCGCCCGTTGATAATTGTTGTT
>CAIVJE010000212.1 GCA_903906135.1 uncultured Verrucomicrobiota bacterium | reverse complement strand
TGCGCGAAAGGCGACGTGGTGGATTGTGCCGCTGCCGTTTAAGCCGCGCGGCAGCGTGGGCTCGGTCAATATGTCCACATAGGTGCTGGGACCACCTTGATCGACGGTGTAGCGAGTGCGGTAGCCGGCTTGGGCGATTAAGCGATAACCCATGGAGGCGGTGAGCACCGCGGCGGTCGCTGCGGCTGAGGTGAGGGCTAACGTGGTGCTATGGAAGCCGCGCAGGGCATTTGCAATCGGCACTTCCTCGGACGGTGCGGGTGGCCGCAAATCGGATTCGCTGGTGGCGATTAATTCGAGGCGGAGATCATCGGGATCGAAGAACGGGAGCACCTCATCGCTAAAGCGATTTTCTCGCGGGAGGTGTTTGATGTTCATTTGCGCGAAGCGTTGCTGCCAGAAATCCAGCGATCCCGCCGGCACGGAGAAACCTGTCGCGTAGGCTTGGCCGGTGCCGGGTCGACCGCGCTTGAGCCCAGCCCACGGAAAAAATGTTAGGCAGGTCCCGGGGGAACCGAGATAATCGCCGTAGTAGAGGTGATAGGTGCCCGGGTCATCCTGGTTTACAGATTGTTTTACGAAACGCAGCCCCAGCACCTTGGTGTAGAAGTGCAGATTGCGGCTGATATCGGAAGAAATCGCCGTGATGTGATGCAGTCCGTGCGTGGTGGTCGAGTGCATGCCGACTTTAATAAAATAAATATTAGCTCAGCGTTGGAGGCCGATTTTTTTGCAAAGCCGGCTCAGGTCGGCAAGTTCGGTGAAGGAAAGTGCGTTCATCTCGCGGGTTACTTTACCCACCACCTTGGGCCACAAGTTAGCGATGAACGCTTGGCCATTTTCCGTCAATTTAACGACGACGAAGCGGCGATCAGCCGGGTCGCGTTCCCGGAGCACGTAGCCGGCTTTTTCCAAATTATCGACCACGAGGGTTAGGTTTCCTCCGCTCTTTAATAATTTCTCGGCCAGTTCACTCTGGCAGAGTGGGCCGATGTGATAGAGTGCGTCGAGAACACCAAACTGAGTAATCGTCAGCGTTGCTGGGAGGACCGTCTGAATTCGGACGGTGACCGACTCAGCGCTTCGCGCTAATTTAATGAAGGCATTGAGGGCATTGATTTCCTCGTTCGTGCCGCGATGTCGGGTTCCCATAAAAACAATGCTTTAAGCCAATAGTTTCATGTCAAAGCATTTATAGAAATAGCTTTGATTATAATCATAACTCATTAAGCCAGATCGATTTTATTAACTCTGGCTAAGTGACGGCCGCCCTCAAAAGCGGTTTCGAGCCACACCTTAACAATCTTCAAAGCTTCCTCTTCCGTGACGGTGCGTTGGCCGAGGGAAAGGCAGTTGCCGTCATTATGGGAGCGATTCCAGATCGCGACTTGTTCGTTCCAGCAGAGGCCGCAGCGGACGCCTTTAATGCGATTGGCCACGATGGCTTCACCGTTACCAGAGCCGCCCAAAATGATGCCGCGCTCGACTTCACCTGAGGCCACGGCGATGGCCACGGGGCGAATGAAATCGGGGTAATCGCAGGGGGCGTCAGAACTCGTGCCACAGTCGCGAACGGTGTGCCCATCGGCGAGCAGCATGGCTTTAATCTTTTCCTTATAAGCAAAGCCCGCGTGATCGGAGCCCAGAGCGATGGTGAATTTTTTCATAATAACGAAGAATGGATTTTGGCGAAAGTGACGACAGCCGTTATTCCTAGGCGCAGGAATGGCCGCAACTAATTTCTATGAGTGGTGACCGTTGGCTGGGCTCGATTCACCAAGTATCGATCAGGCGAAGAAAGGCCGCGGTATCAGCAAAATTGGGGAATACGGCCGTAGGTTGATGTGCGGCTAATTCTGCCATGCTGTAGCGACCGGTGGCCACCCCGATGGTCTTGGCGCCGATCACTCGGCCGCATTCGATATCATGGGGGGTATCACCGATGATGACCGTGCGCTCTGGTCGAAAATCGATCGCGTGACGTTCTTTGGCTCGGCGCAGGGCATGGGGGCCGAGGTCATTGCGCCGCGGGCTATCATCGGCGAAGGCGCCAAATTCAAAATAGTGCCAGGCCTGAAAGTGGGTGAGCTTGATTTCGGCCCCGCGCTTCAGATTGCCGGTCAGTAACCCTTGGGCCACGTCGGTCCGTTGGTGCAAAATTTCTAGCAAATCGCGCACCCCGGGGAGGACTTGACCGAGTGGGCCATCGCGCAATTCATTCGGCAGGATTTGCAAATAGGTCTCCAGATAATCGTGGGCATTCTGCGGCGTATCGGGCAAGCCGACGTGGCGAAAAACTTCGCCGGTAATCCAAGCATCCGTGCGGCCCGCCCAGTCAATCTGGGTGAGATCACATATTTTTCCAAAGCGTTGGGTTAGGGCCTTCTCCATCGCGCGGACGCCGGCGCCGTGGGAAACAATAATGGTGCCATCAATATCCCAGAGGATGAGTTTTTTCATAAGGCCGAGCGGCGGCGAAGGAGGTTCATATCAGAGGCGACCTAGGCGGGGCCGTTGAGGGAGCTCAAGAAATAAAGCGAGTACCCAGCTACTCGTTTAATGGGGGCTCACCGGGCCCGTGATCCGGCTTGCCTCTCAATTAGCATAATCTTCAGTGAGCGGAAATCAGCTCGCCCACTTAATGACGAGTAAATCAGATTCATTTAATTGACCGCTTATTTTCTACGACCGCTTGCCGCTATGCCCGAAGCTCAAATAAAAATCGCCCTGATCCAGCTGCATGCGGGAATTAAACAGGCCGACGGCGCCGTCATTTCACAAACGCTAGCTGAGCTTGAAGCCTTACTGGCAACGCACCGCGAGAGCTTACACCCGCAGTTAGTGCATTTTTTAGCCGGCCGCAGCTACGCGAAGGCTTTGGCTTATTTAGGGGGCGGCGCTGAGCTGACCGCGCAACCCGCCTCGCCCCCAGGAGGCTGTGGCGGACATTGATGAATGATGGGCATAAAATTTCGGTGCAGGGCGGCCAAATGCTAGGACAAAATCCTTTTGGCGCGCTCAGTGCCGCGGGTTTGCCCGTTGCTCCGGTTGGTGGGGTGAGTCGTCCGGCGGTCGCGAGTGGCGTTACCAAAAATCGTGGTCGGGTGGATATTCTCCGTGAAACTGCTGGGCGTGGTGGCAAGACTGTCACGGTCGTGACGAATTTTACGGGCATTGGTTTGCCCGAAAAAGAGCAACTCGCCAAAAAAATGCGAAATGCGTGTGGCGCCGGTGGGACGGTTAAAGACGGGCGGATTGAAATTCAGGGAGACCGCCGCGAGATCGTGGCCAAAATCCTAACGGAGGCGGGTTTCCGTCCAGTCTTGGCCGGCGGCTAGTCAATCATTGCCCCGCGAGCCGTCGGTCGGCCAGTCACTACGCGGCTAAGCCTGCGGCTAGGGCCAGCGCGCTTCTCGCTCGATTCATGATATAGAGATGATACCCCGGTGCCCCGTTAGCCAGCAGCCCGCGGATCTGATCGAGCGCCCAGTCGATGCCCATCATTTCGACCACCTCGGGATTTTCGGCGGCGACTTCGAGTCGAGTGATGAGTTGGGGTGGGAGGTGCGCGCCGCACATTTCCGTGAAGCGGCGGACCTGCTTGAGCGAAAGCACGGGCATGATCCCAGGCACAATGGGCACCGTAATTCCGGCCGCGCGGCATTTCTCGACGAATCGATAATAAACGGTGTTATCGAAAAAAAGTTGAGTCGTGATAAACGCGGCGCCGGCATCGACCTTGCGGCGGAGGTGTCCAAGGTCGACCTCGAGGGAAAGGGATTCCGGGTGTTTTTCGGGATAGCCCGCTACGCCCAAGCAAAAGTCGGCGTGGCGTGATTTTAGTAGCTGCACCAGCTCACTAGCATGACTCAGACCGTCGGGTGCCGGGCGAAACTCGGTGTCACCCTTCGGGGGGTCGCCGCGCAACGTCATGATATTCCGAAAGCCGGCTTGGTGCAATTGGTCGGCGGTGGCGCCAAGCTCGGCGCGCGAGTGGCCCACACACGTCAAGTGCGGCATAACGGTGAAACCGAATTCATTTTTCAGCATCGCGCTGGCTTGGGCGGTGCGATCACGCGTGGTGCCGCCGGCGCCATAGGTCACAGAAACAAAATCAGGCGCGATGTGCTGCAGGCTGGTGGCCGTCTGGCGAAGGGTTAAGAGGCCGGCTTCGTCTTTCGGTGGAAAGAATTCCAACGAGCGCACGATGGGCTGCGTGGTCAGTAAATGAGAGATTAACCGGTCGGGTAGCATTGAATATCAATACATCTGTATTTGATGATATGTAAAGCTAAGAGTGATCGAGCTGGGCCGGGCGCGCGGGAGCCCCTGAGTGCTGGGCTAGGCCGGACTGGTGGCGGCTTCGCGGGCGCGCTCAGTCTTTAAGCGCAATTGGCCACAAGCGGCATCGATGGCGTGACCTTTTTCGCGGCGGAGGGTGACGGAGACGCCGCCGTTAAAAAGAATTTTGGCAAATTTTTCCTGACGGGTGAGACTCGGCCGCTTCCACGGCAAGCCCTCGACTGTATTATAAGGAATTAAATTTACGTGCGCGTGGAGATCGTAGGCGATGTCACGTAATTTTTCCGCCTGTTCGAGCGAGTCGTTAATCTCCTCGATGAGGATAAACTCCAGGGTGACCATGCGGCCTTTTTTCTCTGAGAATTCTTTTACGGCCGGTAACAATTCTCGCAACGGCCACTTTTTATTGACGGGCATGATCTGCTCGCGGACTTCGTCGGTGGCCCCGTGCAGGCTAATCGCGAGGCGGAGACCGAGGGGTTCATCGGCGAGTTGCTTAATGCGCGGGACGAGTCCGGAGGTGGAGAGGGTGATCCGGCGGGCGCCGAACCCGAGGCCCCATTCCGCATTCAGAATGGTCAGAGCGCGGATGATGGCATCGTAGTTGTGCAGCGGCTCACCCATGCCCATGACGACCAGATTATCAAAAGAGGCGAGTTCGGCCCGAGCGCGAGGCGTGCGCTCATCTTCTTGTCGGCAGACTTGGATCAGTTGGTGCACGATCTCGCCCGCGCTCAGGTTGCGTTTGAGGCCTTCCAGGCCCGAGGCGCAAAATTTGCAACCCATGGCGCAGCCCACTTGGGTCGAGATGCAGATGGTTTTGCGCGAGTTTTCCTGGCCGACGCCCAATTGGGGGGCGCGGATGATGACGGTTTCAATGAGAGCTTGATCGCTTAATTCGAGTAACAATTTATCCGTCACATCTTCTGATTGTTTGGTGAGGACGAAGGCGGTGGGGTTGAGCTCGAACGTTTCGTCGAGCCATTGGCGCAGCGGCACCGAGAGATTAGTCATCTCAGGCCAAGTGCTGACGCGTTTCTTATAAAGCCAATCAAGAATCTGCCGCGCGCGAAAAGCCGGATGACCATGCTCGGTGAGCAGCAGGGTGAGAGATTCGAGCGTTTCGCCGTGAAGGGCGCGCTTGGTAGTAGGCATCATGACTCGCGAGGTTTGCGCTGGTCGGAGCCAGCTGGCAAGCGATGAAGCGCGGTGCCCGCGCACGTATCACTAAAAGAGGGATTGCTCGCCTAGCGGCGGCCGCCCAAGTTTGGCCTAAGCATGAACCTTATTCACCGGCATATTTTTGCGAACGTCGTCCTGACGTGTGCCGCGGCGGTGGGCTTGTTTGGTTTTGTGCTCATGATGGGCAACGCGCTGAAAGATCTGCTGCCGCTCATGTTATCGGGGCAATTAGCCTGGGATACCTCTCTGCGCTTGGTCGGACTATTGGTGCCGTTTGTCGTCTCCTACGCCTTGCCGATGGGCATGTTGACGGGGATTTTATTGGTGTTAGGGCGCATGTCCGCTGAAGGCGAAATTACCGCGCTGCGGGCTTCCGGTTTAAGTGTGGCCTGGTTATCCGCGCCGATATTATTTGCGGCGATTCTGGGGGTAATTCTCTGCGGTTTGATCAATTTTCAATTTATGCCGGTCGCGCGGCTTGCCTATCACCGCGAGATGGCGGCGGCCGTGCAGCAAAATCCACTGAGCTTTATTGTCCCCAAAACCTTTATTCGGGATTTTCCGGGGATTGTGCTGTACGCCGGCGAAAAAAAGGGAGCGGCGCTCAAAGATTTTTGGCTCTGGGAGTTGGATACGAAAAATCGAGTGAAACGATTTGCCCGATCTGATTCCGGCCGACTCGATTTTGATGAGGCGAACAATAAATTAATTCTGACCTTAGAACGAACCTCGGCCGAGGTGCGGGATGAACATGACCCCGAGAATTTTACCGAGGCCCGCGGAGCCGCCGCGTGGGATCAAGCAACGTTTGATCTGCCGCTGGATAAAGTCACCGGGCAGCGCACCCTCGGGCTAAAGGATAAATGGCTGACCTTTAGTCAATTGGTGGCGAAATGGCGGCGGCTGAACGTGCCGGATGCCAAATTGACGACCGCGGAGCAAGCCAAGCAACAGATGCGCGTGCAGATTGCCCTACATGAAAAATTTGCCACGGCCTTCTCCGTGTTATCGTTTGCGCTCATTGCTATTCCTCTCGGGATCAAGGCGTCGCGTAAAGAAACCTCCGCCAATCTTGGGCTGGGCTTGGCTCTGACGATGGCCTATTATTTTGGAACGATTATCGCGAGCTGGTGTGATAATTATATCGGTTTGCGGCCCGACCTGCTCATGTGGGTGCCGACGCTATCTTTTCAGGCTTTGGGGCTTTGGTTATTCTACAAAATTGATCGCACCTAACTTAAATGATGGGGGCGGTCCGGCTCAGGACTGTAACCCATCGCCGAGGCATGCGTCACTAGTAGGGTGTTAGTTTATCACTATCTATGGATCCAGCTGAAGCCGCTTTTGATGTGGCCGCCTGTCTTGAATTGGTTCGCCGCCGCGACCAAACGGCGGCGCGGGAACTCGTGGAGCATATCCACCCTCTGGTTATTCGGATCGTGCGCGCTCGGCTCCCGCGGCGCGTGGCCGAAGAAGATCTCGTGCAAGATATTTTCCTGAAAATGTTTACCCGCCTCGAACAATATCAGGGCAATGTGCCGTTCCCGCACTGGGTGTCGCGGATAGCGGTGACAACCTGTATTGATCAGCTGCGCGCGCAGCAGCGCCGGCCGGAATTTCGCTGGGCTGACTTATCCGAGCAGGAGACGGCGGTGCTTGATACGGTCCTGACAGATGGTCGCGAGTCGCGTCCTGGGGATGCCTTAGCCGCTCGCGAGCTGGTCGATAAATTGCTCGCGCAGCTCAAGCCGAATGATCAGCTCGTCATTCAATTATTAGATTTGGAGCAAAAAACAATTGTCGAGATCAGCGCGCTCACCGGTTGGAATCAGACGCTCATCAAGGTGCGCGCTTTCCGCGCCCGCCGAAAATTACAGAAATTATTTCAAGCATTAACCAGTAAGGAGAAATCATGAACCCGTTCGATCGTACTTGGCAGAAACTAACCGCGCTCGCTCGTCAGGCCCCCACGGCGGCGTTAGAGTCAGCGCCCCTTGGGTTGGCGACGCGCGTTGTCGCTCGGGCGTGGTCCCAGCCAGTCACGCGCCCTTGGGCGGTGATGGAACGTTTGGCGTGGCGGGGTCTCGTGGTGGCCGTGGCGCTAGGTGGGGTAGCCGCAATTTTTGATGATGATGGGTCTACCGCTGAGCCCATTGAAGATTACGCGACTGCGGATACCGTAAATGAACTGCTGGACCTGACTTAAAATGAATAAACCCTGGAAATTAATTCTTCTCTTAGTTGGTATTTTTATCGCGGGCAGTGTGACGGGTGCCTTGGTCATGCAGAGAATTGGCCGAGCCTCGTCGGCGAAGCGTCCGCTGCCAGAGCAATGGGCTCCACTCCATTTGAAGCGGCTGGTCGATCGGCTGGATTTACAACCGGAGCAGGTTGACCAATTGCGGCCGATCGTCCGTCGCAACATGGAGCAGCTTAATCGGCTACGGGCATTTTCTCTGGCTGAGACCAGAAGTGGCGTGGAACAGATGGAACGAGAAATTGCCGATAAACTGAGTCCGGAGCAGCGTGCCAAGTTTGAGCGGCTGAACAAAGAAATGCGGGAGCGGGCCAAACGGTTGGGCCATGATCGTCTGCCCGGTGGTCCCAATGCGCCGCGCCCAGAACGCCCCCGTCCGCCCGGAGGTGCGCCGCTGCCGCCGGGCGAGGGCCCTGCACCAGAGAAGCCCGCTCATAACTGATCGGGGTCGGCTTGGCTCGGTGGTTTTTTCGCACGACCTGAGGCTCGGTTGAGGGTGATCGTAGATTTTTTATTTTAGTTGTCAGCGTAAAGTGTCTGCCTACGTTCCGCCTTGGCTAGGCGCCATGCATGAGTAGGCGCGTGAACCCCGCCAGGGCCGGAAGGCAGCAACGGTGACGACGTCCTCCCAGTGCCGTGGATTGCCTAGCCACTTTTTTGAAAGCCTGCCCGGCTAAAGCGGTGAAGCCTTAAAGAAATCAGAAACGAGGGCTGGATTTTTTACCGCATCGGTCTTTCAGTCATTCCGTCATTCATGGCCACCCCTTATCAAGTTATTGCCCGCAAGTGGCGTCCGCAGACCTTTGACGATGTCGTCGGGCAGGATCATGTGGTGCGTACGTTGAAAAATGCGATCGCGCGCAATCGGATTGCCCACGCTTATTTATTGGTGGGACCGCGCGGCACGGGTAAGACCAGCACGGCGCGGATTTTCGCCAAGGCGCTCAACGCCACCGGTGGCCCCAACGCCAGTTTTGATCCGCTTGATCCTATTTGTGCGGATATCGCAGAAGGTCGCTGTTTGGATGTGATCGAATTCGATGCGGCGTCCAATACGCAAGTCGACAAGGTGCGCGAGTTCATCATCGACACCGTGGCCTATGCGCCGGCGCAGGCGCGCTTCAAGGTCTACATCATTGACGAGGTCCACATGCTTTCGGCGGGCTCCTTCAATGCCTTACTGAAAACCCTCGAGGAGCCGCCCGCGCACGTGAAATTTATTTTCGCCACGACGGATCCCCAGAAAATGCCGGCGACCGTTATTTCCCGTTGTCAGCGTTTTGATCTTAAGCCCATTCCCAGTGAGCTGATTGTGCAGCGGCTAAAGAAAATCGCCGTGGCCGATAAGATTAAAGTCAGTGATGCGGCCTTGGCCAGTATTGCGCGCATGGCGGATGGCGGCATGCGGGACGCTCAATCTATTTTTGACCAGATGATTTCTTTTTGTGGCACCGAGGTCGGCGAGGCAGATGTGCTCGATGTCTATGGATTGGTCGCGGAGGGGAAAATCGCGGCGCTCGCGGCGGCACTGGCGGTGGCTGATCATAAGAAAATTATCGAACTGGTCGACGAAGCGGATGAAAATGGCCGCGACCTTTTTCGCTTACTGGTAGATTTGCAGACCCACGTGCAGACGGCTTTGCTCGCGGCAATTGCGCAGGGTGGGACCAGCGAGCGGTTAGGGGCTCCGCTGACCACCGAACAGTTAACGCGGTTGCTGGATGGGCTGCACGAAGGGGAGAACGGCGTGAAGCATGGTCTATCCCAGAAAATTAATTTTGAAGTAGCCTTGCTCAAGGCGGTGGAGGCCAGCCGAGCCCGCGCGATTGACAGCTTGATTAAAGAAATTGCCACGCTGGCCGAAGGCTTGCCCGAAGGCTCAAAAAAAAACGACTAACGACCCCGCCTGATGGTGGGGCGCGTGATTTAAATGGAGGGGAGTCGGGGGTGGGGCCGAAGGAATCCGACGAGGAAGATGCGCCGATCGCGCACGGGGTGGGCACGTCCACCGATGAGATGATGCCGACCGGTCCATCGCCAGAGGAAGAAGTGACTCTGCTGATGGCGCAGCGCGGCTCGGAGGAGTTTTATGGACAGGCGCCGCTCGCGGAGAATTTGGCGCCGGTAACCGCCGAGGAATCCTTACCCCCACTCGAGGATTTGGTTAAACGGATTCCGCCGGCCACTCGTGATTTACTGGAAGAATTATTTCGCGCCCGTTTTGTCACGGTCAAGCGCGTGCCAAAATCAGCGCTGAAATCCTGAAGTGCTTAGTCGTAGATTGGGTTTCTGCGCCTGCCCGCTGCGTTCGAAAAAAGGACCCGTTATTGGGCAAATTGGTTGAGAGTTTCGACTGCCTTGATCGCAATCACATCGCCGGCGGGCTTCGCATAAGGCGGGCGGTATTTGCTGTAGCGATAGTGGGCGCTTTGGTATTCGACATCGCCCGTGTTGGGGGAGTCGGTGAGGTAACCGTACGATAAGTTCGTGTAGCCGCAGGGGATGGTGAGCGGCAGATGAGAGCCCGCGCGAATTTGGCGACCAATGCCTTGAAATGGCTCAAAGGGCATGCCCATGAGGCCCACATCGCCGATGCGGAAGACTTGAATTTCAACATCAAGCGTTTTTGCCACCGTGGTGGCCTTGCCTTGTTGGTGCATGGCGAGCGCCCATTTGTTCCACGGTAGGATCATTTCGATTAATTTACCGCGATAGGCAGGAGTCAGCTCACGCGGAAAATTTTGGCCCACGCAGAGCAGGGTGTTTTCATCGCCCGCCGCAGCCCGTTTGATGAAATCTTCCATTTCCGCGATTTCAGCTTTCAAGACGGCCTCAGAGGGCAGGGGAGCGAGCGGGATGGAAACTGGCTCTATGCGAAAATCGAGTCCGGTGCGCTGGGAGGGCTTTAAGTTACCCAAAGCAGCGATGTAGCTGTCTGCGAGGTAGCGACCATATTTTTTCGACAGCGCCACATCACCGCGAAACATGCCTTTGGAGTTCACGTCGCCCGCGCAGCCTTGCAGAAAGCTCACCGTGATCGGTTTCGTTGGCGATAGGTGCTGCGCGAGATGATCGCAAGCTACCTGGGGCCAATCGCCGAAGATGATGGGCTTTTCCGGATGAAAACATGAGCACGGATGGCTGGTGAACTGCGTGATCGCCGTGACGACCTCACCGCGCTCGTTTTTGAAAACGACGATGGGGGCCTGCGTGTCGATATCGCCGTTGAAATCTGCGCCCAACAAGTCGCGATCCTCTTCGCGGATGAGGTACGCTGTGCCATCGGGCCGGCGGCCTTTGCGATTGTAACTGATGCGGTTCTCAGAACCCACGGCCCACCATACAGTGACCGGTTGCAGCAGCGCAGGCAGTTGCTTGGCCGTAGCGGCGAGCTGCCGCATAAAATCTTCTCCTGCCGGCTCCAGCTTGGGGGTGGGAATCTCGTCCGATTTCATCAACAGCGTCGAGTAGGCCTCGATGTGATTGCTCACGAGATTGAGGTCGGTGTGATTGTGCGAGACCATCAGCAGCACATGGGTGATCGGCATCTCCAGGGCCTCCGCCACGGCACGACGGATCAACGGGGCGATGTTTGCCCCCTTCGGCGAGTTCATGTGCGATGTGATGAGGCACAACCGAGTATCCCCATCCTCCAGCAGCGTCACCGCGGTTTTCAAAGGCCCCGCAACCTTGGTCACCCGGGCCCCAGTTTTGCTCGACGTGTACCCACCGGTGGTTGGGGTGATCGCAAACTCCAGCGCGGCGACTCGCAGTGGCATATTTTCTGCCCAGGCTGATTCGGCACTGACGATTAGGATGAGGACAATGGATAGGAATCGCATAGAGAGAGGCTGGTTTGGATTATCGACGATCTTCTTTGATGGAGTAGCTGGAGATTATTTTCCTGCCGAAAAAGCAATCGGCGCGGACAGCGATCTAAGGCTGGGGTCGGTCACAAAAAGCTCACGCCTAAAATTTAATCTCAGTTCTGTTGCGAAATAGGAGTGTGGGTTGGGGCCATAGTGGTCAGCGAGAGGACTGCCAATTTGCACCCAGGTGGGGACAGCCGGCCAAATCGCGCAGATAAATGTAAGTTTGGACTGTCTGCTGGGCGCAGGGTGGCGCGAGGCTGATGGGTTGGCGGGCGTAGAGCTGTTCGGCGACGCCTTCAAGGTCATCAAGTTTTTTTAGGGTCGGCTCATCGACTGACCAAATTTCTCCGTTCACCGCATGCTGCTGATTCGTTGAGGCGACCATCCCAGGATAAGCGCCCAGTGAATAAAGCGTGAAACCGGGGCGCGTGCGGGCGGGGCCGAGAAATTGCTGCGGAGCGAGATAATGGTGATTCGGGCCACCGTGCATCAGCGTGCCGTAGACAAAAATGAGCGTCATGAGCTGGGCGAGTGCGGCGCAGGGACCGCGAGCGCTTCGCAAACCAACGCGGTGATGTTATCACGGCCGGCGCGTTCGAGTGCAGCGTCGATCAGTCGCTGGGCGATCGGGGTGGTGGCGGACTCGCGGATCATTGCTTCGAGTTGGCGATCCCAAAGACCTTCGATCAGGCCATCGGAGCAGAGTAAAAAGCGATCGCCGGGCGTGCAGGGCAGGGCGCCAAATTGCGGTTCGATGAATTGATGTTCTGCGCCGAGGGATTGGTGCAGGGCGTTGCGCATGGGATGCGCCCGAGCTTCACGTTCGGTTAGTTTCCCCTGGCGGCGCAGCCAGCCCACGTGGCCATGGTCGTGCGTGAGCTGGATGAGTCCGCCGGTCGCCGGCAGATGGTAGATGCGACTGTCGCCAATATGACCAAAGTAAGCCCAGCCGGGGGTGAGCCAACACAGGCTGAGCGTGGTCCCCATGCCGCGGCATTCTTCGTAAGATTCGCCGAGCTTAATTAATTCCTGATGAATCTCGCGAAAGGCCTCGAGGAGGATTTCAGCATAGCCGCTATTCGGGCCAGGCGCGGCGCCCCGGAATTTTTTGGGCATCAGGCTCGTGATTTTATCGATGGTGATACGGCTAGCGAATTCCCCGGAATTGGCGCCGCCCATGCCATCGCTCACGGCAAAGACAAAGTCGGCCTTCGTCCAAGAGGCCTCCCCGTTCTTGCCGAGGTAGCGAACTTCGTGGCCATCAAATTCCAACGCCAGAAAACGATCTTCGTTGATCGGGCGAACATGGCCGCGATGCGTCAGGCCTGACCAGCGGAGGTGCGGGGATTGAGACTTGGCGTCCGCGGTGCTTTCGCTCAACACGGTCGCGAATTCAAAATCGATCAGGCAAAAGCGGCCGTCGCTCCGGCGGTAGGTGACATTGCGCAACTCGGGGTCATCGTGGCGTACCCCAAAGGCCGCAAGTTCAGCAAAAAGTTGCTGCATTCTTTCCGGGTTCAGCTGGTCGACCTGCGAGCCGCAATTGGTGGTAGTTATTTTCAGGTGAGTTTCATCAACTTCCAGCAATTGCGGCACGAAATCGCAGCCCCGCGCTTCGAGGTAACGGAGAATTTTAACCTCGTTCTCAAAACGCACAAAAGCTTCGGGTCCGCGGAAGGTTTTGTGGACGCTGCCATCAAAACCGATGCGGACGAGCGCGCGTTGGGTGTCTTTAACCTGATGCATGGAACGTGGGAGAGACGATTTGCGGGGCAGGGAGCGGTGGCAAGAGTGCGCTTTGGTCTGGGCGGGCTAAATTTAGCCAAAAATCGGTAAAAGCTGAGTCATGTTATCAAAATCTCTTTGCCTCTGGCACGTGAGATGCTGAATTGGGGCTTAAGTTTACCCCGGTCCTGCTGCCGTTCGGCGCCAGTCTTCAGGTGGTTTCCCCCTTAACCTTAAATCATATGGCTAAATATAAATTGGAATACATCTGGCTCGATGGCTACACGCCGTTAGCTAACCTGCGCAGCAAGACGCAAATCAAAGAATTTGCCAGCTTCCCGGCTCTCGCCGATTTGCCGCCTTGGGGCTTCGATGGTAGCTCGACTCAGCAGGCTGAGGGTAAGAGTTCAGATATCATCCTGAAACCCGTCGCAGTTTTCCCTGACAGTACCCGGATCAACGGGGTGCTCGTGATGTGCGAAACTTTCCTGCATACGGGCGCGGCGCATCCTTCAAATTCGCGGGCCACGATTCCGGATGATGCCGGGACTTGGTTTGGTTTTGAGCAGGAATATTTCTTCTACCAAGACGGTCGCCCCTTGGGCTTCCCGGTGGACGGCTATCCCGCTCCGCAGGGTCCGTATTATACCGGCGTGGGTTACAAAAATGTCGGTGATGTGGCGCGCGAAATCGTCGAGAAGCACATCGATATCTGTCTCGATGCCGGCATTAATCTTGAAGGCATCAACGCCGAGGTGGCGAAGGGTCAGTGGGAATTCCAGATCTTTGGGCAAGGCTCCAAGAGCGCGGCCGATCAGATGTGGGTGGCCCGTTATATCCTCGCGCGCTTGGCGGAAACTTACGGCATCGATATTGAGTGGCGTTGTAAGCCCATTCTGGCGCCCTTCCAGCAACCGCTGGACTGGAACGGTTCCGGCATGCACGCTAATTTCTCCACGGCGCACATGCGCGATGTCGGCGGCAAGGCTTACTTCGAGAAATTGATGGCGGCCTTTAATCAATTCCGCGACGAGCACATCGCCGTCTACGGGCCGGAGAATCATCTCCGGTTGACGGGCCTGCATGAGACGCAATCCATCGATAAATTCTCCTACGGGCTGGCCGATCGCGGCGCTTCGGTCCGCATTCCCCACAGCTTCGTTAATAATGGGTACAAGGGCTACCTCGAGGATCGTCGGCCGAATTCTGCCGCTGATCCTTATTTGGTCGCCGGCCGGATTCTTAAAACGATCCAGACGGTTCCGACGAAGTGAGTTTCCTATAACCGCTCATTTTGAGCGGCTGCCGCGGTCACCGACTCTTGCCGAGTCGGGTGCGGTCTCCGAACACCGAGGATTTATCTCCTCGGTGTTTTGCTTTTTAGGATTCGG
>CAIVJE010000211.1 GCA_903906135.1 uncultured Verrucomicrobiota bacterium | reverse complement strand
GTTAAAAAATCAGAGTCCGGGTGCGTGAATCGCCGGTGGGCCGCATCGGCTTTCTCTTTCAAATCCATCGGTCGCTCCCGGGGATCCTGAATACTCAAGGCCGCGGCGATAATTAAAACTTCACGCAGCGCTTTTTCTTGGCTCGCCTGCAGGATCATGCGACCGACCGTCGGATCGACGGGTAAATGCGCCAACTCTCGCCCGATCTCCGTCAGCCCGCCGACCTCATCAATCGCCCCGAGTTCGTGCAATAAAGCATAACCAGCGCGAATGCCCTTAGCGGGCGGGGCATTGAGAAAGGGAAACTCCTCAATGTCGCCCAGCCCAAAGGCCTTCATCCGCAAAATCACATCGGCCAAATTACTGCGCTGAATCTCCGGCTGGGTGAACCGGGGACGTTCAAGATAATCCTGCTCCGAATATAACCGAATGCACACCCCATCACTCACGCGACCACAACGGCCTTTGCGTTGATCCGCGCTGCTTTGCGACACCGGCTCAATCGGCAACCGCCGCGTCCGACTCTGCGGCGTGTACCGACTAAAGCGCGCCAGCCCCGTATCGATTACAAAACGAATCCCCGGGATGGTTAATGAGGTCTCCGCAATATTCGTGGCTACGATTACCTTTCTTTTTTGGGAGGACGAAAACACCCGCTGCTGCTCGGCGTTGGTCAGCCGTCCAAAGAGAGGCACGACTTCCACTCGCGACCCACGGCGTCCCTCAATTAAATCCCGCGTCTCGCGAATATCCCGCTCGGTGGGCAAGAATACTAAAATATCGCCAGCGTTACTTTCCTGCAACACGCGCTCCACCGCCTCCACCGCTGCCTCAATGTAGGTGTAATCATCAGCTCTGCTTTTCTTTGGGCCGGATGAGCCCTCCCGTCGAACCGACGAGCTCTTCGGCTCATCCGGCCTGTCCGCCATAGCCTTGGCGACGGCGGAAGGATTCGACCTCCCTTCGCTCAACTCGTCGAGCGGCGCATAAATCACCTCCACGGGATAAACTCGGCCGGAGACTTCAATAATCGGCGCGCCGTCGAACGCTTTGGAAAAAGCCTCCGTGTCAATAGTCGCCGAGGTGATGATAATTTTTAATTCCGGCCGCTGGAGCCGCAGCCGACGCAGATGCCCAAGAATAAAATCAATATTCAGCGAACGCTCGTGCGCTTCATCGACGATGATCGTGTCGTACGTGCGCAGATCCGGATCGGCCTGCAACTCGGCGAGCAGCATACCGTCCGTCATGAATTTAATCACCGTGTCGGCGGAAGTCTGATCAGCGAAGCGTATTTTACAGCCAACCTCACGACCCAACGACACATTGAGTTCTTCGGCCACACGTCGCGCCACGGAAGTAGCCGCCACCCGCCGAGGCTGCGTGCAGGCAATCTGACCGCGCTCGCCGCGCCCCGCGACTAAACACATCTTGGGAATTTGTGTTGTTTTGCCCGACCCCGTTTCACCGGCCAAAATCAGCACCTGATGATCACGAATGGCGGCAATAATTTCGTCCGCGCGCGCACTGATCGGCAACTCGGGCGGATACTCGATCCGGAAGGGCCAAGGTTTGGGGGTGCGGGGTGGCATGACAGTTAAATTAGAGGTTCCGTGCGGCGCCTAGAATGGCAAAGTCAAACCGCATGCCCACCCCCACTCTCTCGCCCGCTGAAATATCCCTCCAGCGCGTTCTCACGGTCTCACGGCTTAACGGCTGGAGCGTGATCGTCATCTCCGCGCTCGGCTCCTTACTGGCACTGGCCATTGGCGATCTCCTGAGCGTCTTGATCGGCCTGCTCGTCTTAGCGGCCGGCCTCATGGAAGTTCGCGGACACCGCCAATTGCAACAACGCGACCCCGCCGGCCTGAGCTTGCTCGTGCGTTCCCAATTATTTCTGCTCGCCGTCATGCTGGTCTACTGCGCCGGCCGGCTTGGTAGCTTTGATGCCGACACAGCCTTGGCGAGCCTGACCCCTGACATGGAAGTAATGCTCACGGAAGCAGGTCTCGATAAAAGCTCCCTTTTGCCCTTAGTCCGCACGGCATTTTTCGCTCTCTATAGTGCCGTCGCGGCTATTACCCTCATTTATCAAGGGGGCCTCGCGCTGTTTTATCGGAGCAAAACTAAATTAATCGCGGAGGCCCTGGCTATTTTACCGCCAACCAGCTCCTGAGCCGCCACTAAGCGGCAAGCGGTACAGCCCGAAATCTCTCATTTCCGCAGCAGCTTTCTCGGCCGATAATTATTTTCGACTTAGTCCGTCCGGTCACTAAATTCACTTCTTTATGTCCAAAGAACGCTACATTGAGGCCAAGCAAAAATGGGCGGCGAAGCAGTTGGCTCGCGGATTTCAGCCTCGGGCGGTGGCGACCACGGACCGACTCCCGCCCGGCCAAAAACTTACCACGGGATTTCCTGTGCTCGACCTCGGCGTGCAACCTGAGATTGCCCTGCAGGATTGGACCCTGACCGTCGATGGTCTCGTGGAAAAATCCGCCGTCCTTTCTTGGGCACAATTTAATGCCCTCCCCCAAGTCACCGATGAAAGTGATTTTCACTGCGTGACCACTTGGAGCAAGTACGACTGCACTTGGAGTGGCGTGGCGTTCACCTCCCTCTTCGAACTCGTTCAACCGAAACCGGAGGCGCAATTTGTTTATTTCACGAGCTACGATGGCTACTCCACGAACGTCCCCCTCGCGCACTGTCTCGATGACGACGTGCTCGTGGCGACCCAATTTGGCGGCGCCCCCGTCACCCGTGAGCACGGTGGCCCCGCCCGCATTATCATTCCCAAACTTTACGCCTGGAAGGGCGCAAAATTTGTCAAAAGCATCACCTTCCTCGCCGAGGATCGACTCGGCTTCTGGGAAGTTCGCGGCTACCACAACAACGGCGACCCTTGGAAAGAAGAGCGGTACGCCTAAGGTCCGTTCTTAAATCCGCTGATTACTGATGCTCACCAGGGACCGTCATTCCGATCTGGCCGCGGAAGGCTTAGCCCTAAAAATCACGACGAAGCCCGCGCGGCCGATCACTCATTAATTTTATGAGCCCCTCTTTTTTTCCCCAAGATATTATCATTAAAAAACGCGATGGCGGCAGCTTAACCGAAGCCGAAATCAAATTCTTCGCGCAGGGAGTAACCGATGGTCGTTTTGCAGACTACCAGGCGACCGCACTCCTGATGGCCATTTTTCTCCGCGGGATGACTCCCCAGGAAACTGCTTGGCTCACTGATGCCATGATGCGCTCGGGTGAAGTGATTGATCTGCAATCGATCGCGGGAGCGAAAGTAGATAAACATTCCACGGGAGGCGTCGGCGATAAAGTATCCCTCATCCTCGCCCCGCTCGCGGCGGCTTGTGGCCTCAAAGTTCCGATGATGAGCGGTCGAGGTCTTGGTCACACCGGCGGGACGCTCGACAAATTGGAAGCCATCCCCGGCTTCCGCGTCATGCTCAGCGTGACCGAATTTCGCGCCATTCTAGAAAAAGTTGGCGCGGCGATGATTGGTCAGACGCCGCAAGTGGTCCCAGCGGATCGCAAACTTTACTCCCTGCGGGATGTCACCGGCACGGTCGAGTGCATCCCCCTCATTTGCGCTAGCATCATGAGCAAGAAACTGGCGGAGGGAATTGACTCGTTAGTCCTCGATGTAAAATTCGGGAAAGGGGCATTTATGAAACGCAAGGAGGACGCCCTAACGCTTGCTCGGGCGATGGTGGCCGTGGGTCGCGCTGGCGGCAAACCCGTGTGGGCCCAACTCACGGCGATGAATCAACCGCTCGGCCGCGCCGCGGGCCACACCACGGAGGTGATTGAATCGATTGAATGTCTCAAAGGCCGCGGCCCCGCCGACTTGATGGAAGTAACCTACGCGCTTACCGGGCATATGCTGATCTTGGGGGGAGCGGCGAAAAATGCTGCTGACGCCCAACAGCAAATGTCTGCTGCCATTACCTCCGGCGCGGCGCTCGAGAAATTTCGGCAAATGTGCATCGCCCAAGGCGGCGATCCCCGCGTGATCCAAGATTATAAATTGCTACCCACCGCCAAAAAGCTTTTGGCAGTTCACGCCCCAGCGAGCGCCAGCGGATTTGTGGTTGAGGTTGACGCACTCAAATGCGGCCACGCCATTATGGCGCTGGGCGGAGGCCGCGCCGCCGTGGCCGACCAAGTCGATCACGCGGTCGGACTCGCCAATCTTATCAAAATCGGTGAGCCGGTAACTGCGGGCACGTTGCTCTGTACGATACACCTCAACGATGACGCCAAGGGCGCGCGCGCCGCAGCGTTAGTTCGCGCGGCCATTCATTTTGGCCCCACCGCACCCGAGCGAGAGCGGTTGGTCCAAGATCTTATTCAATAATCCACTCACGCCTGAGAGCGCGGCCACCCTGGGCCTGTCATAAATGAACGGTCCCGCACCGGCCCGTGGGCTCCAGGCACCCGCGAGGAAATCATAGAGAAATTTCATCAAAAAAAACTGAGCAATTCCGCTTCGTTTGCTCGCCATTCGCGGCGGCTTATTATTTTTTAACTCACTTTTATGAAAAACCCCTCCGCCCACTTTCCCCGTATTCCGCGCATCACTTATGCCGGCCCTGGCTCCAAGAACCCCCTGGCCTTCCGGCACTATAATCCCACGGAGATGATCGATGGCCGTTCCTTAAAATCACACCTCCGCTTCTCGGTGGCCTACTGGCACTCGTTTCGTGGGACCGGCACCGATCCTTTCGGTCCCGGCACGGTGCAGCGTTCATGGGAAAGCGGCAAGGACGCGCTCTCCATTGCCAAGACGCGCATGGATGCCGCGTTTGAATTTTTCCAAAAAATTGAATCTCCCTTCTGGTGCTGCCACGACCGAGATATTGCCCCCGAGGGCAAGACCCTCGCGGAATCGAATCGCAACTTAGATAAAATCGTCGCCCACGCCAAGTCCCTGCAAAAGGCCACCGGCGTTAAACTTTTATGGGGCACCGCTAATTTATTTTCTAACCCCCGCTATATGTGCGGCGCGGCGACAAATCCCGACGCGCATGTCTTTGCTTATGCCGCGGCTCAAGTGAAGAAAGCCATCGAGATGACCAAAGAACTCGGCGGCGAAGGCTACGTCTTCTGGGGTGGCCGGGAAGGCTATGAAACGCTGCTCAATACCAATCTCAAACGTGAGCAGGATCATCTGGCGGCTTTTCTGCACCTCGCGCTCGATTACGCAAAGAGCATCGGATTCAAGGGCCAGTTTCTCATCGAGCCGAAACCGAAAGAGCCAACCAAACACCAATACGATTTTGATGTCGCCAGTGGGGTCGCCTTCCTTCGCACCTACGGCCTCGAAAAAGATTTTAAATTTAATATCGAGACGAATCACGCCACCCTCGCTGGCCATACCTTCCAACACGAAATCGAAGTCGCCACGTCACAAGGCATGCTCGGCTCCATCGACGCCAATGCCGGCGACCCCCTCCTCGGTTGGGATACCGATCAATTTAATACCGACGTCAAAGAAGTCACCCTCGCGATGGTTGCGATTCTGAAGGCCGGCGGGCTGGGCAAGGGCGGCATCAATTTCGATGCTAAACTGCGCCGGCCAAGCATGGATGCGGAGGATCTTTTCCACGCGCACATCGGCGGCATGGATACTTTCGCACTCGGGTTCAAACTCGCTCGCCACATCATTGCCGACGGCCGACTTGGGCAGTTCCTCACCCAGCGCTATAGCTCCTACGATTCCGGCTTCGGTCGTGAGATCGAAACCGGTAAGGCTACTTTTAAGTCTCTCGAGAAACTGGTCCTCACGAAACTTGGCGAACCTAAGCTTCGTTCGGGCAAACAGGAATATCTCGAAAACCTACTCAATACTTATCTGCACGGCTAAGCCTCTGGGATTCCGCTCGGCTACCTTGCTTTAACCCATGAGTCTTTACCTCGGCATCGATAGCGGCACCCAAAGCACCAAGGCCATCGTCTTGGATCTTGAGCTGGGCCGCGTCATTGCCGAAGCCCGGGCTCCTCACGCTCTGCTGGCTGGTCTGCCGGCTGGCCACTTGGAGCAGCATCCGGAAGAATGGGCGACCGCGCTCGATACGGTCATCACCGCCGTCGCCGCTAAAATTGATCGCCGCCGCGTTCGCGCCATTGGCGTCTCTGGCCAACAACATGGCTTCGTACCCCTCGATGCTCGCGGCGCCGTTATTCGTCCGGCCAAACTATGGTGCGACACTTCGACCGTCGCCGAGTGCGCCCTGCTCACTAAAAAATTAGGCGGCCCGGCGGCCGTCATTCGTGCCACCGGACTGCCTTTTTTGCCTGGTTACACTGCGCCGAAAATTCTTTGGCTAAAACGCCACGAGCCGGCGAACTATAAGCGCCTGCGGCATGTCCTATTGCCGCACGACTATCTCAATTTTTATCTGACCGGTAATTATTGCATGGAGCCGGGTGATGCTTCTGGGACCGCTCTGCTTGATGTACGCCGGCGGACGTGGTCAAAAAACGTCCTCAGTACCATCGACAAGAATTTGGCCGATTGGCTTCCGCCACTTTCTCCGTCGCACGGGGCCGCAGGCACGCTCCGACCGGAGCTGGCGGCAAAATACGGTTTCTCCCCCGAGGTGATCGTGAGCGCGGGGGGCGGCGACAACATGATGGGCGCGATCGGCACCGGCAACGTGACCCCCGGAGTTGTTACCGCCAGTCTCGGCACCAGCGGCACGATCTACGCCTTCAGCCAGAAACCAGTGATCGACCCCCACGGTGAAATCGCCGCCTTTTGCTCATCCACCGGCGGCTGGCTGCCGTTGCTGTGCACCATGAATCTCACGGCGGTCACCGAACAATTTCGCGCGCTCTTCAATTGGGACCATGCCGCCCTCGAACAAGCGGTCAGCGCCACTCCCGCGGGGGCCGATGGGCTCACGCTCGTGCCTTACCTCGACGGCGAAAGAACTCCGAACGTTCCTCACGGGACCGGCGTGCTCTATGGACTCAATCGCCGCACGCTCACCCCCGGACATCTGGCGCGGTCGGCCATGGAAGGGGTCACGCTGGGATTAAATTACGGCCTGCGACGCCTCGCGACTCTCGGCGTTAAACCTAAAGAAATTCGCTTAACTGGGGGCGGAGCTAAATCCGCCGCCTGGCGCCAGATCATGGCCGACATTTTTGGCGTGCCGGTAGTTGCCATGGTGGAGGATGAAGGGGCGGCCCTCGGCGGGGCGCTCCAAGCGGCGTGGTGCGCTGAGTTACATGCGGGCAATAAGACGAGCTTGGCAACCCTCGCCGCCCATGCGGTAGCGGTGAACGAACGCACCCGCTGCGCCCCAGAAAAAAATCGCGCCGCGCTTTATCGTAAGCTGCAGACTCAACAAGATAGCCTTAGCCTGACTTTGCGCGAAACGTTCGATCGGCTCAGCCGCGCCTGATCATCACCCGTAAACGAGCCGGCTAGATTCAGCCGCCCTACGATTGCTCGGTGAGCGTAACTTCGATCCGGCTATTACCGGATAAATCCTGGGCCGATAAGAAGGGAGCATTCTGCTTTTTCCCATTAAGCAAAAGAGCCGCAATCTGCGAGCCCTGCCCCATCAACTGCAGTTCTAATAAACCACCGCGATAAGGGAGGTTGCTTATGGTCACTCGCCCCCAGCGCTCCGGCAAGTGCGGTGCAAACCGAATGCCTTCCGCAGAAAAATTAAGGCCAAACATAGCCAATTGAATTGAACGCAAATAAGCCGTCGCGGACCACGTCTGTTGCGGACAACTCTTCCAGGGTCGCCCCACTTGCCAACCACCGTCCACCGCACCCGTGTGCGCGTGATAGATTTCGCTAAAATCATTTTCCCTCAGCGCCAGCTGTGCTTGCGTGATAATCTCCTGCCCCATTGCTTCCGTGGCGCCCAACGTAGCGAGCGCGTGAGTCCACAGCCCACTCAGGAGCGGCCAGATCATATTATTATGCCGGCCAGGCTGAGTATCAGAAAAACCTGAAAAATGGGGCCACACGCAGGGAATCCCTTGGGGCTCACGGTGGGCGTGCGCGCACAACTGCCGCGCCGCCGCAGGATCAGCGACGGCAAATAAAATCGCATAACAAAGCCCGATGCCTTCCTGCGATCGATCGATCCGCCCCGCCTGCGGACCAGAGCCATACAGAAAATAAGCGTAAGTAGATTTATCAGGTAACCATAAATGCCGATTAATTGCCGCCGTAAGCGCAATGGCCTTAATGGCATATTCGGCCACCTCCGCCGCTGGACGCCCGAGAGCGCGCGCAAGATTTTCGGCCGCCCGATACGCGCCCACGTAAACGCAGTTGGTACTGAGGACCATAATTTTGTCGGTATCAGGATAATCTAAGACAAAAGAACTGCCCGACCCGCGATCACCGAGCGGGGGCGGGTAACCCGAAATTCCATCAGCCAAACAAGCTGGGCCGCCGAAAAGTCCATAGACTGAATTAAAATTCAATCGCTCGCGCTCGCGCAAAGTTTCCTGAGCCGTGGCATAAGCGGGTGCGAGCCACGCGCGGTCTCCGGTTATCAAATAGTGATTCCAGCTAGCCTGGATCCAAATAACCTGATCCCACCATTGATCGTCAGGCTGGACGATGAGCTGACCGTCGCGGCGGGCCACCACCGCCCACAGCGTATTAGCCGCAACGGCTGGCGAGAGCAAAGAAGCCGCGCTCCACGCATTAAGAGCGGCGTCCCGGGTCCAGGGCGTCTGATAATCACCGCCGGCCCGAATGAAAGTTCCCGGGGGATTAAGGAATAAACCACTGCGATTATGATCCTGCGTCGGATCGCTGATCGTATTAATCGTTAATAAATTAGTGAGCGCTAAAGCATACGCGCGACCAAGGGTCGCTTGTAAATCTGCCCGGTCAGAAAAAATTAACTGCGGGCTGGCCTTCATATTAGCAGCGGTTCACCAGCGAGCCTTACGCGCCTAGACCAAAAGTCGCAAGGCCTGATCAAGCTGCTGGTGCTTTCAGCGCACGGATCAGCGCGGCGCACTTACCGACTCGGCGCGTGGTGCTGCAGGATAAAATCTACAATCGGCGCAGGATCCGCTAAACTATGCGGCGAGTGTCCCGCGCCGGGCTTGATAATCACCTCAATGAGGCCACCGGCGGCGCGATAGCGCTGAACGAGCACGGCTAAATTTTCTGCCAACGGCACGACGGTATCGGCGTCACCACTGACGCCAATGATAGGAATACCCGCACGAACGACTGGATCGATCCGCGCCAGCGGACTCACGGCAGCGGTCTCTAAGGCAGCCACGGTCAGCCCGTAATTCTCGGCCACCTCGGCCCAATGTGATTTTTTATAGCCGGGCCAACTGCGCAGATCGAGGGCGGGGGCATCGAGGTAAAGGGCCGCGACGCGCGCGGGATAGGTCGCGGCAAAATTAAAGGCATAGAGTCCCCCGCGGCTAAAGCCTTCGAGCACGACCTGCGGCGCCAACTGGTGTTGACGCAGCAGCTGCGTGTAAAACGCATCAAAAATCTCGATCGCTGCCGGCGAACCATAGCGATCACTCGCGTTGATATAGGCGTAGTGCCAACCGCGGGCCAATAAAGCCAAGGCAACCTGCGGAGCGTGCCGATCGCCAAACCATTCCGCCCGCCATAACCAAGGCCGCCCCAGGGCAACTACTTTGGGTAAAATCAAAATCGCCGGCTGCCCCGCAACGACAAAATCGAGCCGCTCATAACCGTGCCACTCTGACTGAGTCACCCCCGGCCCTTGCGCGGCAAAAAGCCCCCCCGAAATATGCGCCAAAATTAAAAATCTAATAAAAATGCGCATAAAGCTTAGGCGATCCGGGCAATTCCCTCATGAGCAAATGAGGGCGGCCGGCTATTACTGAGCGGGCGGCGCGTTGCGCCGGGCGGTGCAGCCGATCACGGCCATCCAGCTGCCGATCAAAATGAGCGCGTAAAACTCCCGACCGCGAATGATCGCTTCATTCATCATATGCCATTCCGCCACCAAGGCGCTAAGTGGGGTATGCCAAGCACCAACGCGTAAATACTGAATCTCCCAGATAGCACAAATTGCCAGCACGCCAAATGCGAGATAGCGCGAGGGTCGTCCCGCCGCCGCCAAACCGGCCGCGAGGGCGCTGATTCCGTAGAGGAGAATCCACGGCGCGGGATTAGGATCATTGAATTGCAGCGCGACCGAAAAAGCAAAGAGCCCAGCCATAATCCCGTGAGCGAGCCGAAGCATAAATGACATCATTTTATAAATGAGAAATTTTGGAACGGGGCAGCCGTTTATTCTTTCACGTTAACTAATTCCAGCGCGGCCACACCGCCGGGGTTCCAAGCGGTGAAGAGAATGTAAACTTTAGCGTCAGCCCCCTGCCCGACAATATACCAGCAGGCATCGTGGATATGTTGGGCATAATCAAAGCCCAGATCTTCTTTGGGGCGAATGGTGCTGACCACGGCCTTGGTTTTGAGATTGATGATGTAGAGTGGACCGGGCTTTTGGTCAGGACCATCCAAGCAAGGCACCAGCAAGTAGTCACCCCAGAGATCGGTATCGCAGGCGGTGCTGCCCTTCGGCAATTGATGCACCGCGAGCGTTTGCTTGGTGGCGGGCGACCATTCAACCACTCGCGCTTCTGGCCGAGCTGACAAGTAGAGCTCTCCCCGCGCGGCATCGAAGGTGATACCATGCGGTGTCTTGCTCAAGCTATCGCCGCCATAAAAATTCCCCCGATAAGCCAAGGGATGTAGGTCTGCATCCATGAACCAATGCCGACCATAGCCATCAGTGATCCAGACGGTATTTTTGCCGCCAAAAGCTGCATCAGTGGGCGCCCAGCCCTTGCCGTCAGCGTAGGGTCCACCCGTGGGAATCTTTAACTTCTCCACCTGCTGGAAGCTCGTGTCGGAAAGCAAAATCTCCCCCTCCACATTGTCCGCCGCAATCACCAGCGGCAGCTGACCCGCCCGCGGCATAATATCGGCACCATGCAAATTGCCGGAGCTAATCGCCGGGTCGCTCTTAACAATCCAGGATTTTGTCAGGCGATCGCTGAAGGCGACCCAACCCACGTTGGCTAGGCCCCAATAAGCAATATCGTGCTCTGCATCGACGATGATCGTCCCGTGCGCGCCTTTGACCAAGGCTTGCGCCTCAGCCGGCACCGGCATGGTGCCGCGCGCTGGTGCAAATTTCCAGAAACCTTGCCCGCTAGTCAGCAAGGCCGGCGTCCGCTCAACGGCGCTAGGGGCGGATACCGGGCCCTGCGTTTCAACTTCGAAATGCACGGGTACCGGCGTGGTTGCATCGTCGTGGGGCTTGCCAGTCTCATGCGCCGACAGACCAGTAACCGTAGCGGCAAAAATAGCCGCGAGCAAACAGCGTGGGGTAATCATAGTGGGTAAGATTTTATAGTGCGGAGATAGTAAATGAGTCGAGCGCGTGCTGCGATCAGCAGAATATTAAAAAAGCAGAGGCCTAAGGCGAAGGGTTAGCTCAAAATTCCTTTAACCACACTGCCGTGCACATCGGTGAGACGATAATTGCGACCCTCGAACTTGAAGGTCAGGCGCTCATGATCAAAGCCCAGTTGATTGAGCAGTGTCGCCTGCAAATCGTGCACGTGAACTTTATCGCGTGTAATATTGAAACCGAGCTCGTCCGTTTCGCCATAAGACAAGCCCCCTTTGATACCCCCGCCGGCGAGAATCATGGTGTAGCAATCGGGATAATGATCGCGGCCCAAAATTTCGCCGGTCGAGGTTCGGCCTTCGCGAAAGGGCGTCCGCCCAAATTCACCCCCGAGTACAATCAGCGTGTCTTCCAACAGGCCGCGTTGGCGCAGGTCATTAATAAGCGCAGCGACCGGCCGATCCATTGTGTTACATTTTTTCGTCAGCCCACCCCGAATATCTTCTAATTCTGAGGTGCCATGAAAATCCCAACCCCAATCAAAGAGCTGCACGAATCGCACGCCTTGTTCGACCAAGCGCCGCGCGAGCAAACAATTATTAGCAAAACTAGATTCACCGGGCTGCGCCCCGTAAGCCGCAATCGTGGCGGGGGTTTCCCGCGAGATGTCCATCACCTCAGGGACCGACATCTGCATGCGGTAAGCCAACTCGTATTGAGCGATGCGCGTACGCGTCTCCGGATGGCCCAAGGCGCTCGCTTGGAGTTCATTCAACTCCTGCAGGGCATCGAGACTATCGCGGCGCAGATCACGAGTGAACCCAGCGGGGTCGGCCGCATAGAGGACGGGGTCGCCCTTGGAGCGACATTGCACGCCTTGGAACACCGAGGGCAGAAAGCCGCTGCCATAAGAATTTTTCCCACCGTTCGGTTGAACGCCGCTTGAAATGAGCGCCACAAATCCAGGGAGATTTTGATTTTCCGTGCCGAGTCCATACGTAACCCAAGAACCCAGCGAGGGCCGCCCCGCCCGCGGCGAGCCCGTCAAAAGCAATAGCTCGGCCGGCGCATGATTAAATTGATCAGTGTTCATCGAATGGATGATACAGAGATCGTCTGCCACCGTGTGCAGATGCGGAATCGCATCGGACATCCAATGGCCACTGCGACCATATTGAGCGAACGTGCGCGGGCTGCCCATCAGCTTGGGCTTGCCGGCGGTGAAGGCGAATTTCTTCCCTTTAATAAAATCATCAGGGCAATCCTGCCCATCACGCTTCACCAATTCGGGTTTATAATCGAAGAGATCAAGATTGGGCGGCGAACCGGTCAGATGCAGATAGATGATCCGTTTTGCCTTTGGGGCGAAATGGGGGAGCCGCGCAGCGAGTGGATTGGTCGCCGCCGCTGGAGCCGCAAAAGCATTACGTCCGAGCAAAGAGCTCAGCGCGATGGCGCCTAAGCCCATCGCTGATTCTTTCAGAAAATGGCGGCGCGTAGATTGAACCAGAGAGTCGAGGTAGGGATTCATGGGGGCAGACCGCTTACGGCTTCATGAGAAATTCATCTAAATTGAAAAGGACATTACCGACCACGGTCCAAGCGGCTAGATCGGCCAGATTCATTTGCGCCGGGGCGGCCCCGAGGGGATTTGTCGCGACAGCCAAAGCCTGGGCGGCATCCCGAGCAAAGCGTTCCTGTGATTTGGCGTACAACGCCAGCAGCGCCTTTTGCTCCGGGGGCTTCGGCGCACGTAACAAAACCAATTCAAAACCGTGCGCTAGTTTCTCAGCCGGTGAGCCGCTGACTGCCGCCATGCGCCGAGCGAGACTCTGCGCAGCCTCAATATACACCGGATCGTTAAGCGTCACGAGAGCCTGGAGTGGAGTGTTCGAACGCTCGCGCCGCACCAGACAAACTTCGCGACTCGGCGCGTCAAAAGTGCTCATGGACGGATAAGGATTAGACCGGCGCCAAGCCGTATAAATTCCCCGGCGATAGCGATCCTCGCCTTCGCTGGTCTGCCAGTCGAGTCCGGTACCAAATGCGGCGGCGACGCCTAATTTAGGCTGCGGTGGGTGGACGGGAACTCCGTACATTTTCTGACTGAGTAAGCCACTCACCGCGAGCGTTTGATCACGGATCATCTCGGCGGTCAGGCGGAAGCGCGGACCGCGCGCGAGTAATTGATTAGCTGAATCACGCGCCAGGGCGGCTTCGGAAATTTGGGCTGACTGTTGATAAGTTGATGAGGTTACCATCAACCGCAGCAAATGCTTCACATCCCAGTGGCTCTCGCGAAATTCTACCGCGAGCCAATCGAGCAACTCAGGATGCGACGGCAAGTCCCCTTGCGACCCAAAATCTTCGGTGGTGCGCACGAGGCCTAGGCCAAAAATGGATTCCCAAAATAAATTAGCGATCACGCGCGAGGTCAGCGGGTTTTTAGGATCAACAATCCACTGCGCGAGCCCAAGCCGATTGGGCTGCGCGAGAGCCGGCAACGGATGCAGCGCGCCCGGCAAGCCAGGAGTGACGGCCGCCCCCAGATCAAGATAGTTACCGCGCCGCTGAATGTGCGTCTCGCGCATTTTAACCCCCGCCAACTCACTCATGATCGGCACCGTGGTGTAAGGCTCAATCAGCTCCAGGCGCTTAGTGAGCGTTTGCAATTGCGCCCGCGTGGCAGCTAAGGCCGGCGCGTACGTCATGTAATAAGCCGTAGCGATTTCACGATCAGCGGGCGGGCGCACCGCCGCCGATACCTTGAGGGCTTCGACCACGGGCCCGAGCGCGCGCGTGACCTCAATCGCGCGTTGATCAGCTGTCGTCGCGAGGCGCAATTTGGGCAGCGTATGATTTTTCTTTTTCGATAATTGCTCGATCATCACCGTCAACTGCGCCCCCGCCGGCACCATCACCGGGACTTCGGGCAAGAGCACGATCGTATGCGGCCGACCACTCTGCCCGCCCACCGCCCAGCCTTGATCGCGCCCCGCCTTAGTATTTAAAACTGACCACGGCCGAAAACCGTCCTGCGTCACGTCGGCATGCGCGGTAATAAAGGTCAGTGGCTGCACGGCGCTGACCGCTAATTCCAGCCGAGCGGCCGGGGCCGGCGACACCGTGGTGCTCCAGATGGCCACGCGGTTTTCATCAAGCAAGGTGACCTGCGCTCCCGTAAGCGGACTGACTCCATTACCTTCGGCGGGGCTCCAGACTACTAAACGCTCCACCGCCTGGAGGCTTTTAAGATCAAGCTCCCACCAGGGATTGGCGGTCGCTTGGGTCAGGGTCGCCAAAATCTTTGCCGGCGCCTTACTGGGCATCAGGCCATCAATGGCTAACTTCGCTACCGCTTCACCCACCGTGCTGCTTTGGCTCGCGGCGCCCAGCGGCGCGACATTGTCGCCGTTACTAAACACTTCCACTTCTTGCAGTGACAACGCTTGGGCTTGGCCCGGCAATTCAAACCGAAGATAACGCCCCTTCACCTCATGGGCTCCGGCGGGAATCAGTGCAGCGCGAATGCGCGTAATGACAAATTCACCCGCATTTGAAACCGGCCCTGGGGGTGGCGGCAGATCAGAAGGAAATGTTTCCAGCCGGAGCGCGGTCATGGCCTGGGCCTCGACTGCGCCGGTGAAAGTATAAATATCAGTCTCACCCTTACGCGCTACCGTGATTACGCCATCGGGGGCTGTGACTATGGCGGCACCCGCTTGGGATTTTAATTCAGTGGGGGCCAACGTCTGCCAGCCAAGCGGCCGCGCAAACGCGGCCTCCCACTCTGGCTGCGCCGCCAGTAAAGCGGGCGTCCGGGTGTTCAGGGTTTTCTCTAACGCCGCCAATTCCGTGGCCATCTGCTGCCGCTGAGCTTTTCGTTCGGGCGTAAACAAGGGCAAGGTGGGCGCCTCATCTTGCCGGTCAGCGTCGGCCGTATTATTAAGAATAGCGAACAGGCGGAAATAATCTTTCTGCGTGAACGGATCGTATTTGTGCGTGTGACATTGCGCGCACGCCATCGTGGAACCCATCCACACCGTCATCGTGGTATTCACGCGATCGACGACCGCCATGTTGCGAAATTCTTCGTCAACCGTGCCCCCTTCACTATTAGTGGTGGTGTTACGGTGAAAGGCGGTGGCGATTAATTGATCCTCGGTCGGGTGCGGCAGGAGGTCGCCCGCTAATTGCTCGATGGTAAATTGGTCAAAGGGCTTATTCGCATTAAACGATCGAATGAGATAGTCGCGATAAGCCCAAATCATGCGGAGCGGATCATCGGCATAGCCCGCGGAATCGGCATACCGCGCCTGATCGAGCCAGAGCCGAGACCAGTGTTCGCCAAAAGTATTTTGCGCGAGCAAGCGATCAACCAAACGTTCGTAAGCGTCCGGCGCCTGGTCCGCGATGAAGTGCTCAACCTCGGCCGGCGTAGGGGCCAAGCCCGTCAGGTCGAGTGAGACCCGCCGCGCGAGGGTCGCCCGATCGGCTTTCGGCGCCGAGGTTAATTTCTCTCGATCAAGGCGATTCAGCACAAAGTGATCAATCGGGTTGGCTGGCCAAGCCGGCTGACTAACGGACGGCACCGCGGGGCGCACCGGAGGAACATAAGACCAGTGCTCAGCGTAGGGGGCCCCTTGCGCGATCCACTTTTTCAGCAGCGCCTTTTGCGCATCCGTCAATGTCTTGCCGGTTTTTAACGGCGGCATCAGATCATTCTCGTCGCTCGTCATAACCCGCAGAAAAAGTTCACTTTGGTCCGGAGCACCCGGCACAATGGCGGTCCGATCATCCATGAGATTCAAGGCTCCCGCGCGGGTATCGAGCCGCAAGCCGCCTTGGCCTTTTTCCCCACCCTTGCGGTTTTCCTCATCCGGACCGTGACAACGGATGCAATTTTCAGAAAGCACGGGCCGAATATCGCGATTAAAATCGATGGGGGCTTCAGGCGCGACCACGCCGCGAGCCACCGTAGCCAACGCGCTCAACCCACTCCAGAGCAACCACCGCACGGACCGATGGTGAGCCGACCATGCGGCTAGCCTGTTTACTAAATAATTAACCATGACAGAGAGATGCAAAGGGCGGGGTTGCACGGGGGTTCGCCGTGGAGGTGAAACGACGAAAACGACTTTGGCAATCCCCTGCGTGCTCACAGCTAGAATATTAATCGCCGCAGTGAATTTTCATTTAATCCCTGGAGCCGTCCCCGCGCTGAGGCTGGGCGCCATTTTTAAAAATAAAAAGTCCGCCGGGGACAGCCAGCGGACTTTAAAAATGGTGCCCGGGCGCGGACTCGAACCGCGATGCTGTTAGGCACAGGCTTCTGAGACCTGCGTGTCTACCAATTCCACCACCCGGGCTAAAAACTGAAGGGTCATGGATACGCCCCCTCTCGAGTGGCGCAAGGATTTTGTTGGCGCGCCCAGACCTCGATCTTGCGCTGAAATATTTCAGCTAAAATCGGGTCTGATCATTCGCGCGAGGCCGGAGAATATTTTTTGCCTATTCAACGCACCGAACGCGCCAACCAGGCGCGGGGCGCCGCTCCATACCGCTGCCGAAACATGCGGTAAAAATGCGAGACGTCGTTAAAACCGCAGGAAAACATGACGCCCATGATCGAATGTTCGCCGCGCTGCAACAGCATCGCCGCATGCTCCAGTCGCAGGTCATTGAGCACCGCCCAAAACGTGCGCCCAGCGGCGGTTCGAAATAAGTCCGTGAACCGACGACGCGAGAGCCCCGCGCGGGCCGCCGCCCGGTCGAGATCCCACTCATCATAAAAAGTCTCCTCGATTTCTCGCCGCACCGCCGCCACCCGCGCACTCGCCTCCGCCCCACCGGCTTGGGCGGGCAACCGAGCTAATAATACGAGCGTCTGCGCCGCCATGGCTCGAACGGTGATGCCCCCACCGAGACGAACGTGTTGGGCTTCCACCATCGCCTGACGCCACATGCCTTCCAACCGCTGCCGGCCCGGTCGACTCAAGCCGAGCTGACGATCAACCACGCGGGTCAACGGCAGCCACAACCGCGCCAACTCAGGCTCCCGATCGAGAAAATCGCCACTCAGACAGAGCAGCAGCAAAATCGAGGTCGCTTGATCCGTAATCGTATGCACCACCCCCCGCGGCACGATCAAAACGCTCCCCGCCCCCGCTTCCACCGGCACGGCTCGACGTTTTTCCCGATAAGCCACCTTTCCCGATAACACATAAATTAATTTATGATAAGGATCTGTCCGCTCCGCCATGCGAAAGCCAGCCGCGTGCGCGCTCTCAGCAAAGCGCACCCCGTAGTCGGGTAACGTGACAATAATGGGTCGAGAAACGCGCATCAGGAAATCCGGTTTCCCCCTTACTGCCCGATATACCAATGAAGACAAGCCCTATGCGCCAAGACGCTTGGGGCGAAATTTGCTAAGCTTATTGATCCCCCTTTTTAATGATTATCCCTCCCCACTCCACGGCTACCCGGGCTGAAGTTGAGACCGTGCTGCGTTGCGGTCCACGCCGACCAGTGCCCCTTTTCTTGCCCGCGATCTATGAACACAAAGCTTGGTTCATCGAGAGCACGCCCTCGGCAATTTCGCGTGATGCTGATTTATTGACGAAGGCGTTACTCGCCGAGTATGCCGCGATCGGGCCCGACGCCCTCGCCGTCGGGGTCGATGTCTACAATCTCGAAGCTGAAGCCGTGGGCTGCAAAGTCAGTTTCTACGAGGGCACGGACACTTCCATTCCGGGCATTAAACCCGGCAACCATATCATTCATGTCGGTGATGATTTAAGTCAGGCCCGCGTGCCTCATCCGCTCAAAGACGGGCGCCTACCCGTCAACATCACGGCGACCCGCAATGTCCGCCGCGCCCTGGGCGATGACGTCTGGCTCCGCGGGGCAATTTCTGGGCCCTTCTCCCTCGCCATCTCCCTCGTCGGGGCCGAAGCCCTTTTTCTCGCGTGCCTCGATCAGCCCGATTGGGTCCGGAGCGTGCTCGCGTACGCTGGGCGCATCATCAAGGAATTTTCGAAGGCCTACATCGATGCCGGCGCGGATTTAGTGGTATTTGACTCCCAAGCTTCCCCGGACCTGCTCTCGCCGGAAATGTATGAGGAGTTTGTTCTGCCCATCACGCAGGAACTCGTCCAATGGGCCGCGGCCCAAGGCGTGCGCGATCTACCCCTGATCATTGGTGGCAATACGGTCCCCATCGCCAATCTGTTGGCGCAGACCGGAGCGAACAACTTGCTCTGTGACTTCACGTGCGACTTCGATGAATGGGCCACCATTGCGCGGGCCCAGGGTCGCGCGTTGCGCCGCAATATCTCTCCACGCCTCATTGAAACGGGAACCCCCGAACGAATCTACGCGGTGGCGGCACGTGAAATCAGCCGAGGCCGTGATCTCCCCGGCTTCATCATGGGGACAGCTGTCATCCCCTTCGGCACCCCGACCGCCAATATCTTGGCCATTAAACAAGCCTGTCTTGACGCCGCTAAACTCTAAAGCGCCCGCGCACAACCGCCCTACTCGCTATGCCTGATTACGCCCAGATTAACCAGTTCCTCTACGAAGGTAACGCCAAAGAAGTGGAACGTCTCGTCCGCGAAGCCCTCGCCGAGGGCCGACCCGTCGATGAAGTACTCAACTCCGGCTTAATTGCTGGCATGGCCGTCGTCGGCGAAGATTTTAAATATAGCATTCTTTACGTCCCGGAAGTGCTCGTCGCTGCCCGGGCCATGAAAGCCGGCATGGCCATTCTCAAACCACTCATGACGGCCGATGCGGTTAATAACCCCCCGCGAGGTACCGTCATCATGGGCACCGTCAAAGGTGATCTTCATGACATCGGCAAAAATTTAGTCTGCATGATGGCCGAGGGTGCCGGTTTCAAGGTGGTCGACATCGGCGTGGACCAACCTCTGGAAAAATTTATTGAGTCCTGCCGCGAACATCAGGCGCAGATCGTCGGCATGTCGGCTTTGCTCACCACCACCATGCCATACATGAAGGTTGTGATTGATGCCTTTCAGCAATTACCAGAGCTCGCTCACGTAAAAATTGCGGTCGGGGGCGCGCCCGTAAATAAAATGTTTGCGGATGAAATTGGCGCCGATGGTTACGGCGCGGATGCGCCGTCGAGCGTCGAACTGTTTCTTCGTTTCATGGGAGTTGCGGCCTAACCGAACTGAGCTCATTCTTTCCCGATCATGACCCTGCGCGAAAAATTAGAATCGTCCCGCGATTTTGTGATCGGCGTTGAACTGGTCTCGACGCGCGGGACCGTTGCCGAGACGCGCGCCGCCAAGAGCGTCAGCTTCGCCAACGAACTCGCGTTACACGATGGCATTGATTGGGTTTCGATCACCGATAATGCGGGCGGCAATCCGCAACTCGCGCCCGCCGCCTTGGGTGAACTCATCCGCTCCGCCGGCCGGGAAGTAGTCGTCCATCTCTCGTGCAAAGATTTTAATCGCAACGGGCTGGAGTCCCAAGCCTGGCATCTCGCGAGCCAAGGCTTGCACAATCTCTTAGCCCTCTCCGGTGATTACTCCGGCATCGGCGTGCACGGTGGCGCGAAACCCGTTTTTGATCTCGATTCCATTGGTCTCCTGACGCTCATCGCGGAAATGAATGCCGGCCTCGATGTCACCCGGCCGGGTGCGAAAAAAACCACCTACCTTGGGAGCACCGAATTTTATCCAGGCTGCGTCGTCACCAATTTTAAGCGGTACGAAAACGAAGTCATTCCGCAATTACTCAAACTGGAGAAGAAATTACAATGCGGGGCGCGCTGGGTGATTAACCAAATTGGTTATGACGCGCGAAAAATGCATGAGCTGATTATTTGGCTGCGCACGCGTGGTTGGGGCGAGGTGCCCCTCATCGGCAATGTTTACGTCCTCAATCCGAACGTGGCTCGGCTTTTCCGCTCTGGGAAAATTCCGGGGGTTTTCATCTCCGATCAACTCGCCGCGCTCTGCGCTCAACAGGCCGCCACGCCCGATCACGGCCGCGCCTTTTTTCTCGAACTTGCCGCGCAGCAGCTCGCGATCTACCGCGGCCTTGGTTATCGGGGCGGTTATATCGGCGGCGTGCACACCATTGCGGAGGTCGATCAGATCCTCGCACGGGAGCGGAGCTATGGGGCGGAGGAGTGGCGAAAATTTGCCCGCGATCTCCGCTACGCTCATGCCGATGAATTTTATTATTACGCTGAAGACCCAACCACCGGTCTCGCTGATCCTGCGCGCTTGCACCCCAGCTATGCGGCCTCCCTCGTGAAGCCGAGCGCGAGCGCCAATGTCACTTACAGCTACCGTTTTTCAAAATTTATCCATGGGCTGATGTTTCAAGAAGGCCGTGGGCTCTGGAACCTCGGCCAACGCCTCACGGGCAATGCGCGCGATCCTCAACAGGGACCCGCATTGATGCGCTGGGCAGAACATACCGGCAAAGTCGCGCTGTTTGGCTGCAAAGATTGCGGGGATTGCTCGCTGCCGGACATCGCTTTTCTTTGCCCAGAATCATCCTGCGCAAAAAACCAACGCAATGGTCCTTGCGGGGGCACGCGCGAAGGCCGCTGTGAAGTGGAAGATTTTGAATGCATCTGGTCGCGCGCTTATGACCGGCTGAAATCAGAAGGTCGCGCTGATCATCTCCTCGAGCATGCGCCCGTGCTCCAGGACCAAAATCTTCGCGGCACCTCGAGCTGGGCCAACACCTGGCACCATCGCGATCATCTGGCTAAGCGCACGACCATCCCCACTGCGCAAACACCTATTCCCGTAACGGACCGCGCCTCGCGGCCACCCACGCTCCCATGAATTCAGCCCCGCGTCTGCGCATTATTGGTGAATTGATTAACAACGCCTATGCGCGCGCCCGCAAAGCCTGGGAGACCCGCGACGTCACGGGCTTTCAGCATTTAGCTCTGCTCCAAGCGGCGGCGGGCGTAGAGTTTGTTAATCTCAACATCGATGGCACGCAGCGCGTCTCGGTGCGCGTTCCCGAAATGCTAGAATTTTTACCGAAACTTATTCCAGCCATTCAGGCGGTCAGCGATGTCCCGCTCAGCTTCGATAATCCTAATATTGAATACCACAAAGTGGCCCTGCGCGTTTTTGATCGCGCAAAATCACGCGGTAAACCCCTTTTCAATTCCCTGGCCGCCTCGCGGGAACAACTGCCGGCGATGCTCGAGCTGATTCGCACGCATGATATGCGCTGTATCGTGATGGCGTCAGAATGCTTCCGCCCAGATGGGAGCACCGGCCAGAGCCTCGATCCGCAGCAAAGCTATGC
>CAIVJE010000210.1 GCA_903906135.1 uncultured Verrucomicrobiota bacterium | reverse complement strand
CTCCCCGGCTTGCTCGCCTAAACTTTCGCACTTGGCAGCGTCAGGCTAGCGCGGAAGAATCTAGGCATGAACTATCGGACCAAAGCAGAATATTTTATTCGCGGCATCACGCAGGGTTTTGTTGAAGCCACAGAAGTCATCGCTTGGAGCGACGAAGTAATTGTGAGCGCGGCCCAGCCCGAAGACTGGATGGTCGAAATATCTAGCTGCGGCGCCGATGATCGCATGGTCGTACTCAGCCACCTAAATACCATCAAAGGTGAAGTGGACGCGACCGAACTTGCGGCGCTGCTCAAGGCTAAGGGAATTACTTAGCCAACCCGTGCAACGAGAGTAAAAACTGAAACAGGCTCCGCCCCATCGCCTTTCAGTTATGTCGCCGCCCACTGGTATCGCGATGCATTGAGCGCGCTCGCTCAAGCGCGCCGCTGCACGACCACGAGACCCTGATTATCAGCGAACAGGCGCCGCACCGTCGCCGGCACTTTATGTGCGGCAAAAGCGGCCGCCATTGCCCGCGCGACTTTAGCCGCCTCGCGCGGCCGCGCCACACAGAGCACACTGGAGCCGCTACCGCTCAACCAACCCGTCAGCGCGCCCGCTTTGACCCCAGCATCGATCGCGGCTTTGCCGCCAGGAATCAGCGGCAACCGGTAAGGCTCATGCAGAAAATCGCACACCGCATCGCGCAACCGATCATATTGCCCGGACACCATTGCCGCGACGACATAGGCCGCACTATTGATACTTTTAATGGCATCAAAGTACGGCAGCTCCTTCGGTAAAATTCCCCGGGCCTTCTTGGTTTCGAGCTCTTGATCAGGCGAGCCCACCACAAAACAAAGATCACGACCGATTGCCTTCCGGAGCACACCGAGCAATGCCCCCGTATGGGCATCGCAACGCGCCACGCAAAAGCCACCAATGACGGCAGGGGTAGCATTATCAGGGTGTCCCTCGAGCTGCGTTACCAGACTGCAAAGATCATCCTTGGTGAGGTGCGCTCCGCTTAATTCATTGAGCGCCGCGACCACGCCGGCCCGGAGAGTTACGCTGGAACCCAAGCCGCGCGAAATAGGCACATCGCCCACAATTTTAAGCGTATAACCGAACTCTTCCACCCCCGCGCGGACAAAAAATAACTGCGCCGCCTCGTCCGCCATTGTCAGCCCAGCCGCGTCGCGCTTCGTTGCCGCGCGCGCGCCCCGCCAGGCGCCGCGCGTCAGCGTGATCGTGTTATAAACCGTGAGAGCCAAGCCGAGGGTATCGAAACCCGCGCCGCAATTGGAGGTACTGCCAGGCACCCGGACCTGAACACTTTGAAGTATTTTTCTTTTCATCGACGAAATTTAAGGGCCTTACGGGCTTCCATTTGCTGCTCACGCTTTTTCACATCCGCGCGCTTGTCGAACTGCTTTTTACCCGTGGCGGTAGCAATCTCGACCTTCACTAACGCAGTTTTGAAATACATCCGCAGGGCGACCAGCGTCTTCCCCCCCGTCTCCACCGCGATCTGCAGCTTACGAATTTCGCTTTCATGCAAGAGCAATTGCCGCACGCGCCGCGGGGCATGCTGTGAGGGCCCGCCGTGCGTGTATTCCTGAATGTAAGCTCCATAGAGCCAGACGCCGCCTTTCTCCACGCGCGCGAAGGCATCGGTGATCTGCGCCTTCCCCGCGCGGATCGACTTCACCTCAGTGCCGACTAATTTAATCCCCGCTTCAAATTTATCGTGAATGAAATAATCGCGCAGCGCCTTCGAATTGCGAAGCTCGGTGTAACGGGCGGAATCATGCGACTTGGCGGCCATGGGCGAAAAACAGTGATGCGGCAGACAACGGGAAGTGACAAACAAAAGAAGCGAGGCCAAGGCCTCGCTTCGTAGAATCCAAGATCAACCCCCGAGGGTTGATTTAGGCCGTGTGGAGCTCGTAGCTAATCTTGCCTTCAATCACCTCGCGCAGGGCGACGTCCTCAGGACTGAGCTTTTCCAGCGACTCGACCAGCGGACGGCTGCCGCGGCGGAGCTGCTTTACGCGACGGGAAATCACGTTGATCAAAATATTAGGGTCAGGAATGACCTTCTGGGCTTCGCGGATGTATTCGTCTCTCATAGTGGCAGTCGGGAAGATTGTGAACGGATAGGCCTACGGCGACCGGCAAGAGCGTCAAGGGCCAATTTCACGATTCCCCCTCCCCTCCCTACCCATTGATTATAAAGCTGAAGCTAAATCGCGAGCAGCGTCAAACCGGGCAGCTTGGGCCCACGGAAAACCCTACCACTCATTTAAATACTTACCGACCAACGCTTCCAGCTGCAGTTCCTCAGGCGAGCACCCCTCGCCATTGATCAGCCCACGATGACTTAAAATGGGCGAAAAAAACTGAGCTGAAAAGTACTTGTCATGGACAAGGGCGAACTCTACATCCCCACCCTTACTCAGTCCGAATTAATCCTTATCCAACCCTCTTTATGTCCCAGCACAACAGCCTCAAGTCCGGTGGCGGCCTCGTCATCAAACGCAATGTCCTCAAGCGCTTCGAGCGCGTCGGCCTCCTCAAGAAGCGTGGCCAATGGAAGGAAGGCGATCGTGTTTTGGGTCTGCGCAAGACCAAAGCTGACGTCTAAGCTTGGTTGCAACGAACGGTCTAGGTGACCACGCGGTCCACGGTCACCTCGCCCCTCGCTTCCCTCCACCTTTCATAATCTGGCAGGCTCATCGCCTGCCTTTTTTATTCCTATGATTCACGACTTCTTTAAGCCGCTCATCGAGTGGTACACGCATTCTCTCGCCGCTGGCGGCTATCCGCTGATCGTGCTGCTCATGTTTATTGAGAGCACGTTCATCCCTCTGCCGAGCGAGCTCATTATTCCACCGGCCGCCTATCTCGCCGCGACGAAAGGCGGGATGAGCCAAACGGGTATTGTCATCGCTGGGGCCTTGGGCTCATGGCTCGGCGCCACCGCCATGTATTGGACCACTCGCTGGGCCGGTCGCCCGCTCGTGCTGAAATTTGGTAAATATTTTTTGGTCTCCCCCGAAAAAGTCGGGCAAGCGGAACGCTGGGCCGCCGCCTACGGTAATTTTGGCATCTTTGCCTCCCGCCTCCTACCCGTGGTTCGTCACCTCATCGGTATTCCCGCGGGCATCGTCCGGATGAATTACGGCAAATTTTCTCTCTGGACCCTCGTTGGCTCCAGCATCTGGTGCGCCGTTCTTTGCTGGCTAGGAGTGCAAGCGGGCCAAGACCAAGCGCTGATGCATGGTGAGCTGCACTCCATTACGCGCTGGGCCCTTGGTGGACTCGCTACGCTGGGAATTATTTATTATTTCTTTGTCCATCGTCAGATGCAGGCAGGGAAAAAATAAGCCGCCCCCAATCACGGCTGAAGGTTGATTTGGGATCGTTAGGCTGCTTGGCTGGCGCCCTCAATCTATGAGCTCACCAAAAAAGAAAGTCGCCATCCTCACAGCCGGTGGTCACGCCCCCTGCCTGAGCGCCGCCGTCGGTCAGCTCATTCTCCACTACACGCAGCAATGCCCTGATTGGGACATCATCTGCTACCGCTCGGGCTACAAGGGCCTACTCCTCGGTGATCATATTGTCGTCACCCCAGAAATTCGCGCCCAGGCCAGCGTGCTGCGCCAATTTGGCGGCAGCGTCATTGGCAACAGCCGCGTCAAACTCACTAATGTTAAAGATGCGGTTAAACGTGGCCTCGTCAAAGAGGGCCAGCTCCCTCTCGCCGTCGCGGCGGAACAGCTGCAGCGGGACGGAGTTAATATTCTCCACACCGTCGGTGGCGACGACACCAACACCACCGCCGCCGACCTCGCGGCCTATCTGCAGAAAAATAATTATCAGCTCAACGTCATCGGCCTACCCAAGACAATTGATAACGATATTATCCCAATCAAGCAGAGCCTCGGCGCCGTCACTGCGGCGGAACAGGGCGCGCATTTCTTTGCCAACGTCGTGACTGAGCTCGGCGCTAGTGCGCGCACGCTCATCGTCCATGAAGTGATGGGCCGCAGTTGCGGCTGGCTCACCGCGGCCACGGCCCGCGTTTATCAACAGAGCCTCGCCCCTAAAACGTGGGTGCCAGCTATCGGCTTGGCGCGGGAACGCTACGCGGTGCATGCGATCTATCTCCCAGAGCTCGCCTTGGATATTGAAGCTGAGGCTAAACGCCTGCGGGCCCTCATGGATCGGCATGGAAATATTAATTTATTTGTGAGCGAAGGGGCCGGTCTCGACAGCATCATTGCGGAAATGACTGCCCGCGGCGCCCCCATCGATCGGGACGCCTTTGGTCACGTCCGTCTCGATACCATTAATCCCGGCAAATGGTTTGCCGAACGTTTTGCCACCATGCTCGGTGCCGAGAAGGTGTTGGTGCAAAAGAGCGGCTATTTCGCCCGCTCAGCGCCCGCCAATGCCGAAGATCTTCAGCTCATCGATACCTGCGTACTAAAAGCCATCGAGTGCGCTCGCGCTGGAGTCAGCGGCCTCATCGGCCATGATGAGGAACGCGGTGACGTCCTGCGCGCCATTGAATTCCCCCGCATCAAAGGCGGCAAAGCTTTTGATACGACGCAACCGTGGTTCAAAAAATTGCTCGAAGAAATTGGTCAGCCCCTGACGGCCCCGATCACCGTCGCGCATTAAGCGCGGCGGGCGGAACCAGCCCGAGAGTGGGTTGCCGCCGAACGATTAAAACAGCTTGAAAAGCCGGGCTACCCGAGAAAGCTGTCCGTTCGGTTCTCTGCGAGTGTAGCACAATGGATAGTGTATCCGCCTCCGAAGCTGATGATCCGGGTTCGACTCCCGGCACTCGCACCATAGCAATCAAGGACCTACGACCGAATTAAACACGAGGGATAGTCCCACGCTTGGTCATGTTGTCGATGTG
>CAIVJE010000209.1 GCA_903906135.1 uncultured Verrucomicrobiota bacterium | reverse complement strand
TGCGGTCACCACCCTCGCCGGCAGCGCGGGGGTCGCGGGGTCCGCTGATGGCACCGGCGCCCGAGCTCGATTCAATTATCCCACGGGGGTAGCTGAAGACCCAGCGGGAAATATTTACGTCGCGGACTCCGGAAATAATACCGTGCGCAAAGTAACCTCTACCGGAGTCGTCACGACGCTCGCGGGCACCGCCGGCACGCGCGGCTCACTCGATGGCACCGGCAGCGCAGCTCGTTTTAATAATCCCACGGGACTGGCGCTCGGCAGCAGCGGCGAACTTTACCTCGCGGATACCGACAACTCGACGATTCGTAAGATTACCCCAACGGGGGCCGTCACGACGCTCGCCGGACTACCCACCATCGCTGGACTGATGGACGGAACTGGCAGCTACGCCTGGTTTGACCAGCCAGAGGGGTTAACCGTCAATCTGGACGGGAATATTTATGTCGCTGACACCGGCAACGCGATGATCCGCAAAGTCACGACGGCGGGTGTGGTCACCACCCTCGCCCTGACAGGAACCCCTCCAGCTATCATCACTCAGCCAGTGAATGTCACGGTCACGGCCGGAACTGCGGCTAGCTTCTCGGTGACAACGAGTGGCTACGGTACGATCACCTATCAATGGCGCAAAGAGGGTAACGCCATCACCGGGGCGACCAGCGCTAGCTTGTCGATAGCCACCACGGTTGCAGCCGACGCCGGCAGCTACACGGTGGTGGCGAGCAGCCCGTACGGCACGGCCACTAGCTCAGCCGCGACCCTGACCGTGAATCCGGCAGCGCCAGCCCCTGTGCCGACACCCGTGACGGTTCCAACCAGTAGTGGTGGCGGCGGCGGTGCCGTCAGCCCGTGGTTTATCGGGGCTCTGAGCTTATTGCTCTTAACGCGAAAAATTAAGCCGACCGGCTCAGTACGGGACGTTACGACGTAAGCCACTAAAGCCCACTGGGAGCGAAATCGTTAATTGGAGGCGCGGGGCGGAATCGAACCGCCGATAGAGCTTTTGCAGAGCTCGGCCTTACCACTTGGCTACCGCGCCAGATCCAAAACTCGCGCAACGTGGGTCATTATTTGACGTGGCGCAAGTACTGAAATTCAACTTCCCCGTACTTATTTTCCGCAACATTTCGTGACTCGTGCGGCCAGCTGGCCTACGAGCGAAAATCAGCGCCTCTGCAGCTAAGAGTCAGGTTTTAAAATATCTTCCACTGAGGCCTAACTAGGAGGTGCAAGGCCCAAGACCCCTGACCAGCTAAGCCGGCGGCTAAGCTAGATTCAGGCTAGACTCCCACCCTAGGTTAACGATTAATCCCGTATGGCCTGCACAGTATTCACTATCGCCAACCAAAAGGGCGGCGTCGGCAAAACCACGACCGCGGTTAATCTCGCGGCTGCTTTGGCTGAGCAGGAAATCCACACGCTTTTGGTGGATCTCGATCCCCAAGCCAATGCCACGAGCGCCCTCGGCGTCGATAAACAAGAGGGCAAGAGCCTCTACGGCCCCCTGCGCGGCGAAGGCAGCGCCTTTGAAATGCTGACGCCCACGGAATGGCCCCATCTAGCCATCATTCCTTCCGAGGTAGACTTAGCCGCAATCGAGATCGAATTAGCCCAACAGGAAAATTATCTCATGCGGCTGCGCTCCGTGCTCGAGCCGATCCGCAACTCCGGCGGCTACCGCGCCATCATCATCGATTGCCCCCCCGCCTTGGGCATGCTGTCAATGAACAGCCTCGCCGCTGCCGATCACTTACTCATCGCCTTACAATGTGAGTACATGGCACTCGAGGGCCTTGGCCAAATTCTCAAAGTGGTCGAACGGCTCAAAAATGCGGGGGTTAATCCGACCCTCGATGTCGGCGGGATTGTCATGACCATGTTCGACAAACGCAACAATCTCGCCAAGCAAGTCGTCGAGGAAGTTCGCTCCCATCTGCCGGATAAAATTTTCACCACCCTGATTCCACGCACCGTGCGACTCAGCGAGGCCCCGAGCTTCGGGAAGCCGATTTTAGTCTATGAGCCGACCGGCCCCGGCGCCATGGCCTACCGCGGCTTTGCCGCAGAGGTCATTACTCGATTTGGCTTGAAGGAAAACGGAGCGACCTAACGCGCGCGCCGTCTCCGGCTGAGGCCCAGTCGGCTAGGTTACCGATTTTCCCTCTGGTGCCGGCTTGCGGTTTCCTCTTCTCGCTACTCACTTTGATCACTTCATCCCGAGCCCATGCTCTCCATTCTTAATAAATATCGCGCCGTCTTTCTCGTCGGGCTCCAAAGCAATCTAGTGTACCGCATGAATTTCGCGGTGCGGGGGTTTTTTTCATTCTTTCATCTCATCGTCGTATTCATTCTCTGGAGCGCGGCGTACACCGGTAATCGTGAAATCGGGGGCTTTAATTTTGGGCAAACCTTCACCTACTTCGTCGCCCTGATCATCGTACAATTCATGATCGGCGCCTTCAACGAGGACTACCAGATCAGTGAGGAAATTCGCAACGGCCTCATCAATCAGTTCCTGCTGAAGCCCGTCAATTACTTCGCCTACCGCTTTAGTATTTATGCCTCGGCCCGACTGGTGACCGGCCTGTTGATTCTTATTCCCGTCATCGTCACCTACCCCCTGCTGAAAGATTACCTGACGATTCCTGCTGACTGGTGGCGCCTCGCGCTGGGCTTCCCCGCGCTGCTCATGTCGGCGGTAATTCAATTCGGCATCGCTTATTGTTTTGGTCTCATGAGTTTTTGGTTTTTAGAAATCCAAGGACTCGTCGTACTGTCGATGGCGCTGGAATCTCTTCTCGGCGGGCAAATATTTCCGCTGGATCTGCTCCCGGCCTGGCTCTTCCGCGTGTCGCAATTTCTGCCTTATTATTATCAAATGTATTTCCCCGTCGCGATTTTTACCGGCCGCCTTTCGGACCCCTCAGCCATTATGGTGGGCTTGGGCATTCAGGCGGGATGGATGCTCATCATCCTAGCGATCGGCCAATTCCTCTGGCAGCGCGGCCTGCGCCTCCATACGGCGGTCGGAGGCTGAGCCGAAGCTATTACCCATGACCTTCCTCCACTATCTCCGCATCTGGCTGACATCCGCCCGCTATTCGATTATGCGGACGCTCATGTTTCGCGGCGATTTCTTTGTCTGGGCCTTGGTGGAATTATTCTGGATGACGGTAAACATTCTGATGGTTTCTGTTATTTACGAACACACCAAATCAGTCGCGGGCTGGAGCAAATATGAGATGATGCTGCTCGTGGGCACTTCGCTGCTCATCCAGCGTTTTCTGATGGGCTTTTTCTGGAGCAGTATCTTCGAAATGGGCCGGAATATCCGCAGCGGCAATTTCGATTTCTACTTAGCGCAACCGGGCAATGTCATGTTCATGGCGACCACGCGCAAACTCGACCCCGATAGTTTGGTTAATTCGCTAGTGGCGCTCAGTGTGGTGATTTATTCCGCCCACCAACTCAATTTGCAGCCCAGCTTACTTGCGATCGGTTGTTACGCTCTCTTGGTCGTAGCGGGGATCGTGATCCACTACAGTATGCTCGTGCTCTGCATCTCCTTTGCCTTTTGGTTCACGAGCGCTCAGGGCATCGAAGGAAGTTACTTTACGCTGAGTGAATTCTCGCGCCTGCCGCGCGAGGCTTTTAAGGGATTAGCCAACATCGTCTTTGTCTGGGCGCTCCCCGTGGTGATCGTCAGCAACGCGCCGGCCCAGATGTTATTACACGGCTTTCAGCCCAGGCTCTTGGCGTGGGTCGTGGGGATCGCCGCAGGGTGGTTCGCTGTTACCGTATTTGTTTTTAACCGCGGCCTCCGCCGCTATTCGAGCGCGAGCTCCTAACGCTATGAAAAACCCTGAAGAACTCGCCGACCTGCAAGCTCGTCTTGGTTATCATTTCCGCAATCCCGCCTTACTGCGGGAAGCGCTCACCCACGGCTCCTATCTGCAAGATCAGCCCGAGGCCGGGGCGCATAATCAGCGCCTGGAATTTCTCGGTGACTCCGTCTTACAATTCATCATCACCGACGCGCTCTTTCGCGAATTCACCCTCGAGCGCGAAGGCGTGCTCAGCAAACGCCGCGCGGTTTTATCTAAAGGCGATTTTCTCACCCAAATGGCCCGCGACCTTGGGCTCAACACCTGCCTGCGACTCAGTAAAAGTGAAGATGCCACCGGCGGTCGCACCCGCGCCTCCACGCTCGAGGATGCGTTCGAAGCGCTCGCCGGAGCGATCTACTTGGATAGCGATTTGGCGACGGTGCAAAAATTAGTGCTCAAATGGTACGGCCCCTTACTCGATCGGCTCGTCTTGGCAGAGGATGCCGAAAACCCCAAAGGCCGCCTGCAGGAACTGATCCAACCAGCCCACGGCAACGTTGCTTTACGTTATGAAGTGCTCACGACCACGGGCCCGCTGCACGCGCGCACTTTTTCGGTCGCCGTGATCTTGCATGATAAGACCATTGGAACGGGCCATGGTTCTTCCAAGAAAAGCGCCGAGGAGGAAGCGGCTCGCGCCGGTCTCGTATTTCTCCGCACGCAAACCGCCAGTCCGGAGCTGAAGTAAGTCATTCGCTTCGGTGCTAGGACGTCGATTCACTGACAGACACGATTGCCAAAAATTTATTGATGGCCGCTCATCCTCCCGCCCTCCGCACGAAGATTACCGGGGTTTGCCCACCGGCGATCGCCTACGCGCTGGCCGATCTCGTCCGACGCCAACCAGCTACTGGTTGGCTCGTGATTCACGAAGAAGCGCAACAAGCCGACGCGTTGCTGGAAGATCTTGCCCTGTTTATCCGCGCCAGCCAGCCGGCGGTCAGCCCGACCATTCTCAATTTTCCTGAGGCGCAAACCGACCACCGCAAAACTCGCGACGCATTCAATGCCGCTAGCGATCGCCTCGCGGTGCTCAGTCAACTTCGCCGCCCGCCCACCGCCGACCATCAACTGATTGTGCTGGCGACGCCGGCGGCCTTGTTACAAGCGGTGCCCCCGCTGGCTGATTTCGCCGAACGGGAAACCATCCTGCGGCCAGGCAACGAACAGCCCTTCGCTGCTCTGCTCAAGTTGCTCGACGCGTTTGATTATGATGCCGAAGCCATCTGTGAAGCCCCGGGACAGTACGCCGTCCGCGGCGGCATCGTCGATGTCTACCCGATCACCGCGCATCAACCCTATCGACTCGATTACTTCGGCGATCAGCTCGAAGTAATTCGCGAGCTTGATCCCGTTTCCCAGCGCTCCGGCGCGGCAGTGGCAGCGATCACACTCACCGCCGCCCCCAAAATCGCGACCGCGGGCTCGACTGCTTCCCTGCTCGATTATCTCGTGCCCACCACTCAGGTCGTTTGCGTCGAACCAAAATCATTGGAAGAGCTGTTCGACACGTTAGCCCCCGATACCGATTCGACGAACAAGCCGGACGCGCCAAAATCAACTGGGACGCCAGGCGATGACTCAGCCGCTGAACTCACCCCGTCTTTTCTAGCCAAGCTGCCCCTCGCCTGCGCTCACCTTTTCGGACTCAGTGATCTCGATTTAGCGAGCCAACTTTTTGATCAAGCCACGCAGGAGGCAACGTGGAATACCGAATCATTAGTCCACCATCGCTCCTATCCGGAAGAACGCCTCTTGGCGTCGACTCGCTTGCAAGTAGAGGAAGATGGCCGCCGGCAATTTCTCGAACAATTAGCCGGGTGGCAAGGCAGTGGCTTTCAAATTGATTTCGTGCTCTCGAAAGAAGGCGAAGAACAGCGCGTGCGCGAGTTGCTCGACGAACATGCTCCCTTAAAAACCATGAAGCCCCGCTACCTGCGCGGGGCATTAAATGAAGGTTTCAGGATCACTTTCCGCCCAGACCGAGCAAATCTTCGAGGGCAGTCGGAGGTAGTGGCGCCCCGCACCGATCATTCGCCCGAAAGAAGCGCCGGGCCCCGAGGACTAGTCGTGGTCAGTGAGACGGAAATTTTCGGTCGACGGCGTCAGCGCCGCAGTGCGCCCCAACGCGTCATGGCAGGGCAATCAGCGGTCGACCAATTACTCGATTTCTCCGAATTAGTGGAAGGCGACTTTGTGGTTCACCTGCAACATGGCATCGCCCTTTACCGCGGGCTAACCAAACTCGAGACCCGCGACGGCACGCGCGAGGTCATCTCCTTGGAATTTGATGAAAAAATAACGCTGCATGTACCCCTACAAGAATCGCATCTCATCAGCCGTTACGTTGGCCTAACCAAGAGCAAACCCCAGCTGGGCCGCATCGGCTCTGGTCGCTGGGAGAAAGCGCGGCAAGCCGCGGAGCATGCCACGCTCGACCTCGCCGCGGAATTATTGCGGGTCCAAGCGCAACGGGAAGCGCAACCCGGCCACGCCTTCGCCGAGGACAATGGGTG
>CAIVJE010000208.1 GCA_903906135.1 uncultured Verrucomicrobiota bacterium | reverse complement strand
TTGTTTTTTATCAATTTCAACCCGCCCCGCTGTTCTACAACCAGGTCGAGTGGTCGCACGCGACCGCCGGCCCCGCGGGCGATCCGTTGCGCGCCCTCGAGGCTAAACACGCTGCGCTGCACCTGAGCAAACAGGCAAAAATCCACACGTGGCTCGCCGTCCGCACCGCCGGTGATGACGCCGGCGAACGCGCCGCGCGAACGGCTATGGTCGAGGCCAACGCCGCCACCGAAGCCGTGCGCCAAGAAGCTAAAGCCGCCTTGCTGGCCGCTAATTCGCGAGCGCAGACCAAGGACTCCGATTATGTGTTCATCGGCTTCATTCTCGAACAACTCCCCCACGGCGTGATCGGTCTGCTGATTGCGGTCATGATCGCCGCCGCACTGGGCTCGAAGGCGAGCGAACTCAATGCGCTCGCCACCACGTCCACCATCGATCTCTGGCGTCACTTCCGCCCGCTCGCCGCCCACGACGAAGCGCGCAACGTGCGCGTCGCTAAATGGTTCACGGCCGTCTGGGGCGTCATCGCCATCAGCTTCGCCCTCTTCGCGGGCTTCTCCGAAAACCTCATCGAGGCCATTAATATCATCGGCTCCATTTTTTACGGCGTCGTGCTCGGCCTGTTCCTCGTCGCCTTTTTCTTGCGGCGCGTCGGCGGCACGAGCGTTTTCTGGGCCGCCTTGGGCGCGCAGACCTTGGTCATCGTGCTTTATAACACGCTCTCAATTTCCTATCTTTGGTATAATCTCATTGGCTGCGCCGCCTGCATGATTTTTAGTCTCGGCTTAGAATTTCTGCGCCCCACCCCCACCGCCTCCGCTCGCGCATGAACGCCGCCCCCCTCATCTGTTTCGGTCAGCAACCCTGCGGTTTTTTTCCGCGCCGCTTTCTGTATGCGAAGTTCGCCACCGCCCGGAAACTTCAAGCGGAGATCGGGGGCGAGATCGTGTTCTTCTACCATGACAGCGATCACGATCCGCATGAAACCCAGACCACGCTCCGCCATCGCAAGACCGACGCGCCGCTGACATTCAATTTCACGTTCCAAAATAAAATTCAGCGCAAGTTCACCCCGCTGTACGCGAAAAAAATCCCGGCCGGCTGGCGCGACCAGACCGCTCGCCAACTGCCCGCCTACGTCGAGGCCCGCTGGGTGAGCGCGTTCCAAAGCATCGCGGCAGACACCGTCGCTGATTTCTGCCTGCACATGTACCGCGCCATGGGCTTGCTGGAGGGGATTCGCGTCGTGCGCTCCAGCGATCCCGCCTTCCGCCAAGCCGCCCAGCCGATCGATGATTATTTTGTGGATGTCCGCTATGAGGGTGAACTGGTCCGCGCCCGCCGTACCCCCGCCGGCACCCTGCAACTGCATGAGGGGGGTTCCGCTTACCTGACTTTGCCCGCTACTCCTTTCACGCCGGCGCAGATTAGTCCGTCCCGTGACAGTCGCCTCCGGTGGATGCAATCGGTGCTGCACTGCACCCATTATATTGCAGGGGCCGGCGAACAGGCTTACCTTAATCACGGGGATGCCCCTGAAATCACTTTTCTCACCCGTGACCCCATTGACCGCTCCGACGAAGCTTACACCGATGTCTGAACTCACTCCCCTCCTCGCCTTTGGCGCGCACCCCGACGATCTCGAATTTGGCGTGGGCGGGATTATCGCTCAAGCCACGGCGGCTGGTCGGCCCGTGCACTGCGTCATCTGCTCACGAGGCGAAGCGAGCACCCACGGCACCCCCGCGGAACGCACCGCCGAGGCGGCCCAGGCCGCGATGCTGCTGGGCGCGACGCACGAATTCATCGAGCTCGCCGGCGATGCCCACCTTGAAATCACCACGCCTCACGCGATCGCCCTCGCGGCGCTGATTCGTCGCCACCGCCCAGGAATTGTGCTCGCCCCCAGCCTCGTGGAAAATCAACACCCCGATCACGCCCGCCTCGGCCGCCTCGTGCGCGACGCCACGCGCCTCGCTCGCTACGGTGGACTGGCTGAACTCCAAGCGCTCCCCGCCCACGCCTGCGCCGCACTATTATATTACGCCCTCTCGACCGACGCCGAGCCGAAGGATATTACGCCCATCTTGATCGATGTTTCCGCCCCAGCGGTGCTCACCGCTTGGACTGCGGCGATGGCCGCTCACGTCAGCCAGCACCAAACCCGGGACTACTCGCGCCTGCAACTCGCCCGCGCCACCGTGAACGGAGCCCGCGGGGGTTGCGCTGCCGCCATCGCGCTGTACCCCAATGATCCCTTGGTCTTCGCCTCCTTGGGGCCGATCACCCGCGCCGCGCGCCACTTCTGAAATCCATGCCGCCCCGTCGTCCGCTGAAGATCGGCATTACCTGCTACCCGAGCGTCGGGGGCAGCGGCATCCTTGCGACCACGTTGGGGGAGGAACTCGCCGCGCGCGGCCACGAAATTCATTTCATCAGTTACGAGCGGCCCTTTCGCCTGCCTCACAATGTGCCCCGCCTGCATTTCCACGCGGTGGAAATCAATCGCTACGAGCTCTTCAAATACCCCGACTACACGCTGCCGCTTTCGGTCAAGCTCGCCGAGACTTCCCGTGATTATGGGCTCGATATCATCCACGCTCACTACGCCGTCCCTCACGCCACCGCGGCTCTCCTCGCACGCGACATGCTCCCGCCCGAGCGCGCGCCGAAAGTCATCACCACGCTGCACGGTACCGACACCACTTTGCTCGGCAAGGATCCCGGCTACGGCCCCGCGATCCGTCACGCCTTGGAAGCCGCTGATGGCATCACGGCGGTCTCAGAATTTTTGCGCGCCGAAACTCAGCGCGTCATTGGAGTCCAACGGCCCATCGAGGTCATCCATAACTTCTTCACCCCGCGCCGCCCTGCGCGCAGTCGTGCGGCGGTCCGCCAAGAGCTCGGCGTGGCTGAACATGAAGTGCTCCTGTTTCACTCCTCCAATCTGCGCCCACTCAAACGCATCGATGTTCTCTTGGCCGCCTTCGCCCGCGTGCAAGAGCGCGCTCCCTGCAAGCTGCTCATCCTAGCGGGCGCTGACTTTCGCCCGTTCGCCGCGGACGTGGCCCGACTCGGCCTCAGCGACCGCGTGATCGTGCGCGAAAATATTAGCGCCATCGAGGACTACATCCAAGCCACCGATCTTGGGTTTTTCACCTCCGAGAGCGAAAGTTTTTGCCTGAGCATTCTCGAGGCCATGGCGTTTAAGTGCCCATGTGTCGCCACCAACGTCGGAGGCATACCCGAAGTTAATATCGATGGCACAACCGGCATCCTCGTCCCGCTGGGCGACACCGCCGGCCTGGTTGAGGCCCTCGTCGCGCTCGTCTCGGATCCGGTGCTCCGCGCTCGTCTCGGCTCCGCCGCCCAGCAGCGCGCCGCCCAAGTTTTCTCCGCCGAAGTCATGGTGGAGCGCTATCTGAAATTTTATTACCAAGTCTGCGCCGAAGCCTCGCGCAGATGGAGGTGAGAGGTAAGAGGTCTGAGGTCTGAGGTCGGCACCGTTGTTGACTGCTATCAACCCGGTGTTCGTCCTCAGTTCTCGCCCTTGGCGAAACAGAGGCGGCACCGAGGCAAAAGGTCAGAGGTTAGGGGTCATAGGGTCGATCCAGGGCGCCGTTTCCCGATTTTCTCCTTTCCAACGTTTCATCTTTTCCTCCCCCTTTCGCGTCATTTCGCGTATTTCGCGGGCCAAAATGTATGGGTCGATCCGAATTCTTCGTTTCCCGATTTTCTACGTTCCCGAATTTGATCTTTTCCGCCTTCGGCGCCTTTATAGGTTTCTCAGAAACCGTCTGACTGCGTCGTGAGTCCCGACCATGCGTAAGGTGGCCGTGTTATTTTGTAGGACAAATACTACCCGCAGGTCTCGGCCGACGCGGCATTCAAAGTGATTTTGCTGAAGTCGGCGGATGCCCAGACTGCTGTGCCGGTGGGGTTGCCCCCAAGCCTCGGGTAGAGCGTGGAGCGCTAACTCAAGCTGATCGAGTTGCGCGGCGGAAAGCGACCGCGCCTCTCCTTTAAAGCGCGGGGAAACTTCAATCTCTAATGGCGGCACGGATATCACCTTTGTATTTGGTGACGCGCCCGGCCCGGCGGTCTTGTTTCAGTTCTGCATCCGCTCGTTTAACGAAAGTCTTCAACTCGCCGACCGTGACGCCATATTCACGCTTCGCGTAATGGGAGTCCTCGGCGAACACCCGCACCGGGCGCAGGGCGATCACTTTGTCCCCGCATAAGATGCCGATGTCTTCACCCGCCGAGGCGCGCTTGAGCCAATGGGTGAGGTTCGCCCGTGCTTTGGTTGGAGACAGCGTCGTCATATCGTCTTTATAAAGACGTACTAAAGAGCAGGTCAAGCGAGTAGCGCACCATCGCGTCGTTTCGCGCCCTTGTGGTTAAAAAGGCCTCGTTCGATCCGGATCTTCCTTTCACGAGTTTCTACTTTCCCAATTTTCATCTTTTCCTCCCCCCTTCGCGTCACTCCGCGCCCTTCGCGGTACTTTCTTAAGTTTAAGTTTTAAGGGGTAAGTTTTAAGATTTAATCCGGGTCTCAGTTTCCCAATTTTCTACTTTCCCAAATTTCATCTTTTCCGTCCCTGCTTCGTCGATTCGGATCTCCGTTTCCCAATTTTCTACTTTCCCAATTTTCCTCTTTTCCTCCCCTGCCTTGTCCGGCTCGCTCCGACCTTAAACCTTACCCCCTTAAAACTTAAACCTAAAC
>CAIVJE010000207.1 GCA_903906135.1 uncultured Verrucomicrobiota bacterium | reverse complement strand
TTTCTCAGAGCGATGCGGACTAGCATAGGATACCGAGTGCTTTTCTCTTGGTAAAAAAGTTGGGCGGTTTCGCGATCAGCAAAGGACTGGATCATTAAAATAAAGGCGGCAGACGATAACGGACATCCAGGGCTCAGTTGGCTAAACGAGGGGCCGTCGAAGGGACCCAGCAGGCCTAAGTTTTGATGTTACGCTTAGGAGCAACTACCTCCGGGGCTGGGTGGGTTAAGCGTTAACAGTCAGCTTTCGGTTAACGGCGCCAATGAAGATTTTGGCGGGATGCTGGCCGTTCACAAACAGGTCCCAGACTCACCAGGTACCCGAGTGGGCCCCCCAATTTAAATTTAAGCCCGATCCCAGCGCAGGGCTTCGGGGAGCCAGCGGTAGCCGGGGCCGAAACGGGCGATGTGGCCGAGACCGGGCCACGGTAAATGAAAAGCGTAGATGCGGGTGCGAGCCGCGGCGGCTTCGGCAAAAACTTTTTTCCGGGTGATTACGGATGCGGCCGGATGATGATCGAGGCCAATGACCCAGCTGGGATCGTGAAACATCAGGATCGCATGATGCACGAGGTCGCTGATGTGTAGGAGCGACTCGCCTTGCGCCGTGATGCGGAAGATGGCGTGTCCCGCCGTATGCCCAGGGGCGGCTTCCACGACAATGCGGCCACCAAAGAGCGCGGCACCAGCAGAGAGCGTTTGCGTCTGGCTTTTAAGAATTTCAAATTTCTCGCGATTGCCGCTGATGAGTCCCGGCAATTCGGCCGGATTGCGGTGTGATTGAGAAAAATCTGGCGCCGGCGTGAACCAAAAATCGAGCTCCGTCTGTAAAACATAAACCGCCGCATTAGGGAAAGCCGGCTTACCGGCAGCCACCAAGCCACCGATATGATCAATATGGGCGTGGCTCAAAAAAGTGGCCGTTACTTGTTCGTGCGTGATGCCGATCTGGGCGAAGCCATCTTCTAGCCAGCCAAAGCGAGGCCGGCTAGCTGCCCCAAAACCAGGATCAATCACGACGACTTCGCGGCCCCAGCGCAGTACGAGGACGTTGATATAACAGGGAATGGAATCAGTCGGTTCAGATTCATGGGCAAGCGCCGCCTGCATCGCGGCGCGCTGATCTTCGGGATACATCATGACGGCAGGTGAACCGAAGCGCAGCGTGCCGTCGCTGATCGAGAAAGCCTCGATGTCACCAATCGTGAAGCGATAGACGATGGCATTCTTCAGCGGCTTGATTCCCGCTGGGACGGGGTTGGGCGGCGTGGCGGCTCCGAGGTAGGGCCAAGCAAGCGCTGCCGGCAGAGCGGCTAAAAAAGTGCGGCGGGGGAGATTCTTCATAGGGAGTAAGGGCGAATCAGGAAACCGAGAGTGCGGTGGGCGGAGATTAAAAAAGGGCGGTGGTAGGTCGGGGCGGCCGCGCCGTGAGGGAGTCGGTCGTCAAAAGCTTATATTTTCTTAAGACGAACCACGGGGGTTTTATCCCAGTCAATCGGACCGACGACTGCATAACCCGGGGCAGCAACAGTAAATAGCTGGGTGGCCTTACCGGATAAATATTCGAGGACAATTTCTTGCCGGCTGACCGTAATTTTCAGGGTAATATCTTTGACCCGGATCGGTCCAATGGTGAGTGCGGGGAAGGCTGAGGGTAATTTTGGCTCCAAGCTAAACCCGTCGGCGGTGGGGCTTAGGCCTAAAAATCCGCGCAGCAAAATTTGCGGCACGAGGAGCGATTCAAAAAATTCTTGATCCAAACCGAGGCCACCGGCCGCGCCGGATCCTTGGAGAACCGTCCCTTGTTTTTTATAATAAGCTTGGTAGCCGCCGGCAGCTTCCACTTCAGCGAACCACTCCGCGATGGCTTTGAGACGCGCCCAAGCGTCATCAGGCCCATTTACTTTTAAGCGCGCGGAAAGATCCATGTAGGACCAACCGAGTACGGCGCCGCCATCTTGGACTTGATTTCCGAAGGCGATTTTTTCGGGATTCGACCAGCCCCAGAAATAATATTCGATATTGCGCTTGGTCGTACTGCGCGGGCCAAAACGGAAGTGATAGATGTCCGCACCTTGGGAGGTATCAGTTGGGATAAGGCGGTGCCCATCGAGCCACGCCATAATGGAGCGGGCGTGCTCATCAGTCGCGAAGCCGTAGTGAATGGCGTCCGTATTTAGAAAGGTGAACCCATAGTCATAGCGTTGCCCGTTGCGATCAGGACCGGCAACAAAACGTCCCGTGACGTCGCTCCAAAAAATTTGATTACCGTGAGCCTTTACTTGCGCGGCATGAGCTTCTAGCGCCGCTGGATCAAAGGCATTATTAGCGAGCGGAATGTCCCAGGCTGGATGATTTTTAATTTCCCGTTCGAGGGAGGCTAAACGAAGGAGCGTATCGTAGTAGCGAATGGTCGCGTAGCTATCGCGGTAGCCAAAAGGGAGGAGATCCCAATAATTATTACCGATGCCCGTGCCATTGAGAATGGTTTTAGCGCCGGCGGCATCGAGTTGTAGTCCGGAAGTGCCCTCGTGGCCGACCCAAGGCGTCAGAACGCAATTATTCTCCAAAGTTTTAAATTCAGTTTGGACAAAGCGAAGGGCTTGGCGGAGCCGCGGCATACTGGTGCGGAGAAACGCCACATCGCCGGTCCACAGAAACGTATCGATCGCTCCCCGAATAAAATCGAAATTATTAATATTATGCCGGGTGTCGTAGTGCGAAAAGATTGCCTGCAGCGTAACGGCACCGGTGGGGCTTTGATTGCCGAAATTAATTCTCACCGCGGTGATTGCGCCTTGCCACCACGGGTGTTGGTAGAGCGGAATCATATGATAACTCATCGGACCGTCGCGCGCGGCCGCAGCGGGAATTGACATCCGTTGCTCGGGACGAAACCCCGGCTGGCCGGCAACTTCCCATTCGAGAAAAGCCCCAGCTCCATCAAAATCTTTCGCGGCCCAGCGAATCTGAATAAAGGGCGAGCGGCGCGGATCAAGGGGGCCTAAAGGCAACGGCGGGGTGAGGGTGGCCTGAGGGGCGGTGAATTTAATCAACCAGCCATCTGGGGTGAGCGCCCCGCTTTGACCGTTGGTTATAATCCAATCTTTAACCTCGGTGGTTAAGGGTGCGCCGCGCGGCAACACGGCCGAGACGGTTCCTTTTTGGGAAAAATGCGCGCCGATGACACCCTGCGATTTCACCCAATAGGGAAACGGCCAACCAAGCAGATGACCAATGCCTTCATGTTGATGCGTGGCCACGTAACCTTCCGCATCAATAATTTTATTAAGGAAAGAATTTTTTAGGCGGTCAGAGATGGTGACCTGGTGATCGCATACTAGCAGGCCGGAGGTATCAGCCCAGAGGCAGGGCCCGGTCAGCCATTCGTCCCAGAGGGTGCACAGTCCGGCGGCGGGATCACGGTGGGGGTAATCGAGCCAGAGGGGAGGATAGTGGAGTCGATGCAGGGCATTTAAGGCGGTCATCGCCTTTTCTTGTCCGGGAACGGCGAAGACCGGAAAATTTTCGAGCGGCTGGCGATAAGGGCGAGATTTGAGAACGTCTTCGCTGTAGCCGAAAATAAATAGAGCAATGAAGAGCCCGCCGACGCGGAGAGGCTTTAAATAAGAACTCATAGAAGCAGAAAATTAAAGGAGGGCTTCAGCATTTACTCACGAGTCACGGGCCGCCGCAAGGCGATCCGTTTAATTGCCAGCTAGGCTAGTAGAAACAGTCGATCGCGCTCGTCCCAAAAAGAGGGCGGCGGCGGTGAGCCTAACCTCTAGGGTAAAATCGATTGGTTTGATGATGGCATTGCGCTGGCCTGGCGCGGGGGCTGGCGTATTTTGCCGTTAAGATAAAAAATATTTGGGTAAGCGTCTCAGGGGGTTCGTCACCTCATCTATTAATACCATGAAACGGCCGCTGTTTATTTCGCAGATTCTTAGTCTTGCGGCTTTAACCATGCGCGGGCTCCGACTCAGTTCGGCGGAGATTTCAGCGTCCAAAGTTCCTCGCTGGCTCTCGTAGCCAGTGGGCAGCATCGCGGCCGGGGTTGACACGGAAAGGGATTCCGCGATCCCGACGATTGAGGTGCATTGGCCGGCTCCCGCTAAGGCCATTCGCCGCGCAGCTTATGAATATCTGCAGCATTAGTTAAACCGGAATGGCTGGCTAAATACGGTTCCCCTTAAATCGAGCGTGCCGCATTCAGTTGCGGCGCGGCGCTCATTTCCACTGGGGGATTACGCCGACTTATTTTGAGTATCCCGCGGCTACGCGGCGATGTAAGGAATTGTCAAAGGGCCCCAAGGTAAGGCGGCGATGCGGGCAGCGGGGCCGAGGCGTTGGACTTCGGCGCGGACTTGCACGCTGATATCGGGGCACGGTTCGAGTAAGGCTGCGCGGACCAAATCATCGGCCATGGCGCTGTGGAGTAGCACGCGGGCGCGGGTTTGAATGAGGGTTTGGATTTGTGCCTGCCATTGCTCGGGCCACGCAAAGCCCGGTGAGGCGATGCGGGCGAGTAATTCAGCGGGCGTTTTCGCGGTGCGCAGTAAGCGATCGCACGGGCTGCCCGCGGGTAAGCCTTCGCGACATTCGGCAGCGAGAATAATGGTGCCACCCGGTTTAATAATCGTGGCGGCAGCGCTCATGCCCTTGACTCCCTGATAAAGATTCATGTCGAGCGGGTAGCCACTGTTGGTGGTGACCACGAGATCGAAGGGCGCCTCAACGCGCGTCATCGCGGATTCTCGGACGAAAGCACACCCGCGGCGATGTGCTGCGGCGAGTTCGCCGGCAAACCAGCCCGTGATATCTTTGGCCTCGTTGAGGCTAACATTAAGCAAAAAACTTTCCCCGACCCGCTGAGAAATATCGAGCATTTCATCCCAGATGGGATTACCCGTGTTGATTCCGAAGGTGGCTTGGGGGCTACTGATATTAGCGGAGCCATGATTGCTCATGATGGTCTTAAGGCCCGCGACACCGGGCATGAGCGCTTTGGGGCCACCGCTGAAACCTGCAAAAAAATGGGGTTCAATATAACCCGTTAAAATACGCACATCGGCTTCCGCCGCGTGGCGATTAATGAGGGCCGGCACGCCCGTGCGGGTGGTGCCGAAGGCGACAAGGTCCGCGTCGTGTTCACAGTAATGGTTGATAACGCGGTAGCGGGCCGTGATGGCTGGGCCCAGCATGGTCTCGAGCTCTGCTGGGGTATTGGGCCGATGAGTGCCGGTGGAATTAAGCAGAACAATTTGCGCGGGGCTGACGCCCTGCTGGTGCAGGTAGTCGAGCAGCCACGGCAGCACGCGCGCATTGGGCATCGCGCGAGTGATGTCGGGGAAAATAATACAAATTTTTGCCTGAGGGCTTAGCCACTGGCGGAGGGGCTTGCAACCAATCGGCGCTTCCAACGCGGCTAAGAGGGCGGCCCGTTCATCAGCTAATCCAGGCGAAGGGCGGGGGCGCAGGACTTGAGTGTTGTCTGGTAATTCGACCTCAAGATGACCCTGTCCATAAGCGAGGGAAACTTTCATGCGCGGTAAAATTTAGGCCGCCTCGGCAATCAATAGGCCCGAGGACCGAGCGCCGAACTGGGTAAGGCCTGATTTGAGAGCAGGAGCATTTTCATGAGCGGGGAAATTAAAGGTCACGCGGGCTGGAAACTCAAGCGTTGGTCCCTTTGCGGGAGCGGTCGGGTCTTGGCATAAGTTTCACTCGCCACGGCAGGAGGTAGTCATAGATTCCTCGCACATTATTATGTCTGCCTCCGCCGAACCTGCCCCGTCGCGCAAATGGTATCAGTTTTCTCTCACGCAGCAGATCATGCTTGGTCTGGTGGTGGGCGTGTTGCTCGGCTGGTGGATGAGTCAGATGTCCGCGGACCGTCGCGTTAACTGGGAAACGTGGTCGACGCTGATTCGCGATATCTTCCTGCATTTAATTAAAGCGATGATCGCCCCGCTGGTGTTCGCCAGCATCGTGCAAGGGATTGCCGGCACCGGGGACTTAAAAAAAGTTGGGCGGATGGGAGCGAAGGCGCTGTTATATTTCGAAGTCGTCACGACCTTCGCGTTGGCCGTCGGTTTATTAATGGTCAACTGGCTGAAACCCGGCGCAGGGGTTATTCTCAGTGGCAGCGTGGGCTCGCTGGGCGCCGCGGCGCAGGCCAAGCCGCTGACTTTAATTGAAACCATCCTCCATACTTTTCCGACCAGTTTGCTGGATGCGATGGCGCGGGGGGATGTCCTGCAGATCGTCTGCTTCTCGTTGCTGTTCGCGATGGCGGTGATTGCCGCGGGGGAGGCGGGCAAGCCGATCTTGGTGTGGTGCGATAGTTTGACGCAGGTAATGTTTAAGTTCGCGGGAATCATCATGAAATTTGCGCCCTATGGAGTGGGCGCGGCGATGGCGGTGACGGTGGGGCATCAAGGGCTCGAGGTGCTGCTCAGTTTGGGCAAGTTGGTGCTGACGCTTTATGCTTCATTGATTGTATTTGTGGTCCTGGTTTTTGGCGCGGTCATCTGGATCGCAAAGATACCGTTGCGGCCTTTTATCCGCGCGGTGCGGGAGCCGTTTACCGTCGCCTTTGCTACCGCGAACAGTGAGTCGGCGTTGCCCAAGGCTTTTGAAAATATGGAAAAAGTCGGCGTGCCCCGAGGCATTGTCGGGTTTGTCTTGCCCGCGGGCTATACGTTTAATCTGGATGGCTCCACCTTGCACTTGGCGGTGGCCTCGGTGTTTGTGGCGCAGGCGGCGGAAGCGACCACGGGGATTCATTTTGGGCTTGGCCAACAAATTACCATGATGCTCACGCTCATGATTACTTCGAAAGGCGTGGCGGCGGTGCCCCGCGCGTCACTGGTAGTTTTGATTGCGGCGTTACAGTCCTTCGGGCTGCCGCTCGAGGGTGCGGCGATGATTTTGGGCGTCGATGCCTTGATGGATATGGCCCGCACCTCGGTTAATGTGTTGGGTAACTGTCTCGCTAGTGCCGTCGTGGCGCGGTGGGAAGGGGAGTTCGATGATCAGAAGGCGGCGGCCTTCAACGCCGGGGAAGAAGCAAAATCTTGATCAGTTAACTGCCTTGGCTGTTAGGGGTTACCGTGGACCGATGGCTTATCATTTGCCGGTTTAGGCTAAGGCGCTAGGGTGTCATTTTTATGGATCAATTTTTCGGCATTACGTTGGAGCTGCTCATCATTATTGGGCTCGTGCTCGCCAATGGATTTTTTGTGGCGGCGGAGTTTGCACTGGTGAAGGTGCGCGCGAGCCAGTTGCAACCGTTGGCTAAGAAGGGAGGCTGGAGGGTGAGGTTTGCGCTTAAAGCAACTCAGCATCTCGATTCAGCGCTATCCGCCTCCCAGTTGGGTATTACCCTGACTAGTTTGGGGCTAGGTTGGGTGGGGGAACCATTCGTGGCTCGGCGGCTAGCTCCGTTGCTAACGCATTGGCATATTACAGACCCGGCGATTGTTAGTTCGATCGCATTTTTTGTCGCTTTCATAACGATCACTTTCCTGCACATCGTTTTTGGTGAACAGGCCCCCAAGATGTTTGCGATCCGCCACGCCAAGCCGGTCGCTCTCTGGGTGGCGGCTCCGCTCATGGTTTTTCATGCGGTATTTTATCCCTTCATCTGGCTGCTGAATGATTGTGCCAACCGATTATTGCGTTGGTTGGGCATGGTACCGGCCAGCGAAGGCGAAGGCGCATTTAGTGCGGAGGAATTGGAATATGTGTTTAGCCAGGCGCGGCACACGCATCCCGGCGATGCCTTGATCAACAAGCTGATGGTCCAATCGCTCCGGGCTCGGCAAACTCGCGCCCAGCACATTATGCGACCGCGCGAGCAAGTAATCGCCCTCTGGTTAGATAAGCCGCTCGAGGAAAATTTGCGCACGGCGCAGATTAGTGGGCATAGTCGTTTTCCGGTTTGCTCGGGTTCGCTCGATAAAGTGGAGGGACTGGTTTTAGTGCGTGAATGGCTCTGGCAGATTCAGGCGCTCGGGCCAGATACGCCTTTTGAGCCGCTCATCCGACCAGCCGTGGAATTTGAACTAACCACTCCGTTGCATAGCATGATCGAGAGCTTCCGTTCAGCTCGTAGCCATCTGGCGGTGGTGCTCGACGAAAAAAAGGCCCTCGCGGGGATTGTGACTTTTGAAGACGTGCTCGAAGAAATTGTCGGCGATATCCGGGACGAATTCGATATCGAGCATGGTCCGGTGTATAAGCGGACGGAGAGTCTCATTGTGGTTAGCGGCGCCTTTACCATGCGGGAACTGCAGGCCGAGACGGGCTGGCCGCTCGAGTGGCAACCGCGGGAAACCGTCTCGCATTGGTGTCAGCGGGTGTTT
>CAIVJE010000206.1 GCA_903906135.1 uncultured Verrucomicrobiota bacterium | reverse complement strand
CAGCCGGTTGGAGCCGGGGTGGTGTATGGCACTGACGCCGATGGGCTCCTCGTGGATACGGGTCAAGGCCTGCTTCGTTTGCGACAGCTGCAGCGTCCCGGCGGCAAGATGCTCTCAGCAGCGGAATTTCTGCGGGGTTTCCCCGTGCCGACGGCGACTGCGTTGCCCTGCCAAGCGATGGCGCCGCTTGTCGCCGCGCGGCCGTTTGTACGGTCGAAAGGCTAAGGCTTGTTTTTTTCAAAGTTTTCCTGAACATAGCCTTATGGGTAGTAATTTATTACGAGCAGGCAGCTGGTTGGTCGTGCTGACCACGACGGCGTGGGGGCAAACTTACTCGGACAATGTTCGCGTGGAATTAGCCAATCTTCGTCAGGATATGCTGTTGCTCACGCAGCGGGTGGGTGAGTTGTCGATGTCAGTCGAGCAACTCACGCGGGATAATAGTGCGCTGCAGAATAAAGCGAATCAAAGCTATGCGACGATCGAGCAGCTCAATAAAGCGGTAGCGGATATCAATCGCACGCTGCAAGCCGGCCTCGCTGAGCAAAAACGCGACACGCTCAATCACGTGAGCGCGCAAATGGAGCGCCTCGCTCGGCAGACCCAAGCGGCGATCGATGCTTTGGCCAAAAATCAGGCGACGCGTCCCGCCCTGCAAACGTCCTTTTCGGATGAATTCCCTAAGGAGGGCATTAACTATACGGTTCAGGCGGGTGACACTCTTTCTGGTATTGCGAAGAAAAATGGGGCGAAGCTCAGCGATGTGCGCAACGCCAATAAAATTGCGGACGATACGCGGATTCGCATTGGGCAAACACTTTTTATTCCTCAGGGAAAATAATTATGGCTATTCCAAAATCACGACTCGGCCGCGGTTTGGGTTCACTTATCACGAGTGGGACCACTACACCTAAATCATCGCCGACTCCGGTCAGCGTTCTCCCAGTCGCGCCCACAGCGGTAGCTGATGGTCTCCCCGGCTATCGTGAACTGGCCGTTCATCTCGTAGAGCCTAATCCCTATCAGCCCCGCAAAGAATTTTTACCGGAAGCACTGGCCGAATTAGTCGAGAGTATCCGTGCGGAGGGTTTGTTGCAGCCGATCGTGGTGCGGTCGGTCGGTGATAAGTTCCAGCTCATCGCTGGGGAGCGCCGTTGGCGGGCTTTTCAGCAGCTAAAAATTAAAACCATTCCGGCGCGGGTGATGACTTCCAGCGATGCCTCTTCGGCCTCATTGGCGCTGATCGAAAATTTACAGCGCGCTGATTTGAATGCGCTGGAGGAAGCTCACGGTTATGCCAGTTTGATTCGAGATTTTGATTTAACCCAAGATGCCGCGGCGCAACGCGTGGGCAAGGGCCGGGCTTCAGTCGCTAATTCACTGCGGCTACTTGCGTTAGAAACTGAACTGCAAGGGTATATCAGCAAAGGCTTACTCAGTGTCGGCCATGCGAAAGTGTTGCTGGGCGTTGAGAATTCTCGCGAAAGAGTCGCGCTTGGCCGCCGCACCTTAGAGCAAGGTTTGAGCGTTCGGGCACTGGAAGAATTAGTCCAATCTCACGGTGGTGGGTCGGGGAAAAAGCGAAAGATGCCGGCCGCGACGGCTACGGCGTTGTCTGATATCGAGAAGAAAATAACTTCGCATTTGGGCGCGCGGACAACGCTCAAGCATTCGCCGAAACGTGGGCGCATCATGATCGAATATCAGGGGAATGATGATCTGTCCCGCGTACTCGAAAAAATGGGCGTGCGCTTGTAAGCGTCGTGCCCGCGCTTATTTTTTAGGGGCTAAGCTCGGAATAAAGCCGGTCTTAACTAACCGACCGTACAAATCCCGCATCGCCAATTCAGCCGCATCTTCTAAAGCACTGGCGGTATCATAGGATCGATTGAGGCCCCAGTGTCCGCTGGCGTGAGGCCAAAAAATTGCGCTACTGCTTATTAGGCCTAGGTCTTTTTCGCCGGCTGCACTGCGGATGCTGGCACTGAAAGTACAATCGGCTTGGCCGCTGCGTCCGATCCGCCATTCGACGAGGCGAATGGTAATTTGGGGTACGCCGTTCGTGGCCGTGGTGCCAGCTTTGAGTTGCACCATACGCCCCGGATAACCCCGTTTTTGGAATAGGCTGATCAAGCGTCCTGCGAGGGCTTCGGCGATATCATCGTCAAGAAAAGGGCGCCACGTGGGGGGCACATCGATCGCTACTTGGAGATCAGCCGTCTGAATGGCTGGAGTACTAGCAGTCGCAGGCAGCGTCGCCCCGCTGAGCGCAGTGGTGGCCAAGGCTAAGGCGAGGCCGAATCTAAAGTGCGCAGTGGGTTGCATGATGGTGGATCGATCTAGTAACGCTAAGACTATTGTGGCTAATTTGGGGCGATTGGCAAATTCCTGCTACGATATGAAGCTGGCGAGCGCTCCAGGCGTCCCTCGGCTCCGGCCAGAACTTTGGTTGACAAAGCCCCTCGGACTACGTTTTTTTGCCCCTTTATGAGTCTGCTAATCGGTATTTTAACTTTTGTTCTGATCATCACTTCACTGTTCTTGGTGCTCGTTGTTCTCATGCAGCGCGCCAAAACTGACGGCGGGATGGGCTCGGCCATGGGCGGCGGCAGCATGGAGTCAACCTTCGGTGCTGAAACCGGTAACGTGCTCAGTGGGGCTACCATTAAAGCAGCGATCATTTTTTTCTTAGTAAGCTTCACCCTTTATTTGGCCCATATTTATCAAGCGAAGCATCTGGTGGCAGTTGATAGTAAGCTCCCCCAGGTTATGAGTGCTCCGGCTGCGACCAGCGCACCCGTGCCAGCGAAATCTGTAACTCCGGTGCCGGGTGCCTCCCCCAAGCCTTAAGTTTTATTTAAGCCCGGTTTTATACCGGGCTTTCTTTTTGGTGCTGCTCGGCAGCAGTCGGCTGGGGCTCGCTGCGCCGCTCGAGGCTTTTCGTCCCCCAGCGCAATTCATTTCGGGTAGCCGACCGGATCAAAGGGAGGGCGCGCGCATCCTCCAGACGTTTCATCAAGCCGGCATCAGTGGCTATTACTGGTTAGCATTTGAGTTGCGCGTCATGCCGCGGGAAGGAGCTGACCGGACGATCATCGGCGAATTGCATGGCGGCCGCAATGCCCTCGGCCCCATCTCACGTTTGACGCTGCCCGCTGCCGCGGGTGAACAACGCTGGTTGTTACAAAGCGGACCGCATGCAGCCACGTGGCAGTGGTTGGGGGGCGCGGGTGAACCGACCGCACTAACCTCCAACGAATCCTTGCAAGCCATCGCCGGTTCCGACCTGACCCCCTTTGATTTGCAGATGCCTTTTCTTTATTGGACCGATTTTATTTATGAAGGGGTGGCGAAGGTACGTGGACGTCCGGCTCATAGCTTTCTGCTGTATCCGCCGACTGATGAGAGTACTCCGCCAATGAATTTAACGGGTGTTCGCGTGCTGCTCGATACGGAGTTTCAAGCCTTCATGCAGGCGGAACTGCTCGGCACCAAGGGCGCGATCACCAAGACAATTACCATTCTTAATTTAAAAAAAATTGGCGAACAATGGCTGCCTAAATCAATCGATCTCCGCAATCATCTGACCCGAGCTAAAACCCGCCTGACGATTACCGCGGCGGCATTGGCTGTAACGTTGCCTGTCAGTATTTTCATGCCAACCGACTTGGCGAAGCCCGCGCCGGTCGTGCCGGCCGAGCAGCGTCAGCCACTCTGAGGCTATGACCACGAAAACTAATCGCCCTTTCCCGTTGGTTTTAGAAGTGGATTTCCTGGATCGTCTGCATGAGCCGGTTCGTGAGGGCAAGGCGGCTTCGGTGAGTGCAATTATCCGCACGGCTCTGGAGCATTATGATTTTGAGACAGTGATCGTGATGCACGCACCCCAGTTGCAGATTTCGGTGCGCCTGCCGTTAGAAATTCGTAAAAATTTAAAGAAGCTCGCGCGGACTAAGCACACGAGTATCAGCCATCTGGTGCGGGCCGCGGTAGAGGCTTATCTTCCGAACTTAGAAGCTCCCGTGCTCGCTAAGCGTCAAACCGCACGGCGTAAACCAGCGTCTAAAACCCGGCGCAAGGGTTGACGTCGGCTCCGTCAAGCGGTCGGGACGCCGCGAGGGCCGCTATGACATCCTCGCGGGCAAGGGTTGGCTTGCGTTCGGAAACGTGGCTTAGTTATTTCTTAAGTTATGAGTACGCCGTTACCGTTGTCTATTTGGGCTAAAAATATTTCGCCGTCGCCGACCCTGGCAATTGATGCCAAGGCTAAGGCCTTACAGGCCGCGGGCGAGGACGTCTGCAGCTTCGCCGCGGGGGAACCTGATTTTGATACGCCGCAATTCATTAAAGATGCGGCCATAGCGGCGCTACAATCCGGCAAGACCAAGTATGCACCGACGCCAGGAATCGAGCCGCTGCGCCAGGCCATCGCTGATCGTTATTTGACGGAATATGGCTACAAAATAACATCCGGCCAAGTCGTCGTGTCGCCGGGTGGAAAATATTCCTGTTATCTGGCGGTTTTGGCGACCTGCAGTCCGGGTGATGAGGCGATTGTTCCCGCCCCTTACTGGGTGAGCTATCCCGAGATGATTAAGCTCGCTGGGGCGACGCCCAAATTCGTGCTCTGTGATGATCGCGCTGGATTTAAATTAACGCCCGCTTTGTTGGAAGCAGCCATCACGCCTCGGACCAAGCTATTGATCCTCAATTCTCCCTCGAATCCGACCGGCGCAATTTATTCGCGGGCTGAACTCAGCGCGTTGGCAGAAGTTGCGGTGCGGCATAATCTCTACGTGCTCGCGGACGAAATGTATGAGCATTTAATCTATGACGGTCATGAGCCCGTAAATTTTGCGACGCTGAGCACCGCCGTGGCGGAGCGCACGATCACCGTCGCGGGGTTCTCTAAAACTTATGCCATGACCGGCTGGCGTCTCGGGACGCTGGTGGCACCGCTGCCCATCGCCAAAGCCTGCTCCGAGTTGCAGAGCCAGATGTCATCCAATGCGACGACCTTCGCCCAATATGGAGCGCTCGCCGCGCTCAAGGAGAAGGCGCAGGCGGTGGCGGCTCTCGGCGAAATGAAAACGGCTTTTGATCGCCGCCGCCGCTACCTCCACGCTGAGCTCAATCGCATCCCCGGGGTGAGCTGTTTACTGGCGGGTGGGGCGTTTTATCTATTCCCTAATATTTCCAGCTTCGGTCTGAAGGATGCTGATTTTTGCGCCCGCCTATTGGAGCAGGAGAAGGTGGCGGCGGTTCCTGGCTCGGCCTTCGGTGCGGAAGGTTACCTGCGGCTGAGCTATGCGACTTCTGACGATATTCTTCGCAAGGGCGTCGAGCGGTTGACGCGGTTTTGCGCATCCCTCAAACGCTAGAGTCAGTCCTCGGCGTTAAGCCCACGGTCTCAGCCCTAGCGTCTATCGACCGCGGGCCAACTTCGGCTGATTGCTGGCCGACGTGTTCGAGCCAGCAACCGCGGAACCCGCATTATTTATTTTAGTGGGCAAGCCATGCGCGGGGAATGGACAAGAAATGCGGCGCAGTCTCAGTGGAAATGTGCGACAGTACAGCGTCCCTCAACCAGGAGTAATTATGAAAACCAAATTCAGCCAAGTTGGGCTCAGTTTAGTCTCACCGCCTTCTGAAACCCTGCGCGATACCGTCAATGAACGTCGCTCCGCTGCGCACCGCAATGATCCGGTTGGGCATTGGAACCACGGGGTTAGCGAGCACGGTACCCATCCGCCGCAGGGGACGGGTGGAGCTCCCCAGCGAGTACGTGCGCGGCAGACAGAACCGCGAACAGCTGAGAACTGTCATATACGCACCCCGCGACGTGCGCCGACTTCGGTGGGTTAAAGGCGGGACATCGACGTGGACTGTTCGGCGAGTTGGCTCGTCGTTGGGGTGGGTATTTCTTTCGTGGAGATGAAAGATGTCTTCCGCCGCTTCCTGATCGTATGCTGGGCGGGACTCTATTTATGCTTATCGATGCTGGCTGGGACAAATGGAGCGGCGATCACCGCTTTTTTAATGCGGGTAGTTTATCTTGGATACTCGCGCTACCCACTTGGATCGCGCCGTTTGTTTTTCTTGGTATCTGGAATCCGCTAAAGCTTTTTAAATCATTGGCAGATAAAGCACGATGAGGCCCTGAGACTCAGGCCGGGGCTGGTTTTTTCAGCAAGTTTTGGCCTTAAATCGGTATGCGCCGTTTCTGTAAATTAGCTCATCGGCTGGCTGCGATGATGTTTTTTAATAACCCTAGCGCGGTTTAGAAGATCACGTAAGGCCGCGGCGGCGATACGGTTAACACATTAGTTGAGAAAAGAATACTCTGACAAATTTCTTGCAGGAATGTGATATTTGCACACTTAGTTAGTCCGTATATGAGCGATCACGATCACGCCGAACCCCAAACAAAAGAAGGTATTGAACTCATCTTGGCGACAAAGCCATTTGCGCACGATAGTTTCGTGCGCAGTTGGTGGGTCATTCTGTCTACGGCGTTACTGATTCTCGCTGCTTTGGCGGGAACCGTCTGGAATCTTAACCTCGGGTGTCAGCTTGTCTGCAGTCTGGTTGCCGGTCTGCTCATGACTCGTTTTTTTGTTATTTATCACGATCAGCAGCATCACGCGATCTTGCCGCGATCAAAATTAGCCGAGGGGTTGATGCGGATTTATGGCATCTTGGCGCTCAGTCCAAGTAGTGTCTGGCGCAGTTCGCATAACCATCATCACAATCATAATTCTAAGCTGCGGGGCTCACACAT
>CAIVJE010000205.1 GCA_903906135.1 uncultured Verrucomicrobiota bacterium | reverse complement strand
AACGATGAGGTGGTTCGTTTATCTACCCTCAAACTCAGTGGCATCGTCGAATACGAACCTGATGAATATACTTTTACCGCTCGCGCCGGCACTCGGCTCAGTGATCTCGCGGCCACTCTCGCGGAGAAAGGCCAGTATCTGCCCTTCGATCCGCCGCTCGTGGCCAGCGGCGCCACGCTGGGTGGCACGGTGGCGGCGGGACTGAGCGGACCTGGACGTTTTCGCTACGGCGGCCTGCGTGATTTTATTTTGGGGGTGCAATTTATCGATGGCGCCGGACGCACCCTCCGCCTGGGCGGCAAGGTCGTTAAAAATGCGGCGGGCTTTGATCTGCCTAAATTCTTTGTCGGCAGCCTCGGTCGCTACGGGGTACTCACTGAATTAACGCTCAAAGTTTTCCCACGCCCTGCCCGTGCGCTCACGCTCCGCCTGCCAGTTGCGACAACCATCGCCGCCGTGGATATACTTACCACCGTCGGTCGCAGTCGATGGGAGGCCGAAGCCGTCGATATTAATCCGAACGGTGATGCCGTACTCGTGCGTTTAGCTGGTCCGGCCGAATCGCTGGCAACGATCGCTCAAGAAATTTTCACGCGCTGGCCCGGCGAAATCCTGACGGAAATTGGCGCTAGGCAAATTTGGCACGAGCTCGCTGAATTCAGCTGGGCGGAGGCCAGCCACTCGTTGTTAAAATTAGCCATCACCCCCGCGCAAATTCCCGCTCTGCTCACCGCCACCCGGCAGTACGGCGGACGAGCGCACATTAGTGCAGGCGGCAATTTGGCTTTGGTCGCCCTGCCCACTGGCGTCGAGCCCACGAGTCTGGGTCTGCCGGCGCTCATGCTCCGCGGAGTAGGTCCGCTCTGGTCACGAGCAGTTTTACCGCGCCCAGCTATTTTTACGGCGGTGAAAGCAGCGCTGGATCCGGAAAACCGCTTCCCCCTGGACCACTAAAATGCTGCATAAAATAAATTCTTCCGCGCATGGTTCGCTTGGAGCCCCCATGGCTCAGGCGGTTGACGCCTGCGTGCATTGCGGTTTTTGCCTAGCAGCGTGTCCGACCTATGGGGCGCTCGGCCAAGAGATGGACTCGCCGCGCGGCCGGATCGTTCTGATGAAAGAAGTTTTAGAAGGCACGCTGCCCTGGGTAGCCGCCCAACCGCACGTCGATCGCTGCCTCGGTTGTCTCGCTTGCGAACCCGCTTGCCCCAGCGGGGTTCCCTATCGCGATCTCATCAGTCCGTTTCGCGCTGAGGCCCAAGCTAAATTTAAACGCCCATTTATAGAAAAACTCCGTCGCTGGCTCACAGCGCAAACCATTCCTTATCCCACTCGATTTCGGGCGGCCGCCATCACTGGCCGGGCTTTTAGTTTTATCCGTCCCCTCCTGCCCCGCGCGCTGCGGGCCATGTTAGATTTGATCCCCGCCACCTTGCCACCCGCCAAATCCTGGCTTGAGGTAACGCCCGCGATCGGCCCGCGCCGCGCCCGCGTCGCGTTGCTCACAGGCTGCGCGCAACAGGTCCTCGCCCCCGATATTAATACCGCGACAATTGCGGTCCTGACGCAGCAGGGAGTCGAAGTAGTGGTCCCACGTGAGCAAGGTTGCTGCGGTGGCTTAGCCTGGCACACCGGCGACCGTAAGGCGGCGCAGGCTTTTGCGCGGCGCAATCTCGCGGCTTTTCCTGCTGAGGTTGACGCCATCCTCACCAATGCGGCGGGCTGCGGCTCGGCCATGCATGAATACCACTTAATTTTAAGTGGCACACCCGATGAAGCCCGCGCCGAAGCTTTTCGTCATCGCGTCCAAGACGTTAGTTTATTTCTCGCCAAGCTCGGCTGGCGTCAGCCAACCGGCTCCTCGCCCAAAAAGCTCCGCGTCGCCTACCACGACGCCTGCCACCTCGCCAATGCCCAGGGGGTACGCGCCGAACCGCGGGCGTTGCTCGCCAGCATTCCCGGCATCGAGCTGCTCGAGCTCCCTGATGCGCATCTTTGTTGCGGCAGCGCCGGCACCTATAATCTGGATCAACCGGCTATAGCTGCTGGGCTCGGTGCGCAAAAAGCTCGGGCCATTATCGCCACCGGCGCCGAAGTATTGGCCTCCGGCAACATCGGCTGCCTGACGCAACTCGACGCCCACCTTCGCCAACTTGGTTCGCCCATTCGGGTGCGGCACACCATGCAAATCTTGCGCGACGCGTACCAATAGCACTGACCTCAATGACCTGGGATCATCCCAGTCCACACGTAAGCCTGCAGAAAGACGAGCAAGCCGACCAGCACGGCAAGGCCAACGCTGTGCCAAAAAACGGAGCGCAGCACGGTGCCCGCATCTGGGCTATCAGGATAACCACCGGTCGCGACACTCGCCACGACGATGCTTTGCGCATCGATCATTTTACCCATCACCCCGCCCGAACTATTCGCGGCCGCCATTAGGATCGGTGAGAGCCCTAGTTGTTGGGCCGTCACTTTTTGCAAATTACCAAAGAGAACGTTTGAGGAAGTATCGCTCCCCGTCAGGGCCACCCCGAGCCAGCCGATGAGGGGAGAGAAAAAAGGGAAGAAAACCCCCGTGCCCGCGAGCGCCAATCCCATCGTTGTATCGGTCCCACTATAGCGCGTCGTAAAACCAAGGGCCAGCATGAGCGCGATTGTCAGCAAAGATAAGCGAACTTTCCAAAATGTTCGGCCGTAAAGCGACAGCAGTTGTCTTGGACCTAAGCCCAGTAGCCAGCCCGCTAAAACTCCCGCGAGCAATAAAGCGGTCCCGGTAGCGGAGAGGAAGTTCACCACAAACAAAGCGGATTCGAGCTCTGGACGAGGCGCGAGCGGTGGCATTTTTTGCACCGCTAAATGTAACCACGGAACCGCATAGGCCGGAGAAAAAAGCTGATTGAGGAAATTTTTAACGAATGGCAGACCCCAAAGAAAAACCAAAGCGCACAGCAGTAACCACGGTAGCCAGGCGCGCCACACCACGCCCACGGGCGAAGTTACCGGAGCGGCCGCGGAGAGTGCGGGTGTATTCGGCAACGGTACTGGTTGCCAGAATTGCATCAAGCCGGTCAACGCCGCGAGCGAGACGATGGCCGCGATGATATCCACCAACATAGGCCCAATATAATTACTCACTAAAAATTGCGTGAGACCGAAGCTTGCCCCAGTGACCAGACAAGCCGGCCACACCGCTTTCATGCCACGCCAACCGACCTGCGCGGCCACCAGCCAGAACGGAACGAGGAGCGAAAAGAAAGGAAGTTGGCGGCCCACCATTGCGCTCAGCGCATTAACGTCCAACTCAGTAATCTTGGCCAAGGTAAGCAAAGGCGTGCCCAGCGCCCCAAACGCCACCGGCGCGGTGTTGCCAATCAAAGCGAGTTTAGCCGCCTCCAGGGGACGAAACCCCAAGCCAATTAATAGGGCCCCACTAATCGCCACCGGCGCACCAAAGCCCGCCGCGCCTTCAATGAAAGCCCCAAAGCTAAACGCGATCAGCAGCGCTTGGATCCGACGATCGCTAGAAACCCCCGCAACTTGGCGTTGCAGGACTAAAAACCCACCAGTCTCCACCGACAGATTATAAAGGAAAATAGCGTTAAGTACGATCCAGCCGATCGGGAAAAGGCCAAAGGCTGCGCCGTACCCCATCGCGGCAAAGGCTAACGAAGCGGGCATGCCATAAACAAAAATCGCAATGATGGCCGCGACGATTAGGCTCGCGATGGCAGCACGATGAGCGGCGACATGCCAGAAAGCCAACAAGCCTAGTAATGTCACGACCGGCAGTGCGGCCACGAGTGCGGATAAACCAACTCCGCCGAGCGGAGCATAAATTTGAGGCCAAACCATAGGAGGGTAGCTAAAAAAATAATCTGAGCGAATATCAGCCTATGAAGTAAGCTGGATCGGCGCGAGACGAGCCCAAAGATCGTCGGCGATCATTCAACAGCGAGGTGATTATCCTGCCGTAATCAGAGAGAAATTAATCATCTCGATGGAGAGTGGCGCGCTCGAAATTTGACCGATTTACTTGAGTGAAAAAGAGCGAATCTATCTGCAAAGCAGCTTGCGCCTGACAACTAAAATCCGCCAATTTTAGCGATGCAAAATCCGTCCTGCCCTGCCTGCACTTTAGAGGATGTCATTAGCCATTCCGCGCACTGGGAATGCGCTACCTGTGGTCACGAATGGCCCAAAGAGGTGCCCGCTGAGGTGGCACGGATTATTAAAGACGCCAATGGCACGCCCCTGACCGAGGGCGATACGGTGGCCTTAATCAAAGATTTAAAATTAGGGAGTGGCTCCCAAGTGCTCAAAGCAGGCACCAAAGCAAAAAATATCCGGCTACAGGACGGTGATCATGAAATCGCCTGCAGAATCGAAGGGAGCCCGATGGCCCTCAAAGCCTGCTTTGTGAAGAAAGTCTCATCCGGTGAATCCGTTTAGACCACGTCACCGGACCGACGAAATTCAGCTTCCGGTAATGCTATCTCGTTTAATTTCCCTCCTGAGCGGAGCCAGCGTGCTCTTATTCGCGAGCAGTCCAGCTGACGCCAGCGCGCCCCATAAGCTTGAATTTAATCGCGATATCAGGCCGATCCTTTCGGAAAATTGCTTCCACTGCCACGGGCAGGACCCGAATCACCGCGAAGCTAAACTGCGCCTCGATGATCGCGATAATGCCACCGCTGATCGCGATGGTTATACGGTAATCTCTCCCGGTAAACCCGACGACAGTGAACTCATATTTCGCCTGCTCTCTAAAAACGAAGAAGAGCAGATGCCGCCACCGAGCTCGAACAAACATGTCACGCCAGAACAGACGGCCTTGCTGCGTCGCTGGATCGCCGAGGGCGCTACTTATGAAAAACACTGGGCCTTCATTCCTCCGCAAAGGCCGCTGCCCCCGCTGGTCACGGCAACCCACTGGACCCATAACCCGATCGATAATTTCGTACTTGCCCGATTAGAAAAAGAAAATCTCTCCCCCGCGCGTCCCGCGGCGTCTGAAACTTGGTTACGGCGGGCTAGTTTTGATCTGATTGGCCTCCCGCCCACCCCGAGCGAGCTCGATACTTTTATCACCGAGGTCAAACGCCACGGTGAAAAAGCGTATCGCGCAGCGGTTGATCGCCTACTCGCCTCACCTCATTTTGGCGAACGTCAAGCGATCGAGTGGCTCGATGCCGCCCGCTACGCCGATACGCACGGCTTCAATAATGATTCCTCCCGCACCATGTGGCGCTGGCGTGATTGGGTTATCGAGGCTTTTAACACCAACCTGCCCTACGACCGCTTCATTACCGAGCAAATCGCCGGTGATCTCCTGCCGCACCCGACCTTGGAACAGCGGATTGCGACCGGTTTCGCCCGTAACCATGTGATCAATTCAGAAGGTGGTATTATCGATGAAGAATATCGCCTAGAGTATGTAGCTGATCGCGTGCGCACTCTCAGTACCGCTTGGCTGGGTCTCACCATGGAATGTGCTAAATGCCACGATCATAAATTTGATCCGATCCGCCAAAAAGATTTTTACCAGTTAACCGCTTTTTTTAATAACGTTCCCGAACACGGCGAAGACGGTCGCGTCGCCAACGCTGTCCCCATGATTCCCGCGCCCACGCGGGAACAACAAGTTGTGCTGAGTGCTCACCAGAAAAATCTGGCAAATCTCGATGCGACCCTTGCCGTCGCTCGACAAGCGTGGCAGTGGACCCCCGAGAGCGCTGCCCGTATTCATGCGCTGATCTCAGCTGCCACGAATCTGACGGAGGCCAACCTTGGGCTAGAGCTTTTACCTAAAATCACCCCCACCCCAACAAATGCCGACCTGGCGAACGGATGGTCCCCTGATCCCGAAAAGCCGGCGCCCATTCTGCCCGGCACATTGCTTGATTTCAGCGCGAAGTCAGGTTTGACCTTAGCTTTTTGGCTAAAACCTGCCCCCGACAATCCGCGCGATGTCGCGCTATTTTCCAACGTCAACCACCTCGGCTCCCCCTTCGATTCCCAGTACGGCAAAGGTCGCGAAATTCGCCTGATTGATGGTGAAATTGAAATTACCTTTAGCGACCGCTTGCCGGTTTATGCGCTCATTCTGCGCACGGCAGGGGCCGCCATTCGTCCGGGAGATTGGCGTCATGTAGCGATTGTTTATAACGGGGGAAGACAAGCGGCTAACTTGCGCGTCTTTCTTGATGGTCAAGAACTTCGCACGCGCACGCTCTACGATGGGGCAGTTTCTGATCAACCCAAAGCAGATTTCCTTATCGGAGCAGATAACGCCAAGAGTAATCAACGTTGGCGGGGCGCCTTTGCCGATCTGGTCGCCTTTCCCCGCGCGCTCGAAACGAATATTATTAGCGCCCGCTTTGCCACACGTGCCCTCCCGCGAGCTCTGGCGCAGATCGAAACCTTACCCGCAACCGCTACCGACCTCGAACGCACATGGCTAACGAACGCCTTGATTATTTCTCCGGAGCGAGACCGTGAGTGGACTTCCTATCTAGCACTCCAACGGAGCTTGCCGACCGCGATGGTCATGCAGGAACTTTCGCAGCCGCGGCCCGCCTTTGTACTCAAGCGCGGCAACTACGATGCACCCGGTGAACCCGTGACCGCTGGCGTGCCCGAAACGCTGATTGCGCCTTGGCCCACCGGTGCGCCGCACAATCGCTTGGGCTTGGCGCAATGGCTCACTCAACCAAATCATCCACTGACGGCCCGCGTGGTGGTGAATCGCTTCTGGGCGCAACTTTTTGGCACGGGCATAGTGAAAACCCTCGAGGACTTTGGCTCTCAAAGTGAATGGCCCAGCCACCCCGAATTACTCGACTGGCTCGCGCGCGATTTCATCGATGGCGGTTGGGATGTGAAGGCACTTTTCAAAACGCTCGTGCTTTCCTCCACTTATCGCCAATCGAGCGCGACCACGCCCGAACTTACGGCTCGTGACCCCGAGAATCGTTTGCTCGCCCACGGCCCTCGCGTGCGACTGCCAGCTGAGCTTATCCGCGATCAAGCCTTGGCCGTCTCCGGTCTTCTTTCTCCGCATCTGGGCGGCCCTAGTGTCTACCCGTATCAACCCGAAAAACTTTATGCAGGGATCGTCGTCGATGCCCCCTATCCCAGCACCACGTGGGGCGTGAGTACCGGAGAAGAACTTCACCGCCGCAGCCTCTATACGTTCTGGAAGCGCACCGTCCCTCATCCTGCCATGACCACCTTTGATTCACCTGATCGTGAATACTGTACGGTGCGTCGGGCTCGGACCAACACGCCGCTGCAGGCGCTCACCCTCTGGAATGAACCAGGCTACCTTGAGGCCGCCCGCCAACTCGGTACCCGCCTATTGCATGAAGGCGGCCAAGATGATGCCGCCCGCGTGGCTTTCGCTTTTCGACTCGCCACCGGTCGCCGCCCACGGCCCACCGAGACGCGCGTGCTCGCCGCCACGCTCGCCCGCCTCCGCGCGGAATTCACGGCCCACGGATCTGATGCCTACGCTTTTGTTAAAGTCGGGGCCTCCCCCATGGATCCACTGCTGCCCCCCGCGGAACTCGCCGCGGCCACGGCCGTAGCCAGCATGATTCTCAGTTTGGATGAAACGATCACCAAAAATTAAACGCGATGTCCTGCCATAATTATCAGAAACTTTATTCCCGGCGTGATTTCTTAATCAAATCAGGACTCGGCTTGGGCACCGCCGCGCTTTCGCAGTTGCTCAACCCCAGCGCTTTCGCGGCCGGCAGTCCCCTCTACACCCCCACGCCTAAATTTGGAGGCCTCCCTGGCCTGCCCCACTTCGCACCTAAGGCTAAGCGGGTTATTTGTCTTTTTCAGTCAGGAGGGCCTTCACACCTCGACTTATTCGACGACAAACCCCTCCTCCGTCAACGCTTCAACGAAGATCTCCCTGATTCAATCCGCCGCGGTCAACGCATCACGGGGATGGTCGCGTCCCAGGCGCGTTTTGCCGTTCAACCCAGTAAATTTGATTTTAAGCCGGGCGGCAAAAGCGGCACAGTCATCAGCGATTTGCTGCCCCATACCCGTAGTATCGCGGATGAAATCTGCGTGATCCGATCGTTGCACACGGAAGCAATTAACCATGATCCGGCGATCACCTTTTTCCAAAGTGGCAGTCAACTTCCCGGCCGCCCCAGCATGGGCGCTTGGGCCGACTACGGCCTCGGCCGCCTCAGTGAAAACCTTCCAGCCTTTGTTGTGCTCATCTCGATCAACAAAGCTCGCTCCGGTCAGGGTTTGCTTGCGCGCCTCTGGGGCAGTGGCTTCCTCCCGAGTCAACATCAGGGCGTGCAATTTCGCGCGGCGGGCGAACCCGTGCTGTACCTCAATGATCCGCCCGGCCTCACGCGCGAGCGCCGCCGTCTTATGCTAGACGGGATCGCTGATCTCAACCGCCAACAACTCAGCCAAAGTGGCGATCCGGAAATTGAAACTCGCATCAGCCAATTTGAGATGGCCTACCGGATGCAAAGCAGTGTGCCGGAACTCATGGACCTTACTGGCGAGACTAACGCCACCCTCGAAAGCTACGGTGCCGATGTAAAAGAGCCCGGTTCTTTTGCGCGTAACTGTCTCCTCGCCCGCCGCCTAGCGGAGCGCGGCGTGCGCTTCATCCAACTTTACCACCGCGACTGGGACCATCACGGCGGGCTACACGAACACCTCCCGCGCCTCGCCCTCGACGTGGACCAAGCAAGTGCCGCCCTCATTAAAGATCTTAAACAACGCGGTCTGCTTGACGAAACTCTAGTAATTTGGGGCGGAGAATTTGGCCGCACCCCCTACGCTCAAGGTGAAGCTAATCGCGAACGCTATGGTCGTGACCACCACGGCAAGGCTTTCTCAATTTGGATGGCTGGCGGCGGCATCAAGGGCGGTATTACGCATGGCACCACCGATGATTTCGGTTTCAACGTCGTCGCTAATCCCGTGCATGTTCACGACCTGCAGGCCACGATCCTCCACTGTTTGGGCATCGACCACACTCGCCTCACTTTCAAATTCCAAGGGCGCCAATATCGCCTTACCGACGTTCACGGCGAAGTAGTTAAAGCGATTCTCACTTAACTAAGCCCGCCGCTAGCAGGCTTGCCGCGCTCGTGGCGGTTCTAAGTTTAAGTTGAATTACGAAGGCAAACGGAACTGCCATCTCAGACTTAAACCTCAACTGCACCCTTAAATCAGCGCGGAGCGCTGACGCGTGTAAATATTCTACCCGTCACCTAAGACGAGCAGCAAGCGCGGCTACTTGCTTTTCCAATTCGCGCATGCGCAAGATCATATCCGGCAATTTCTGAATACCAATCCACTGCCGCTTGGCCTGTTGATCGGGCACGGCAGGAAAACCCATCACCGTTTCGCCGTCAGCGACATCCCGCGTCACCCCAGATTTTCCACCGACGGTGACTTGGCGACCGATTTTAAGATGTCCGGCCACCCCAGTTTGTGAAGCAATGACGCAATAATCACCGAATTGGGTGCTCCCCGCAATTCCGCATTGCCCCATGACCAAACAATGTTTTCCGAAAATAACATTATGCCCGAGGTGCACGAGATTATCTAATTTGCAGCCCTCGCCAATAATCGTGGAGCTAAGTGCCGCCCGGTCTATGGTACAATTAGCGCCAATCTCCACATCATCGTGAATGATCACGTTCCCGACTTGGGGGATTTTCACATGGCGACCTTGATCGAAAACATAACCATAGCCATCCGCCCCAATCACCGTGCCAGCATGAATCGCCACCCGCCGGCCCAGTTGCGTACCGGCATACAGCACCACGTGTGGATATAAGCGTGTGTCCTCACCGAGGCGGCAATCCACCCCCAAATGATTACCGCCAATCAACACCACGCGCGCCCCAATGATAGTGCCCGCGCCAATGACACAATTAGGTCCGATATGCGCGGTAGGATCGATTTTAGCCGTAGGGTCAACACTAGCACTGGGATGAATCGCCGGGGCGTATTGAGCCACTGGGAAAAAAAGCTCGAGCACTTGCGCAGCCGCGACGCGGGCATTGCGCACTCGAATGATTACTTTGGTCGTAGAAGTAAAAGCCCCCGCCACCAAGATGGCAGAAGCCGCACTCGCTTCCGCGGCTGCGAAATAACTATCCTTTTCGGCAAAAGTTATCTCGCCAACCTTAGCCCCGGCCGCCGCCGCTAAACCCGACAAGATAATCGAGCCATCGCCGATTACCTCACCTTGAACCTGAGTCGCAATCTGCGCAGCCGTGAAATTCATGGCTGAGGAAAACAGGCTTATAAGCCGCGCACACCGACCATTTTTTGGGCTTCAACATCCCAAACCTTTAGACGCAAACAGCGAATAATGTCCGTCGGCCACAAGGAGGTCGTCTTCGGGGATTGTAATTCTGGGATCGCCTTCAGCACCTCCGGCAAGCGGTAAAAAGGAATGCGGGAATTCAAATGATGAATGTGATGGTAACCAATATTAGCCGTAAACCAGGCTAGGATCCGACCGGTGTACATCATGCTCGATGATTCCAGCGCCGCTTTCTCATAGGTCCAACCATCTTTGTCGCTAAATGAGACCCCAGGGAAATTATGCTGGGCGTAAAAGAAATAAGCGCCGATGCCGTGCATTACGAAATGAGGCACGATCTGAGTAAGCACTAGCATCTGCCAGCCGCCAAAAATCAGGAACACGGCGCTGATAGAAAAATGGACCACCATGGCCAAGAAGCAGTCGAAATGCTTCAGGGGATGATTGATAAACGGTTTGATGCACATTCCATAAAAAAACATGAAAAGATAACCAAACATGATCGTCAGCGGATGACGGATAAACAAATAGCCGAAGCGCTTAGTGCGGGAACTTTTCTTATACTGCGCCGTGGTCATAATTGGATACGATCCAATGTGTGAGCCCCGCAGCTTAGAATTATGATTGTGATGATGGTTATGCGAACTGCGCCAGACACTACTTGGACTGAGCGCCAAGATGCCATAAATCCGCATCAACCCCTCGGCTAATTT
>CAIVJE010000204.1 GCA_903906135.1 uncultured Verrucomicrobiota bacterium | reverse complement strand
CCGCTGGTCAGCCCAGTGAGCACACCTTGCAAAATCGGCGTCGATGGTGGTGGCACTAAGACCGAGTGCATTCTGCTTAATGCGGAAGGGGTCATCATCGCCCAGCACCTTGCGCCAGGTTGCAACCCTAGCCAAGTTGGACCGGCATCTGCGCGGGCAATCTTAACCGAAGCCCTCGCCGCCCTATTACTAAAAGCAAAAGCCGGCCAAGCCTCACTGACCATCACGAGTACGTTACTTTGCATGGCAGGGAATCGAGTTTTCTGGCGAGAGACCGCCGATGCTTTGACCAACTTCGGTATAATCACGACCTGCGATGATTCGTGGCCAGTGCTTGAACTCGCCACGCACGGCGCGCCGGGTCTCGTCCTCCATGCTGGCACGGGTTCTTTTATTGCCGCCCGCGCCCCCGATGGGTCGATTCACTATGCCGGTGGCCTCGGCTGGAAATTGGGCGACCCGAGTAGCGGCTATGATCTCGGCCGCCGCGCGATCGCTTTAGCCATGTTGGAACTGCAAAATTCTCCCCCGGCCACTGGGCTTAAATATTCACCGCTCGTTACCGCCTTGCAGGCGCACACGGGATTAACGACGGCCTCTGATCATTCGCTATTCTTTTATAACGATCCGGCGGCCAACGCCCAGATTGCCGCCTTCGCTCCGATGGTCATCGCGCTAGCCACTCAAGATTGTGGACCTGCTCAACAAGTGCTCGCTGACTCGCTCACTGATCTCGCGCGCCAAGCTGATGCCGTGATTCACCAACTTTTCCCGCAACCGATTACTAAACTGCCTTGCGGGGTCAGTGGCCGCATCCTCAACAGCGACCCCGCCAGCTTCGCCCTGCGTTCACTTGCCAGTAAACTTAATTGGCCCGTGGAACTACAATTCATCACGACCACTCCGATCGAGGGCGTGCGGCGGATGCTGCTGGCTGGGCGCTAATTTGTTATCATCCTAATCGCATGTGGTGGCTCTATGCACTTCTTTCGGCGGGGTTCGCGGCCCTCACCGCTCTCTTAGCTAAAGTTGGCGGGCGCAGCGCTGATTTCCACGTGGCTACCGCTGTCCGAACGACGGTGGCGTGGCCGTGAACTCGCCCGCTGCCAGTTATTCGGTCCTCGAAGAAGCCGACTGGGGCGAGCGCCGCGCCCTCCACGAGCAACGGGTGCGAGCGTGGACCGACCCACACCAAGCCCGAACCGCGCGCGGTGAAAAACATCCCGTCTACGATTTTCTTTTCGAATATTATCGGTTTCGCGCTAGCTGGCTGCGGCGCTGGCATCCCGGACCTCACTGCGTACTCGCTGGTGAAATCGCGCGGGAATTTCTCCGCTGGCCAGAATATCACGCAGTTGAGGGAGGGGTGGCCCTCAATGCCGCCGCCCTCGAGCCCCACCGCCGCGAGAGCTTAATGTGGATGGTCAACCTGCTGCGACTCACGGCGGAGCGCCCGCCACAATTTGCCTGCTACGGCCTCCACGAGTGGGCGATGGTCTACCGGCAGACCCCTGACGAAGTGCGGCACAATGCCTGGCCCTTGCGCTTTCCACCCGACGAACTCGCCCGCTTCGTCGAGGCGCAACCGATCTGCTGCTCCCATTACGATGCCTTCCGTTTTTTCACCACCCCAGCACGATCGCTGAATAAATTACAGCCGACGCGCGCGGATACTTCGGCGTTTGAACAGCGGGGCTGTCTGCATGCGAATATGGATCTCTATAAATGGGCCTTTAAATTTTCTCCGTTTATCCCGAGCGAACTGATCGCGGACTGCTTTGCTCTCGCGCGCGACATCCGCGAAATCGATATGCGCGCCAGTCCCTACGACCTTGCCCCACTCGGGTTTCCCCCTATCCGCATTGAAACACCGGATGGTCGGACCGAATACGAGACCCATCAGCGTGATTTTGCCACCCGCAGCCAACCACTGCGAGCGCGGCTGATCGCAATAGGTGCATATTTAGCAGAAGCGAGTAACCCGGCACCTCGGTCAGTATAAAGTCACTCAATTTACCCCAGGCCCAAATTTGATCGGCCTGCCCCCACAAAAAAGGTGGAACTCGCTCAGCTATTTCTCTTTGGTTTATTTATAACCCCTGCCCCTCCCTCCCCATGAAGAATTGCTGGTATAAAATCCTCCTCCTGCTTGCTTGCTCTACCGCCGCCGCTTGGGCGGCTGATACCTACACCATCGCCGTCATCCCTAAGGGCACGACGCATGAATTTTGGAAATCCATCCACGCCGGCGCGGAAAAGGCCAAACTCGAGCTGGCCGACCAAGGTATCACGGTAAATATTATCTGGAAAGGCCCGCTGAAAGAAGATGACCGCGAACAACAAATCCAAGTCGTGGAAAATTTTATCGGCCGCCACGTCGATGGGATCGTCCTCGCCCCACTCGACAACAAAGCCCTCGTCGCTCCGGTCGAGACTGCAGCGCGCGGCAAAATCCCCGTAGTCATCATCGACTCCGCGCTCCTGACGAAGGCGATTACGAGCTATGTCTCCACCGATAACCGCGAGGGCGGCCGCATCGCGGCGCGCAACCTCGGCCGACTCCTTGAGGGCAAGGGCAAGGTGATCATGCTTCGCCTCCAAGTTGGCTCTGCCAGCACCGAAGAACGCGAGGAAGGGTTTTTGGAGGTTATGAAAAAGGATTTCCCCGCTATTCACCTGCTCTCCACGGATCAACACGCCGGCGCCACCCGCGATACCGCCAAGAGCGCCGCCGAAAATCTCTTGAGCCGCTTTGGGCGCGAAGTTACCGGCGTTTATGGCTGCAATGAATCCACCACCGCCGGTCTCCTCCTCGCCCTCCGCGACGCTGGCCTCGCCGGTAAAGTAAAATTTGTGGGTTTCGACTCCGGCGAAACGCTCAACGCCGGACTCAAGTCTGGCCACATCGACGGTCTCGTCGTCCAGAATCCCCTCAATATGGGTTATCTCGGAGTCAAAACGGTCGTCGCTGCCCTGCGCGGTGAAAAAGTGCCGGCCCAGATCGACACCGGGGTGGGCTTTGTGACCCTCGCTAATTTTGATGACCCCTCCATGGCGGACATCGTTCATCCGCCACTCGATAAGTATCTGAAATGACTCCTGCTGTCCGGCTGCGCCTTACCGGCCTCCAGAAAAGCTTCGGTGCCACGCGCGCGCTCCGCAGTGTTTCGCTCGCGATTGCCCCCGGCGAAGTCCACGCCCTCATTGGGGAAAATGGGGCGGGTAAAAGCACCTTAATGAAAATTCTCAGCGGCGCTCATGCCGCTGATGCCGGCACGATGGAGCTAAGCAGTCAGCCTTATCAGCCTGAAAATCCCCACGATGCCCGCCTCAAGGGCGTCGCGATGATCTATCAAGAGCTCAATCTCGCGCTCCACCTCACCGCGCAGGAAAATATTCTCCTCGGAGCCGAATCCACCCGCTGGGGCTGCGTCGATCAGGCAACTTCCCGCGCCCGCGCCCAAACCGCCCTGGAACAATTAGGTCATGGCGGCCTCGCGCTCGATCAGAAAGCGGGAGATTTTTCGATCGCCGAACAACAGATTATCGAAATCGCCCGGGCGCTACTACTGCAACCGCAAGTCCTCATCATGGACGAACCGACGAGCAGCCTGACCCAAGCGGATACCGAGAAATTGTTCGCGACCATCAGCCGACTCCGCGCTCAAGGCGTCAGCATTATCTATATTAGCCATTTTCTCGAAGAGTGCAGCCGCATCGCGGATCGTTACACGGTTTTAAAAGATGGGGAGACGGTCGGCTCCGGCGCGATGAAAGACGCCACCCTTGATCACCTCGTCACCTTAATGACCGGCCGCGAGGTCAAAGATCTTTATCCGCGCACACCGCATCAGCCGGGCGCCGTCGTACTCGCCGTGAAGACGGCCGTACTGGCACGCTTTGCCGAAAGAAATATCTCCTCAGGACACGGTGCTTCCGTCCAACCTACCTGTAGTTTGCAAGTGCGCGCGGGAGAAATTTTTGGTCTAGCCGGTCTCATCGGGGCCGGCCGCACTGATTTACTCCGAGCAATTTTTGGCCTCGATGCGCTCACCCGCGGGGAGGTCTGTCTGATCGGGGCGCCGGCCCATGCCGCCACGCCCCGCGACCGTTGGCAACAGGGCGTCGGATTTTTGAGCGAAAACCGTAAAGAGGAGGGCCTGATGCTCAATCAATCCATTGCGGACAACTTGACGTTAACCAAAATGAATACGTTTGGCCGCGGCGGCTGGGTTCAGCCAAGTCGGCAACAACGCGCCGCTCAGCACTGGGTGGATGCTTTACGGGTGAAATGCCGCGACTCGGCGCAAACCATCAGCGAACTTTCCGGCGGCAATCAGCAAAAGGTCGCCCTCGCGCGCTTACTCGAACACCCCGCCCAAATCTTTTTGCTCGATGAACCAACCCGGGGAATCGATGTGGGCAGCAAGGCGCAAATTTACCAACTCGTGAGTGAACTCGCGGCCGCCGGCAAAGCGGTGGTGATCGTTAGCTCCTACTTACCCGAACTACTCGGTCTCTGCGATACCATCGGGGTCATGTGCCGCGGCGAACTCACGGCCATCCGCCCCCGCGCCGACTGGAGTGAAACCGACATCATGCGCGCGGCCACTGGCAGCACGTAATCACTTTCGCCCTTAAGCTACCGACCCCTACCCCCAGACCCATTTTAATTGTTATGCACGCTACCTTAAAAACTATCCTCGCCAAGAGCGGCCCCTTCATCGGGCTCATTCTGGTTATTGCTTTTTTCTCTCTCCCAACGGAAACCCGAGAATATTTTCTGACCTATAATAATTTTAAGATTATTTTTACCCAAACGGTGATTGTCGCCATTGGGGCGCTCGGCATGACGATGATTATCGTCAGCGGCGGCATCGACCTATCCGTCGGCTCGACCATTGCCCTCACGAGTGTCGTCGGTGCCTTGCTGATCCAACATGGCTGGGGCCCCATCTCGGTCCTCTTGGCCGTCATCGCTTCAGGTGGGCTAATCGGTCTGCTCAACGGCTCAGCGATTGCCGGTCTGCGCATGACCCCCTTCATCATTACGCTCGGCACGCTCGGGGTAGCGCGCGGTTCAGCCAAGTGGTTAGCCGATAATCAAACCGTCAATTACGATAGCTCGCCGCTTAATAGTTGGATGACCACGGCCAACCCGTTCAGCCATACTTTGCCCACAGGCGTCTGGGTCGCCCTCATCCTGGCACTCCTCACTTCTCTCCTGCTTCGGCACACCGTCTTTGGGCGGCATGTTTTTGCGCTTGGCTCAAATGAAGCGACCGCTCGCTTGTGCGGCATTGCGACGAAGCGGCTTAAAATTTTAATTTATGTTCTCGCAGGCTGCTTTTTTGGCCTAGCCGGACTATTCCAACTCTCCCGCTTGCGCCAAGGTGACCCGACGGTAGCGGTCGGCCTCGAGCTGGATATTATTGCTTCCGTGATCATCGGCGGCGCGAGTCTCAGCGGTGGGGTTGGCACTATTTTAGGTTCTATGATCGGCGCTCTGATCATGGCGGTTCTTCGCAACGGCTCGCAACAGATGGGTTGGCCCACCTATTTTCAGGAAATTATTATTGGCTTGGTTATCATCGTCGCGGTGTTCCTCGATCGTTTGCGGCAAGGTCGCGCTGCGGACTAAGCGAGTGACCCACGACGGACTCTTGCCACACCAACCTTCCGTCGTAAGCTGAGCCGCATGGACGAAGCGCTTGATCCTCTCCGGGTGCGGACGCTGAAAAAACCCAGCTATCCGATTGGGGAGGAACTGCGTCATTATTTAATAAAATTCCGCCGCGAGCGGGAATTGCCAGTAACGTACGAACGACTCCGCGACTTTCACGCCTCGGTGCCGCTGCTCGATACAGCCGGGCGTAACACCCTGTGGGAAACGGTGGCCTATCGCGCGGAAGATATGCCGGCGCTGAACGAGGGCTTGAAACTAATTTATGCCCTGCTCCGCGTGAATGGCGACTTTTCCGTCATGGAGCATCTTTACATCGATCGCGTAGATTTTTGCAGCTTTGGTAATTCGACGCCGTTCCGCATCCGGATAGTGAATGCTTACAACGACAATCAGGATTATTTTTATATTAAAAAAGCCGATGCTTCCCGCGTCTATGGATTGGAGCTCGAACATCTCCTCTCCCCCAATCGGCTCAATTTTCTGACGCACCAATGCACGCTGGTGGAAGAGCACGTCGCCGGCATCCCAGCTGATACCTTCAGCGAGCGCTGGCTCGACCGCCCAGAGCTAAAACCCATCCGCATTGCTAAAGAACTCGTGAAATTCAACGAGCGCTGCTTCATCCGCCTCTTAGGTGATATGCGCAGCTATAATTACGTCGTGGTGATCACGCCCGATTTCGAAGATTCGCAGATTCGTATCCGCGCCATGGATTTTGACCAGCAAAGTTACAGTGGGAAAAAGAATTTTTACCTACCGCAATTTTTTAAAGAAAACGCGACCCTGGTTCGTTTCTGCGATAAACATATTCACCGCCAAACCGCCTTACAGTATCAGCGGGAAGAACAGTCGCTCATGCTACATCGGGCCGAACTCGCCACGGGTCGTCTCAACCCGCTGCTCGCGGTCATGACGCATGATACCATCGCCCCGCTCGAGCACATCCAAACCCTGCGGGCCGGACTCGCGGAGCATTTCCAGTCAGACAGCTATCTCCGCTGCGAATCGATGGGCGCCCTCGTCCAAGAAAATCTCGCGTCGCTCCGGCGCACCATCGGCTCAGACGACCGAGCGCGCGCCCCGCTTTAAATAAGGCCCTCGCTTAAAACGTGGCCGGTGTACCGTGCGCAATTAAGGTCTTATGGCGGGCAGTACACCCCCTGACGGCCATGCGGTAGCGGCTAGCCAAAGATTGAGCCCCAAGAAAATTAACGCGGGCAGCGTTGCCACCAACGAGTCGCGAATTCGCCAACGCACGAGCACCGCAAAAAACATCATCCCGCTAAGTCCGGCCGCGGCTGCGAATAAAAGCACTGGATAGAAATAGCCCGCACTAAGACCAAGGCTGGCGAGCAGTTGCAGCGCGCCGGTCAGACGGCGCCAACGCGCCATGCCGTAACGCTCAAATTCTAAGACCATCCGACTCGATCGCCAGCAACTAAGCCCGTACCAGCCGAAGGAGATAATAGAAATTCCTTGGGCGAGGTTAATAAAAAAATGCACTTTGCTTTTTAGGTCGGGCGGTTGCTCACTACGTCCCATGGGTAAATTCTAATCTTCTATAAATGCAAACTATCACCCCTATTCTCCAGGTTGTCATCGCGCTCGGCTTATTTAACGTCTGGCTCTTGCGCTTCTCCCGATCGACTCCGTACCGCGGCGGCGCCGCCGAGACCATGCCCGAAGAGTTTTTGGCGTACGGCCTCCCGAGGTGGTCCACCTATTTGGTCGGACTCTTGAAACTCGGAGCCGGCCTAGCCCTGATTATCGGACTATGGCACCCCCGCTGGGTGCTGCCCGCCGCGCTCTTGATCGTCGGCCTCATGTTAGGGGCACTTTTTATGCATTTCAAAATCCGCGATCCGCTTAAAAAGAATTTACCCGCCTTGGTGATGCTAATCCTAAGCGTCAGCCTGTCTTTGATCACCGCGGCTTGATACCCAACGCCGGCGGCAGCCAGCCAAGCGCCCCAAGGGGAGCATAGCCGACCGCCCACCTTTCACTTCGTGGCCGCCGCGAGGGCTTGGTCGAGATCGGCAATGATATCGGTGATATTTTCTAAGCCGATACTTAGGCGCACGAGGTCAGCGGTTATTCCGCCGGCAATTTGCGCAGACTCACTCAGCTGACTATGCGTCGTGGTCGCGCTATGAATCGCGAGACTGCGCGCATCACCAACATTAGCCACGTGCGAAAAAAGTTTTAGGTGATCGATGAATTTCTGGCCGGCTGACTTCCCGCCCTTGATGCCGAATACCACCATGCCGCCCCCTTTCCCCGCGAGGTAGCGCTGATTTTTGGCGTATTCGGGATCGTTTTTTAATCCGGGATAGCGCACCCACGTAACCCCAGGCTGTGACTGCAAATGTTGCGCAACCGCGAGTGAATTACTGCAGTGACGCTCCATGCGCAGCGGCAATGTCTCAATCCCCTGGAGGAAGAGCCACGCGTTATCGGGCGCTATGCATGCCCCCAGATTACGAAGCGGCACCGTCCGCATCCGCAGGATATAAGCGAGCGGGGCTAAACCCGCCGGAAGATCGTGACCCCAGCGCAAACCATGATAGGAAGCGTCGGGTTGATCAAAGAGCGGATGTTTACCTCCCGCCCAGTTAAATTTTCCGCTGTCCACCACCACGCCGCCGAGGCCCGTGCCATGGCCACCAAACCACTTAGTCAGCGAGTGCACCACAATATCAGCGCCATGCTCCAGCGGCCGTGTTAGATAAGGCGTGCTGAACGTGCTGTCGACGATGAGCGGGAGGCCATGCGCGTGGGCGATATCGGCCACCGCTTTTAAATCGGTCACCTCTAACGCCGGATTGCTGACCGTCTCGCAAAAGAGGGCGCGAGTTTTGCCATCGATGGCTTTAGCATAATTGGCCGGATCGTTTGAATCCACAAACCGCACCGTAATACCTAAGGCGGGTAAAATATTAGCGAATTGCGTGTAGGTGCCGCCGTAAAGATTGCGCGCCGATACAATATTATCCCCGGCCTGCGCCAAATTGATGATCGCGTAGAAAACCGCGCTCGTCCCCGAAGCCAGCCCAAGACCCGCCATCGGATGAGCCCCTTCCAACAAGCAGACGCGCTTCTCGAGCACATCGGTCGTCGGGTTCATCAGGCGCGTGTAAATATTCCCCAGCTCCTTTAACGCAAAAAGATTGGCGGCGTGTTCGGTGTTTTTGAACACAAACGCGGTGGTCCGATAAATCGGCACCGCACAAGCCCCCGTAGTCGGATCAGCTACTTGGCCACCATGCAGACAGAGAGTTTCGAATTTCATGAGGAGCGCGGAGTTGGATTGTTTGCAGAAAAAGATCGGTAAAGTAGTCTCAGAGCCTTGCGGGCAAAAAACCCCCTAGCGATTCTTACTGTATATCTTTACTCATGATAACTTTAAATCAAATCAATAGTGCCTTATGATTGATAATGTCGATGAGTAATTTGCAAAATGCTTATTGATAACATTTTAATATTTATCAACCGGAAGCTGTTTTACGTCATAGGACAAGGCGCCCCCGCGCACTAGCATTAATTAGCCCCGAGTAATTGAATAACCAGCGCCCGCAAAGCCTTTGGGGCGCTATTCAATCCGGCCCTCGTCGAACTCCATGAGATCGACGACGCTGGCAATCTGCTCCACGCGATCAGCACAACCCATATTGGTGAGCGCTTCCTTGAGAAATTCTCGGCCATTGGGCGTCATGCCTTTTTGCACGTAATTACGGTTCCATTTAGCGACCCGGAGATCGCCCGGTAGTAATTCTTTTAACTGCGCCTCGATTTCAGCCTCCGTGGTTGAGGTTAGGACAATTTTTTCCACGGCGGACGGATCAATCCCCAGATGCAGGCAGAGGAAACGGTCCATTCCCCGTTTAAAATTTTTCGCATAACTCGCCGGCAAAGCGCCATGCTCCTTGATATACTTACACTTGGCGAGAAAGCGGGGCAAATGCAGGAGCCCAGTAGCCGCATGCGGCTGATAAGCCGACGGCAAACTACGCAACACTTCTCCGGAAGAGCCAGGAATGGGTTGGGATAACATTGCGACTACAACTGAGTGCAGTGAAGCCTCCGTGGCAAGCCCGCCTCACGCGCGGAGCCCAGACTTGCTCGTTAACTAAATAAAGTAAAAGTGCCGGCAGCATGCAAAAGCTCTCTTTTGATAAACGGCACATTAAATTTCTTTTTTTAGAAGGCGTCCATGCCCACGCCACGACCGCGCTCGCCCAAGCTGGTTACACCGCCGTCCGTAACCTCCCAAAATCGCTGACCGACGATGCGCTCAAAGCCGCCCTCAAGGACGTGCACTTTCTCGGCATTCGTTCGCGGACCGAATTAACAGATGAAATTCTCGCGGCCGCGCCGAAACTTACGGCGGTTGGCTGCTTTTGCATCGGCACAAATCAAGTTGATCTCGCGGCCGCTGCCAAACGCGGCATCCCCGTCTTCAACGCCCCTTACTCTAATACCCGTAGCGTCGCCGAATTGGTCCTCGGTGAAATCATCATGCTCTTGCGCGGCATTCCGGAAAAAAATGCGCTCGTCCATCGCGGCGGCTGGACCAAGAGCGCCGAAGGCAGCGTGGAAGTGCGGGGCAAGACGCTCGGGATTGTCGGCTACGGTCATATCGGCACCCAGCTGGGAGTGCTCGCCGAACATCTCGGGATGCGGGTGCTGTATTATGATATTGTGGGGAAACTTCCTCTCGGCAACGCCCGCCCGGTCCCGAAACTCGCCCGCCTGCTGGCCGAAAGCGATATCGTCTCGCTGCACGTGCCCGAAACGACCGCCACTAAAAATCTCATCGGGCGCGCTCAGCTTGCCCTGATGAAAAAAGGGTCACGCCTAATCAATGCGGCCCGCGGGACCATAGTAGATATTCCTGCACTCGCTGAAGCCTTAGAGAATGAGCATCTCGCCGGCGCCGCCCTCGATGTTTTTCCCATCGAGCCAACCGGCAATGACGAGGAGTTCCTGTCTCCATTACGGAAATTTGATAACGTAATTCTTACCCCGCACATCGGTGGTTCCACCGTTGAAGCGCAGGCCAACATCGGCACCGAGGTAGCAGAAAAATTAATCCGCTATTCAGACAACGGGTCCACGATGACGGCGGTTAATTTTCCTGAGGTTAATCTGCCGGAACATGCAGGCACCGGTAAAACCCGCCTGCTGCATATCCACCGAAATATTCCTGGCGTGCTCGCGCACATCAACGAGCGCTTCAGTCGGCATAAAGTAAATATTTCGGCCCAATATCTGCAAACAACTGAGCATATTGGTTACTG
>CAIVJE010000203.1 GCA_903906135.1 uncultured Verrucomicrobiota bacterium | reverse complement strand
TGGGTGCCGAGCAACCCCGGCATGGCAAAAGCAAATAAACTCCAAAGATCGAGCAACCGATTTTCAACCGGGGTACCAGTTAAGACCACCCGGTGAGAGGCGCGCAGGGCGCGGGCGGCTTGCGCGGTCGCACTCCCGGGATTCTTAATATTTTGGCCCTCATCGAGAATAACCGCATCCCAATGACCGGCGGCAAAAGTATCGGCGTTGAGCCGTAATTGAGCGTAATTTGCGATGATGAGCTGGCTCCCTTGCTTATTGGTTAGAATCTGTGGGAGCGCAGGGTCGAATACCGTGGGGTGTAGGGTCGGCGCAAAGCGGGCGGCTTCGAGGGGCCAATTAGTCGTGACCGATTTTGGACACACGACGAGGGCCCGAAAGGGTTTCTCTGGATTGCGCTCGGCGAGCCAAACGAGCCAGGTTAGGGCCTGGACCGTTTTACCTAGACCCATATCATCAGCGAGCACCCCGCCCAGGCCGTGGACAGAAAGCCAGGCGAGAAACTCAAAACCTTCTCGTTGATAAGGGCGGAGGGTGGCGGTGATGGCTGCAGGCACCGCGGGAGGCGGCACGGCGCGTAACTCAATCGCTCGCTCCCGTAATTGCTCCCAAGCGCGGATATCAAAAACTTGGCGTAAGCTTTCATCACCAGCCAGCTGTAAGGCGTGATAACGATGATGTTCACCGGCCGTAGGGTTTTCTGCGAGACCGAGCGCGAGTAGACGGGCTTGTTGGGCTTCATCGGTTCCAATGGCGAGGCGGCGCCAACCTTTACCCTCCAGACGCACAAAGCCCCCGCGGGCTGCGAGGAGTAAAGCTACTTCAGCTTTTGTGAGGGTGGTATCAGCCGCGCGCACAACCAAACGGACATCGAACCAGTCGCGCGCATGGCTATCAGGTTCAACCTCGAGGGCAAAAATAGCCGCATCAGCCGCGCGGACCAGTCCAGCGAGTTCGTCGGTGGCTTCTAACACCGTGTTGGCGGGTAGCGTGGCGATCCAATCAGAAAGATCATCGGCAAACGTCGCGGTAACGGGGCGCTGCCAGCAAGGCTGCTGAGGGTGTTCAGCCGACCACTGCAAACCGAAGTGCAAGAAAGGGGCGACCGCTGCTTGAGCCGGAGCGTGGTCATAGCTAATGAGAGATTCTCCTTCGCCAGGGGTTGGGGCCGGCAAGGCGGTGATTTCTCGCCAACCGGTCGGCGTGTAACGCTCGCGATGAGTGCCATCGGGCGTGAGGGTAGTGAGCTCAACGTTGAGTAACTCTTGTGATTCAGCCTCGTCGTACTTGCCAACGGCACCTGGGCGAAATTCCAAAGATAAGCGGAGGTGGGGGCGCAACAGTTCTTCGCGGACGGGCCGCTGAAATTCCGCTGGAATCCGTGTTCCTGAGCGCAGGAAAAAACTCATGGCGGCTGGTAAAGTGAGTAAAGTGCGCGGCAAAGCCACGGGCAGGGTGGGATCGGGGGTCGCATCCGGATCAGTGACGCCTTTTTTCTCCGCGAGTGGCAGTGGACCGCGATACACCGTAGAGTCGTGCAAATAGAGCGGGGTCGGCAATCCTTCCAGCAGGATTAAAGGGCTCGGAGTGGGGGAGCCATCAGCGCAGGTTAAGATAGCTTCGAGTTCCTTGGCCTCACCCGCGCGCGCGCGCAGGGTCCAAACAAAAGCTTTCGGGGAGAGCGTGAGCGCGGCGCGGTCGGAGCCCACGAGGCAACTGCGAGCTAAGGGATCCGTCAGGGCGGCGTGGAGGGCGGCGCGAAATTCGCGCGCTTTGGGGGTGGGTTGAACGGAGCCGTGTAGAAATACCGCATCCCGAAAAGCTAAGGCGAGCCGAAGCGCTGGTTCCGCAAAAAATAAAGGAAGTTGCCGAGAATCGCTTAACCACTGGCGGAGGGTCTCGGGATGTAATTCTTCCCATACGGTCAGCGCGGTGATGCGGGTTTCCCAACGCCAAGCGCGATCGTTTAAGCGCAAACGTAATTCGTGTTGGGGTGGGCGCGGTAATTCATCCGCCGCGACGGCGGCTGGCAAGGCCGCTTGAAGTTGTTCAAAACGGCGCGTCCATTCCTGTCGGTTCTGGGTATTTTCACGCGCGGCAATCTGCGCTTCGGTGGCCGCTTGATCAGCCAGGGGGAGAATAAATTCCGGTAAGGGCAGTTGGCGGCGCTGTAAGGCCACGGCGAGAAACGACCACAACTCTAAGGGGGTGGCCGGAGGCTGGTCGCGTTCCCACCAACCTTCACACCAGGGTTGTTCATTATAACCATAAGCGAAATGCCGGTGCGAAGGGGGCAGTAACCAACTCAGCGAATAGGGATCAAGCTGGCCGCCTTGTAATAGGAGCGCGTGGGTTTCCGCGAGCCGGCGGAGCCAAGTCTGCTCCGTCCGCTTCAGGGTGCGCCCAAGAGCTTTAGCGACATGAGCGGTGAGTGATTCGCTGACGGCCGGCGCTGCCGCGGACAAGGCTTCTTCGGCGGGAGATTCCTGTAAGCGATCAAGGAGGGCTAAGCCGGCAGCATAAACGTGTTTACAATTAACCTCGACCGTACAGGTGCAAACCGAAGCCCAGCCATGGGCGGCGTCGTGATCAAAACGAATCGAATACAGCTCAGTGCCCTGAACTTTAGCGAGGGCGCGGGTGTTAATAATGCGCAGCGCGCGAACCCGGCCTTCTCGTTGATAAATTTTACCGCGTTGCCGCTGGGCGGAAGCAAAGGTGCCAAGCCAAGCCGCTAATTCGTCAGCGTGGCGAGCGAGGGCACTATCCGTGGTGTGAAGAGGATGACTGGAGGAGGACAAGGGTGAGAACCAAGACAAGAAAGTGACAAAGCGCCAGCTTGACCTGCGATTATTACAGAAAGTTGCGCTGGGGCATCATGACCGCAGCGCCCACCGATAAAAAACCTCAACCGACGAGCTTAATAGACGTGTTCGTCCAGCAGCGCAAATAATTCAGCCTCCGTAATGCGCTTTTGCTGCATCGAATCACGTTCGCGCAGGGTAAAGGTGTCGCCTGGTTTTTCGATCGTCTCAAAATCAATGGTTACACACCAAGGGGTGCCCGCTTCGTCTTGGCGCCGGTAGCGTTTACCAATGGCACCCCCATCGTCATAGAAAACCGCATATTTGCGTTTCAACTTGGTGTACAGGGCCCGGGCCCGGCCGACGAGGAGCTCTTTATTTTTAATGAGCGGAAGGACAGCCACCTTAAAGGGAGCAAGTCGGGGCGAGAGGCGCAGCACGGTCCGTTGTTCAACGTTACCCTTTTCATCCGGCACGTCTTCGACCGCATAGGCGGCGCAAAGCACGGCGAGGAGGATGCGATCTACCCCCACCGCTGGCTCAATTACATGGGGGATAAACTTTTTCTTAGTCGTTTCGTCAAAAATCTCTTGGGGTTTACCGGAGGCGGTGGCGTGCTGCGTTAGGTCGTAATTGCCGCGGGCGGCGATCCCCCAAAGCTCCTGCACACCGAAGGGATATTTAAACATGATGTCTACGGTGCCCCGAGAATAGAACGCCAACTTTTCCTTCGGGTGAGTGTAGCGAGA
>CAIVJE010000202.1 GCA_903906135.1 uncultured Verrucomicrobiota bacterium | reverse complement strand
TTGAAGATTAAAAGCCTGGCGGAGCTTGAAACAACACTCGCGGGATTTAATTCGGAGAAACTTGGGGTGCGGTTGGCAGACTGGCGGAAGGTCTTGAATGGTCTCGCTGACATGGGCTTGGCGGATTTTATTTCCGTGGATCTTTCGGTGGTTCGTGGTTTGGCCTATTACACTGGGTTTGTCTTTGAGGCTTTTGATCGCCGCGGCGATCTGCGCGCTCTGGCGGGCGGCGGTCGCTACAATAATTTAGTTAAAAAATTGGGTTATGCCGATTTGCCGGCGGTGGGCTTTGCCATCGGTGATGTTACGACTGGTCTGTTGCTCGAGCAGCGCGGGTTGACGCCGCAATTTATCAACGCACCGGAAATTTATGTAATCATCGGCGGTGAAGCTGAACGCCGCGTGGCTTTAGCCGATATTCAGGCTCTCCGCGCCGCGGGGTTTCGCGTGGAGTATCCGTTTAAGGAGTTGGCTTTCGGTAAGCAGTTTAAGGTTGCGGCCGAGTGCGGCGCGAAGCTCGCGCTTATTTACGGCGGTGATGAAATCGCCCAAGGGGTCGTCAAGATTCGATCGATGGTTGATCGCACGGAGCACGACGTTCCTCGTGAGCAATTGCGGGCGGCGGTACGCGATTATCTGTCGGGGCATTGATGCGCCGTCCGGCTGAGTTTGCGACCCGCCGGCTTCGAGCAGTTAAATGATGAGCGAATGGATCGCTCAAGACCGCGCACCGCTTGCGTTAGGCTAAATCGGCGGGCCCGAAGGCTCCGGGGAGCAGCGCTTCAAGAGAAACCGCAATCTGTTCACGGCCGGCGCAGCAGGAAATTATTTGGGCGCTGGGCCCAAATTCATTAATCACTTGTCGGCAGGCGCCGCAGGGGGCGGTGGCGGTTTTAGTGGGCGTATAAACAATCACGCAGGAGATTCTTTTTTCGCCGGCGGCAATGGCGCTAAAGATAGCGGTTCGTTCGGCGCAGTTGGTGAGTCCGTAGGAGGCGTTTTCTACATTGCAGCCGGCATAGATCTTCCCGGAATTTGCGAGCACCGCTGCGCCGACGTGGAACTTGGAATAGGGCGCGTACGCGAGACGGCTCGCGGCTTGCGCGGCGGATTTGAGTTTTTTAAGTTGGAGGTCGGTAGGCATCAGAGGGAAAATTCCTGTTTTACTTCGGCGAACTTATCAATGGCAAAGGCGAGATCGGCGGTCGTGTGGGCGGCGGATACTTGCGTGCGGATGCGCGCGGTGCCGTGGGGAACGACAGGATAGAAAAATCCTACGACGTAGACGCCTTTTTCCAGCAATCGCGCTGCCACTTTTTGGGCCAGCGCGGCCTCGCCCAGCATCACGGGTACGATGGGGTGGGTACCTGGTCGGATGGTTAGACCGACTCGCGTCAGACCGGCGCGGAAGAAAGCCGTATTTTTTTCCAGCTGATCGCGCAATTCCGTGGAGGCGCTGAGTAATTCAAGACATTTGAGTGAGGTGGCGGCGATGTTGGGCGCGAGCGTATTGGAGAAAAGGTAAGGCCGCGATCGTTGCCGGAGCAGGTCGATGATTTCTTGGCGGCCGCTGGTGTAACCACCACTGGCACCGCCGAGTGCTTTACCGAGGGTGCCGGTGAAAATATCGACGCGCCCCATTACGCCGCAATGCTCCGCCGTGCCTCGTCCCGTTTTCCCCATGAAACCAACGCCGTGACTATCATCGATCATTACATTGGCGCCATAACGGTCGGCTAGATCACAAATGCCCGGTAAATTTGCGATGGTGCCATCCATGGAAAAAACCCCGTCGGTCGCAATGAGGGTGAAGCGTGATTTGGCCGCCGCGGCGGCTTGGAGTTTGGCTTCGAGGTCCGCTAAATTATTATTCTGATAGCGCGCGCGTTGCGCTTTGCAGAGCCGAACACCGTCGATTATGGACGCGTGGTTTAATTCGTCGGAGATAACGGTATCTTCTGGTCCCAGCAGAGTCTCAAATAATCCCGCATTGGCGTCAAAACAGGAGGAATACAGGATCGTGTCTTCGGTGCCGAGGAATCGCGAAATCGCCTGCTCGAGTTCGCGGTGGATTTGTTGCGTGCCGCAGATGAAACGGACTGAGGCCAAGCCGTAACCCCAACGATCGAGGGCGGAGTGGGCGGCGGCAATGAGCTCGGGGTGGTCGGCGAGCCCGAGATAATTATTCGCGCAAAGATTTAATACCTGGGCTCCCCCAGTAAGGCCGATGTGGGTCGCTTGCGGGGTGGTGATCACGCGCTCACGTTTAGACAGACCAGCCGTCTCAATTTCGCTGAGCGTTTTTTTGAGGTGGGCGGAGTAGGCGGGATTCATAAATTGGAAGGAGCGCGGCGAGGGGTGGGCGCCCTGGTGGGTTTTCGGTGGCGGTAAATTATTCCCAATTAAGGATAATTTTCCCGCTCTGGCCTGCCCCCATGAGAGTGAAGCCGGTTTGAAATTCGGCCACCGGGAAGTGGTGCGTGATCACTGGGGTAATATCGAGACCACCCTGCACCAAGGCCGTCATTTTGTACCAAGTTTCAAACATTTCTCGACCGTAAATGCCTTTAAGGTGAAGCATTTTGAAAACGATTTTATTCCAGTCGACCTTCGCTTCCGCGGCATGCACTCCGAGCAGAGCGATGCGGCCGCCCATCATCATGTTGTCGATCATTTGGTTTAAGGCGACCGGGCTACCGGACATTTCGAGGCCAACATCAAACCCTTCCGTCATACCGAGTTCTTGATGCCACACTTTGGTTAAATCTTCGGTCGCGGTGTTGATGGCCCGCGTTGGCGCAAATTTACGGGCGAGCTCAAGCCGGCCCTCATTGATATCGGTAATAACCACTTTGCGCGCTCCGGCGTGTTTGGCGACGGCGATGGCCATGCAACCAATGGGGCCCGCGCCGGTGATGAGGACATCTTCGCCAATGAGATCAAAGGATAATGCCGTGTGGACGGCGTTGCCGAGCGGATCAAAGCACGAGACTACATCGAGGGACATGCCGGCGGGCACCCGCCAAACATTGCTTGCTGGAATGGAGACATAATCAGCAAAGGCGCCGTCGCGGTTAACGCCGACCCCCACGGTGTTGGGGCAGAGGTGCCGGCGACCTGCGAGGCAGTTGCGGCAGTGACCGCAAACAATATGCCCTTCGCCCGTCACGAGTTGGCCCAGCGTAAACCCAGTCACGCCCGCACCGACATCGGCCACGGTGCCGACATATTCATGACCAATGATGAGCGGAGGTTTGATGGTCCGCTGCGCCCAAGCATCCCACTTATTGATATGCACATCAGTTCCACAAATAGAGGTTTTCTTAATCTTGATCAGCACATCATTCAGGCCCGGCGTGGGCACGGGTACTTCGGTCATGATAAGGCCGGGACCGGCCGTGGGTTTAACGATGGCGCGCATTTTGGCGGGCATAAAAAAGGGGAGTTAAGTTGAGCTCAGTATGGTCCGTGATTTTCGTGGAAACAACCCCGAAGGCGGCGAGCAAGCTCCTATAAGATTAGCGGCGAAAGGAAATTAAGCTAGGCTGAGTGGTGATCTTATTGGGCGTCGAGTGAGCGCCAGAGATACCAGCTCGCTACTGAACGATAGGGTTGCCAGAGCCGCGCTTGCTTGCTGATCGTCGCCGGGGAAGGCGACTGACGTTTTTTATATAATTTTTGAAAACCAAGACGAATAGCGAAATCTCCAGTCGGCAGCACATCGGGCCGTCCGAGATAGAAGATCAGTAACATGTGTACGGTCCACGGACCGACTCCATGAATCGACGTGAGGCGGGTCACAAGTTCAGCATCAGTGAGCGTGCGGGCGATCGACAGGCTGGGGACAACGCCCGCTTGGCATTGAGCCGCGAGGTCGCGGATGGCCCGTAATTTATTGCGTGAGAGGCCCGCGCTCCGCAGTGCAGCATCGGTGGTTTTGCTCAGTGCTGTCGGGGTTGCTCCACCGGAGGGAGCGAGGACCACCATGACGCGAGCATGAATGGTCGCGGCGGCTTTGCCGTGAAGTTGCTGGTAGACGATGGATCGCAGGATGGCCTCGAATAAACTAGTGAGTGGCGTTAGCTCTAAGGTAAACGGACCGATTCGCTTAATCAGCGCGGCTAGTGTTGGGTCGCATTGGCGGAGATGCACGAGCGCTGCGGCAGAATTAAAAGATAACTGAGGTTTCATCCCGAGGTTCTTTGAAATAATAAATTAAGTCGCGGGGGAATTATTCCGACAGTAATTCGGCGCCTTCGAGAGCGAGCAGGCGGGTTTTTGTGCGGATCCCGCCCGAGCCGGAGAAGCCCGTCATCTTGTCCCCAGCGGAGACCACGCGATGACACGGAACGATGAGGGGCCAAGGATTGGTCGCGAGGGCCACGCCGACGGCACGGGCCGAGGAATTTCCGAGCGCCATTAATTTAGCGATCTCGCCGTAGCTGGTCTTGTAGCCCGGTTTAATTCGCTGGGTCTGGAGATAAACGGCCTTTTGGAAATCAGTCACGCGGTTCCAGTCAAGAGGCGTCGAGGAAAAATCCGCGAGGCGACCTTCCAAATGTTGCTGGATTTTTTCGATCAGCTGAGAAATCTCCGGAGGGAGGGTAGCTCCGGCCGGTTGAGTGTGGGTGCGTTGCGCAAGTTTTTGCTCAACTTGCGCCTGCTCGGCCTCGGGTAGTTGCAAGCCGGTTAGGCCGATCTCGTTCCAGGCAATGCCGCATGGACCAAAGGTGGTAGGGAAGATCGTGTGCGGCACAGGGAGGTAAGTGCGTTTGAGGGTGCGATGACCTATTTGTGCTGGGGGCTACAAATAATCAGTTTTCGCCGATATAACGGCGAAAGAATTCTTCGAAACGTACGAGTCGGTCCAATCGTTGTTTGGGCTCACCGCTCCGGCTGAGTTCATGGGTGGCGCGGGGATAGCGCACATATTCGACGGGGCGGCCCATTTGTTTCAAACTCTTGTAAAGCATTTGGCTCTGAATAACTCCGGTCCGGAAATCAGTATCGGCATGCTTAATGAGCAAGGGAGTTTTGATATTTTCCACGTAGGTTTGAGGGGATTCGCGCTCGAGGATGTGGCGGACTTCTTTATTCCAAGGATAACCGCCAAAGTATTGGGGCAAGAGAGACCACGCATTGCCTTCGCCGAAAAAGGTCACGAGATCGTAAACGCCCCGCGCGGCGATAGCGGCTTTGAAGCGGTGATCGTGGCCGACAATCCACGCCGTGAGATAGCCACCGTAAGATCCCCCTGTGACCACTTGGCGAGTGCGATCAACATAGGATGCTTGCGCCGCAAAATCAGCGGCGGTGAGCACATCCGCCGCGGGCCCCGCGCCCCAGTCACGGAAATTAGCGCGCTGGAAATCGCGGCCCGAGCCGCCGGAACCGCGCGGATTACTGAATACGATGGTGTAACCCCGAGCGGCAAAAAATTGCATTTCGTGCCAAGTAGAAGCTTCGCCGGGACCCCACATCGCGGAGGGTCCGCCATGAATTTCTACCAAGAGGGGGTATTTTTTTTGGGGATCAAAAGGGGTCGGTTTAATGGTCCAATAATCAATCGCGAGCCCTGCTGAATTAATGAAACGATGGGGTTCGTAGGTGCTAAGTTGGCGGTGCTGCAACCAACTGCTATTATGCGTGGTGAGTGGTCGGGCATCCTGTCCCTCAAGGGTGCTGGAGTACATTTCCCAGGGGTTGCCCGGATGCGTGACGATTTGAACGAGACCGGTTGGGCTAACCGAATAATCACTAATGCCCCATTCCGCTTGGGTCGTGAGGGTTTTTAGCGCGCCCGAAAGAATGGTGACCTGGTGCAATGGCGTGTGGCCATGACTCGCGGCGGTAAAATAAATCGCGGAGCTATCTTTGGTCCATTGGAGATTATTGGCGGGGCGGTCTAGTTGTGCGGTGAGGATTTTTGCCGGTCCGCCACTGCTGGGCATTACGGCGACCAGGGGTTGTTCAAAACCAAATTCTCCATCGGTGGTTAGGGTGAAGGCGATCCATTGACCGTTGGGTGAAACGGTTGGTGCGCCGTAATTGCAGCCGGGCTCACCTTGCAATCTCGCGATTGAACCAGTCGCTAGTTCGAGACGATACAGGTTGGTTAAGCGCGAGCGATCCGGATGTTCCGTTAAATTAGCCCGGCCGGTGCACACTAAACTTTTGCCATCAGCCAGCCACGCCGCTCGCGAAAGATTGGCAAAACCAGAGGGAATCGGGCTCGGCTCGGCGCCCGCTTGAGCCGCGATTGTATAAAATTGGTTGAAGTTGGGGTCGGTGGTGAGATCGCCTTCCGTAAGAAAATTGAGTCGATCGGTCACGCGTGGATTAGCATCAGCCTCGTTTTGCGCCAGCCATTCACGGGTTTCGCTGGGGGACCCATCGGGCTGGGCGGCGGGTAGAGTTGGGGGCTTTTGCTCCTGGGTGCTGGGGGGAAGCGGATGAGCTTGATTGAGGGCGGTAGCCTTCGGGCCCCAGTTCGCGGTGTCATTCGGCGTGCGACTGGGCTTCTCATTACTCCAGGCCGGGGCGCTCGCTTGGCCGGCTTTCTCGCGGGCGGCGCGCATTTGTGCATAGCTTAATGTGCTCGTGAATAAAATACGGGTGCCGTCGGGCGACCACAGAGGATTGCCGGCGCCGGTGGGGATCTTAGTTAAAGGCAGCGCCTCGCCACCCGCGAGTGAGAGCAGATAGATTTGCGGTTTTTCCTTTTCGACGCTGCGGACGAAGGCCAGCTGGTTGCCTTGGGGCGACCAGGTTGGTTGAGCCTGAGTGGCTGAGCCAAAGGTTAAGGGGCGCGGCGGGCTCTTGCCGTCGACCGCCGCCAGCCATAACTGCGTGCGGTAAGATCCATCATCCTTGGAATCAGGGAGCGGCTCAATCGAGCGCACGATATAGGCGACCCAGCGTCCATCGGGCGACAGGGTCGGACTCTCGACCTGCTTAAGATTAAATAGATCAGCGGCCGTGATCAGGGTGGGCGTAGGGCGAGCCGAGTTTTGGGCGTGCAGTGGGATCAGCAGGCAGATGATCGTGAGAATGCAACTAAGTAGACGTGGCATAATGCTGGCATCCTGTGAATTCTCCTGCTTCTGTCCAAGCGAATCATGCCGCAAAATCGTTTCTACAACGCCTTTGATCTACAGGAGTGGGGCAGCAGTCGCAAAACCGACTACCGCAGCCCTTTTCAAATTGATCGTGATCGCATTATTCACGCCCATGCGTTTCGCAAACTGCAGTCCAAGACCCAGGTCTTTCTCTCGGGTGAATATGATTTTTACCGCACACGCCTGACCCATTCAATGGAAGTGGCGCAGATTGGTCGTTCGATTTGTGCTTTTTTACTGAGTCGCGGTGGTCCGCTAGCCGATGATTTTTATATTGATGCCGATCTCGTCGAAGCCAGCTGCTTATCGCACGATCTGGGGCATCCGCCCTTTGGTCATTCGGGGGAGCGGACGCTGCAGGAATTAATGAAGCGTCGAGGTGGCTTTGAGGGTAACGCGCAGACCCTGCACTTGCTCTGCGAGTCGATTTATCAAAATGAATCAGGGGTGAAAGGAATGCAGCCTACTCGGGCGCTCCTCGACGGGGTGTTGAAATATAAAAAGCTCTACACTGAATTCGCGACACCGCCGCTCAGCCATTTTATTTATGATTCGCAGGCGCCGGTGCGCACGTGGGTTTTTGATGGCCTGAAGATTCCTGGTCCGCTCATGGAGGGGGAGGCCCTGAATGATTTTAAAAGTGTGGAATGTCAGATTATGGATTGGGCCGATGACGCGGCCTATTCGCTGAATGATATCGTGGATGGAGTACGCGCAGGATTTCTCACCGTCGAGCGCGTCGAGCGCTGGGCAGATGGGGAGACCATTGGAGCCGCGGAGCAGCGCCATCTCGACACATTGATCGAGGCCATCAAGCGGGATAAATTGGAGAATACTTTTTCGCGCAAAATCGGTGTTTTTATTCAAGCCTGCCATTTAAAGGTGCGGGATAATTTCATGGCGGAGAAAACTAACCGCTATAAATACGACTTAGTGATTGAGCCTACGGCCCGGAGTGAAGCGGATTTTTTCAAAAAAATGGCGAACGATATTATTTTTGAAAGTCCTCAGCTGGAGCAGTTGGAACACAAGGCTCGGGTGATCATCATGGCGCTCTACAATGCGATTTGGTCAAATTACGCTGAGCGCAACGAACGGGTGATTCGTATCTTGCCGCCCAATGTCAGCCGGCTGATTGAGGCCGAGAAAACTCAGGACGGCAAAGCTCGCCGGATTTGCGATTTTCTCTCGGGCCAAACAGATGGCATGGTGGTGCGCACCTATCGGCAGTTATTCGACGCAGAGTTTGGCAGCTTTCGGGATTTGAGCTGAAAAGTTCGCCGACAATTTTGGCCCGCTCGTGGGGTGGACGCGGCGCGAATTTATTTTTTCGGCGCGGGGGCTAGATGGCCCTGCGCCACAGCTGCGTCGATCATTTTTACCGCGTAGGCCCACAGCTCGGTGGAACCGTTGGCCACATGCGCATTGCGGGCGAGTACTCGGTCCTGGGTGATGCCGTGTTTTTGCCAGGCATGGCCCTCGGTTTGGCAATTGAGCAGCATGGGGTGAAAGCGATCGCAGGCCGCCGCAAAGCGGGCTTCGGGGGTTTGTTGCTCTTCAAATTCATCCCATAACGCACGAAATTCAGCGGTTTGATCGGCGGGCAGAAGTCCAAATATGCGGGTTGCGGCGAGGGCTTCGCGGGCATGCTGGTCGGCCATGTTCTTGACGTCGTAGGCGAAGGTATCACCGGCATCAATTTCTACGAGATCGTGAATCAGCACCATTTTAAGGATGCGGAGTACGTCGAGTGGTTGATGATTAGAGTGCTCAGCGAGCACCATCACCATGAGGGCGAAGTGCCAGGAATGTTCGGCGCTGTTTTCAGCCCGGCGGCTAGTGATGACAATCGTTTGTCGAAAGACTTCCTTGAGGCGGTCAACTTCGACAATAAAGGCAACTTGGCGACGGAGACGTTCGGCGGCGGCGTTCATGGCTGGAGGTAGGGAGCGAGTGTTTTGGTCCACAGCACATAACCCGCCGGGAGTAGGTGTAGTCGGTCAGGACGAAATAACTCAGGGCGGGTTTGCCCTTGGTTATCAAGCAAGGGTGTCGCGACATCGACAAAGCGGCACCGGGGATCGCGGGCACATTCCGCGGCAATCAGTTGATTGGTGAGTAGGACTTGAGGGCGGATTTTAGAGCGAATGGGGCTTTCCTTGATGGCGAGAAAAATGATTTTGGTCTGCGGCTGGCTGGCGTGAATTTTCTGGGTAAAGGCGAGGAAATGGCTGACGACGGTGCTCGGTGATTGGCCTGCATTTAAATCATTTTCTCCAGCATACAGGACCACGAGTCGGGGGTGATAGGGGAGGACCACGCGGTCAGCATAGAAAACGCTATCGTATAATTCGGAGCCGCCGAAGCCGCGGTTGATCGAGATTATGCCGGGAAAATCTCGGGCGAGGGTGGCCCAGTAACGAATCGAGGAACTGCCAATAAAGACGACGGCTCCTGCCGGCGGTGGGTGGGTTGCGTCGTTGGCTGTGAGGGCATCAATGGCGTCGCGCCATTTGTCCGGCGTCGCTTGAAGCGACGCCGCACTGAGCAGCAAAGCCAAGGAGCAGAAGACAAGACGAGGGAGGATTTGAAGCTGGATCACTACGGCGGACATCACGCGAGTAAGCGGATGAAGGCAATCGTGGAGAATTACGCACCGCAGGCGGAGGCTTGCGCTGGATTCGATTCTAGGTTTTTTTGAGGAAATGCTTAAATTTGCCTGTTTAATTTTGCTCGCTGCGTTCACTCCTCAGTCGATCGCCGCTGTCGAAAAATATCCCGTCAGCTCGAAGGGAGATCACGTTGACATTTATCATGGGCAAAAAGTGGCTGATCCCTATCGCTGGCTGGAGGCACTGGATTCTCCGGCCACGAAGGCGTGGGTGGCGGCACAAAACACTTTAACCGATGCGACCTTAGCGCAAATGCCGGAGCGGGCTGTAATTAAGCAACGTCTCACTGAACTCTGGAATTACCCGCGCACGGGGCTCCCGTTCAAAGAAGCGCAGTGGTATTTTTTTACTAAAAATAATGGGCTGCAGAATCAGTCACCCCTATTCGTCCAAGCGGGCTTGGCCGGAACCCCGCGGGTCTTGTTGGATCCCAATACTCTTTCCGCTGATGGCACCACGGCTCTCGCGTTGACGGCCCCATCGCCGGATGGGCGTTGGCTGGGTTATGGATTGGCGCGAGGGGGTTCCGATTGGCGTGAGTTGCGGCTGCGGGATATCGCCTCCGGTTTAGATGCACCGGATACCATTAAATGGGCGAAATTTACGGGCCTGAGTTGGACCCACGATAGCCAAGGTTTTTTTTACTCCCGTTACCCCGAGCCGGCGGGCGGAGATAGCAAAGTTTTCAGCAAACTTGAAAATCGCGCGATCTATTACCATCGCGTGGGAATACCGCAGTCAGCTGACCAGCTCGTCTTCGCCTTACCGGAGCACCCTACGTGGAATTTTGGCGGGACGGTTTCTCCCGATGGTCGCTACCTCGTCATCGCGATTTCCCAACCCGGCAAGTTGGGCAACAGCATTTACTATCTCGATCTGATCTCGGCGCAGCAGCCGCAATTTAAAGGTCCAGTGGTGAAGCTCATTGATGATTTTTCGAGTAGTTACAATTTTCTAGGTAACCAAGCTGGGCTTTTTTATTTTAGTACTGATGAAGCCGCTTCGCGGGGAAAAATTATCGCTCTGGCCCTGGATGGAAGTGCTCCGGTGACAATCTTAGCGGAGTCAGTGGACGCCATCGAGTACGCCCGCATCTCGGCGGGCCACTTCATTGTGACCTACATGCATGATGCCGTAAATCGCTTGGCGTTATTTACGCTCGCAGGTCGAGCGGTTGGGGAAATTCCGCTGCCTGGACTGGGTTCCGTGACGGCGATATCCGGTCAATTTAATGATGCAGAGTTATTTATCGGATATTCTTCGTTCCTCGCGCCGGGCGTTGCGCTGCGGCACGATTTAGGTACGGGCAAAACGGAAATTTATCAGGAAACTAAAATGGGCTTCGACCCTTCGCCTTATGAAGTGAGCCAAGTTTTCTTTCCTTCCAAGGATGGCACTAAAATTCCGATGTTTTTGGTGCATAAAAAAAACCTCAAGCGCGATGGCACGGCACCCACTTGGCTCTATGGCTATGGTGGCTTTAATATTTCCTTTAAGCCTGCTTTCGCGGTGCCGCCGCTGGCGTGGATTGAGCGCGGAGGAATTTATGCCTATGTTTGTCTGCGCGGGGGCGGGGAGTATGGCGATGAATGGCATCAAGCTGGGACGAAAGCGCGAAAGCAAAACGTGTTTGATGACTATATCGGGGCGGCGGACTGGCTTGTTGCGCAGGGCTACACGGCGCATAAGAAGTTAGTGTTAGATGGTCGCTCTAATGGCGGGCTTTTACTGGGGGCGGTGCTTAATCAGCGCCCTGATCTGGCGGCGGCGGCCGTACCGGCTGTGGGCGTGATGGATATGCTGCGCTTTCACAAATTTACCGTCGGGGCCGGTTGGGCCTCAGATTATGGTAACTCAGATACGCCGGAGGGTTTTCGCTACCTCCTCGCTTACTCTCCCTTGCATACCATCAAGGCCGGAGCGGCGTATCCCGCGATTTTGGTTACCACCGGCGATCACGATGATCGCGTCTTTCCGGCGCATTCCTACAAGTACACCGCAACCGCTCAGGCCTTAGCGGATCCGACGAGTGGCCCTATTTTGATTCACATCGAAGCGAATGCCGGCCACGGCGGTTCCAGTGGCACTTCCCCGGTCTCAAAAACGATCGAGGACTGGGCTTTGCGCATGGGTTTTGGCGCGCATTTCACGGGCTGGCTTTTGTCGGCGCCGGCGCATCCGTGAGGCGATCAGAGTCGCCGCCCAAAATTCAAACTGCTCGGGCATCACCCTAGGTTGGCTATCGCCAAGCTGACCCCGCATAGCGGCAGCGCCTGGATGGTCCCCGAGATTTAATCGGGGGATCCCAGCCAGCGCTCAGTTTAGGTTTTTATCCTTCCAATATTTTGTGCCTTGGAGGGTGGCCTGAAGCGCTAGCCCATTTTTGGTTATTTGGTAAACTTCAACGCCAGGCATCACGGTATGGGCGCCAGCGAGGGCCGCGCCCTTATCGTCTGATTTAGCCGCAGCATCAGCTTGACCGCTGAAATCCCAGCCTTGGTCGATAAACTGGGCCAGCTTATCGGCGTCAGTAAAAACAAACACTGCGCGGAAATCCTTTACGCCCAGTCCTAAGCCCAGTCCCGCGGAGGCCATTTTCATGAAGGTTTCCGTGTCTTGAAATATCCCGTGCTTGCTGACGAGGCCGTGACCGCCCGCAAAACTTGCGATCGCAAGATTTATACCGACATTAGAAAACACGGCGTAGCCGGCCGCATTCTTTATTTTGGTTTTAGCCTCAGGATGCAGTTGGTAAAGATCAGCGAGCACGGCGTCACGCATCGCGCGGACTTTGGAACGGTTGGCGTCGATTTTGGCGTCGGCGCGTGCCAGTGGGGTGATGGCACCAAAAGCGAGGAGGAGGCAGGCCAGCAGGGGAATACGCATCATGATTTTCATGGGGTTGATACTACTCACATCGTCGCCGCGCGCAAAACTTTTCGGGCAGCGCGCCCGATTGGTTTTATAATCCTGAGGAATAAGCGGAGTTCCCCGTGAAAGAACGCATTGGGAGAATTTAATTATTACCAGTGAGCTGACAAAAATTTAATGACGGCATTTGCGAAGTCGATCAACCTAAGCATGATCCCCTGATCATGCCTTCGCTCTATGATTCTCTTCGCCTCGGTGCTCTGCAGCTGCCTAACCGTATTATTATGGCTCCCCTCACGCGCTGTCGCGCTGGGGTCGGCCGCGTGCCGACGGACCTCATGCTAAAATATTATCTGCAGCGGGCCTCGGCCGGTTTGATTTTGTCCGAGGCCACGGCCGTGGATCCGATGGGCGTGGGTTATCCGGACACGCCGGGGATTTGGTCGGAGGAGCAAGTGATCGGGTGGCAAAGAATTACCGCGGCGGTCCAAGCCGCCGGTGGGCGCATCGTGCTGCAGCTTTGGCACGTCGGTCGCGTATCCGATCCATTTTACTTGAATGGAGCCTTGCCGGTTGCCCCAAGTGCGATCGCGGCGGCGGGTAATGTCAGTCTGATTCGACCAGCGAAAGCCTTCGTCACCCCACGTGCGTTGGAGCGCGCCGAACTGCCAGGAATTATTGCGATGTATCGGCACGGGGCGCAGCAGGCCCTGCGTGCTGGATTTGATGGGGTGGAAATTCATGGAGCTAATGGTTACTTGTTGGATCAATTTTTGCAGGACAGCTCGAATGTGCGGACGGATGAATATGGTGGCTCAATTGCCAATCGGGCGCGCTTGCCGTTGGAGGTTACCGATGCCGTGATTAGCGTCTGGGGTGCTGACCGGGTTGGTTACCATCTCGCGCCACGCGGCGATGCGCATGGCATGGGGGACAGCAATCGGCTGGCGACGTTTAGTTATTTGGCCACGGAATTAGGTAAACGTAAGCTCGCATTCCTTTGTGCGCGTGAGTCGCTCGAGGAACCCCGACTCGGACCAGCGCTCAAGCGTGCTTTTGGCGGGGTTTATATTGCGAATCAAGGGTACACGGTGGAGACGGCGCAGCAAGTGTTAGCAGCTGGTGAGGCGGACGCAGTCGCGTGGGGCCGGCTCTTCATTGCCAATCCTGACTTACCGCATCGCTTGCAGATCAAAGCACCGCTTAATGCCCCGAATGTCGGCACCTTTTACGGCGGCCAAGAGAAAGGCTACACCGATTATGCAGCGTTGACGGTCTAGGAGCACACGCGACAGGGCGCCGGGCCAAGGGTTTGTCTTTGGGGGCCGGCGTCGTGGGGTGGATCAAGCCTAAGTCATAAATTTACTCGTCGGTCGCAGAATTAATCCTGCAAGGTTGCCTTTTCGGCGAGCGCCCTGCTTGTATGGCTCTGCATGAAAATTCTCGTCGCCGACAAAATTTCCCCGAAGGGCGTCGCTTTTTTGCGGCAGCAACCGGGCTTCGAAGTAATCGAGGCCTATGGTTCTTCACCCGCTAAAATCTTGGAACTCGTGCGCGATGTGCAGGCCATTGCCGTGCGCTCTGAGACTAAAATTACCGCTGAGGTATTTGCCGCTGCTCCCCTGCTTAAGGTCGTGGGTCGCGCGGGCGTGGGGGTTGACAACGTCGATGTGGAGGCGGCGACCGAGCGCGGCGTGATTGTGATGAACACGCCCTTGGGCAATACGATCGCGACGGCTGAATTGACGTTTACGCATATTCTTTGTGGTGCCCGTCCCGTTCCTCAGGCGGCAGCTTCGATGAAGGCAGGGCAGTGGGATCGGAAAAATTTTGCAGGGATCGAGTTGTTTAAAAAAACTCTCGGCGTGGTTGGTCTCGGTCGCATTGGCACCGAGGTCGCTAAGCGCGCGCAAGCTTTTGGGATGCGCGTGGTGGCTTTCGATCCTTACCTCGCGCCGAGTCGGGCCAAAGCGATGCAGATTGAGGCTGTCACGTTAGATGAATTACTGGCGCAGGCGGATTACATTACCGTGCACATGCCGCTGACCGAGCAGACTAAATACATGATCGATGAGGCTGCGCTGGCTAAGTGCAAAAAAGGCGTGCGGCTTTTCAACTGCGCGCGGGGCGGCATTATTAAAGAGGCGGCCCTCATTGCCGGTTTGAAATCAGGCCAAGTGGCGGCCGCTGGGCTCGATGTTTATGAAGAGGAGCCGCTCGCGCCGAACAGTGAACTGCGGCAATTGCCGAACGTCACGCTCACCCCGCATCTCGGGGCCTCCACCGCTGAGGCGCAGGATGCGGTCGGGATTGAAATTGCGGAGCAGATCGCCGATGTGCTCAACGGGGGCGTTATCAGTAACGCCGTGAATATGCCCTCCTTGGATGCGACGACGCTTAAGCTGATCGGGCCCTATTTAGAGCTCGGCGCTAAACTGGGTACATTGGTGCAGCAGCTAGCCAATAATCGGGTAGAGCGTCTGCGCATTACCTACTGGGGAAAAATTGTTGAGCTGGATGCGAATCCGGTGACGCGCGCGATTCAGCGAGGCTTTCTCAGTCGCATCAGTAGCGATGGACTTAATTATATTAATGCACCGCTCATCATGCAGCGCTTGGGCGTGCAGGTGGATATTACAAAATCCAACGTCGAGACCGATTACACCGAACTCATGCAGGTGGAGGCGATCACGGCTGATGGGAAAATTTTCTCCGCGATGGGCACATTGTTGGGCAAAGCAAACAGTCCGCGACTCGTGTCTCTGAATGGTCGAGAGGTTGAGGCCGCCCCCACGGGCGCCTTGCTGATTTACGAAAATCATGACGAGCCTGGGATCATCGGCATGGTCGGCATGCTCTTGGGGCGCGATCAAGTGAACATCGCGGCGATGTCCTTGAGTCGCAATAATGCCGGGGGCACGGCGCTCTGCGTGTTGAATTTGGATAGCCAGCCCTCCTTAGCCGCGCTTAAGGAATTGACCAACCATCGGGCGATTAAGCACGCTGTGGTGGTCAATCTTTGATGATGAATGCTTGGTTTATTAGCTCTGCGGTTGTCGGCTATCTCCTCGGCTCCTTGCCTTTTGGCTACTGGGTGGCGCGGGCGCATGGGGTGGATATTTTTAAAGTAGGCAGCGGCAATCCTGGTGCCACGAATGTCAAACGAACGCTGGGTGCTAAAGCGGGCAATACGGTCCTCGCTCTGGATGTCGCCAAGGGGGCGATCGCGACCGCTTGGCCGTTGTTGCCGATGGTGGCGGCGCCCGCCGCTACGACCCTCGCGCTCATCGGCGTCGTGGCGGCGGTCTTGGGCCATTCTTTTTCGATTTTCACACGCTTTCGCGGCGGTAAAGGGGTCGCGACGGCGGCCGGTGGGCTCTTGATTTTAGCCCCGGTGGCCTGTGCGATCGCGGCCGCTACTTGGGTGGTGGCACTTTATCTTTTTCGCTATGTCTCGCTGGCTTCCATCTTGGCGGCCACCGCGGCGATCGCCGCGAGCTGGCTGCGACCCCATCATCTGGCGAGCAGTGTCATTGTTTCGCTCATTGCCGGATTTGTTATTTTTCGGCATCACGAAAATATTAAGCGCTTACTCAGTGGCACGGAGAATAAGTGGATCCGGAAGCCTTGAGTTTAATTTTCCTCGGCTCGGGAGTCACTGGTTCGACAAAAAGACCTATGAAAACACTCACCATGATTTTTGTCGCATTCAGCCTTGCTGGTTGCACTAGTTTGAAAAAGGGCGGCGATACGGCGGCAGTCCGTTCGGAGCGCGAATATGCAACAGGAAGCGAAGCGCTAGCGCAGGATCTCTATAAGACTGGGCAGGCGCCCAGCATTGAGGCTGCTCGTGCGCAGGCTGCTTCCGCTGCAAATCGAGAATGGGCCCGTGCCGCGAAGGCGAAAGAACAGAAACAGAGCCAAGCGAAGTTCGAAAAGGATTTAGCGAAAGTTGGTAGCAGCGCGAAGTAAGATGAAAAAGCAGTCGAACCAGATCATCACAGCGCAACGCGCTTCGCGCGTGGCTGACTGATGGCGTTATGACGTAAGGCCCGCACTCCCTCCTTGCCAACTGGTGCCTCGCGAGGCCATTTAACCTGTTTGTAACCATGGCTCTTATCGTGCAGAAATATGGCGGCACCTCAGTGGGTGACGTCGACCGCATTAAAAATGTGGCCCAGCGCATTCAAAAAACGCGCGCGGAAGGCCATCGGCTGGTGGTTGTCGTTTCTGCCCGCTCGGGGGTGACCAATGAGTTGATCGCTCGCGCCAAAGCGATCAATGACCACCCCGATACTCGGGAAATGGACATGCTGCTGGCGATTGGTGAACAAGAAACCATCGCGCTGACGGCCATGGCGCTGCATGCGCTCAACATCCCGGCGGTTTCCTACACGGGCGCTCAGGCCGGAATTTTTACGGATCAAGTCTTCACCAAAGCCAAAATCAAGAAAATCAACCCCCAGCCGATCCTGAAAGACCTGCAGGACGGCAAGGTGGTGATTGTGGCAGGGTTTCAGGGGATCAACGAAGAGGGGCAAATAACCACGCTCGGGCGGGGGGGCTCAGATCTCACGGCGATCGCGCTGGCCGCGGCTTGTCGGGCGGACAAATGCGAAATCTACACCGATGTAGACGGCGTCTATACGGCTGATCCGCGCGTCGTGAAAAACGCCAAAAAAATTGATGAAATCAGTTACGACGAAATGCTCGAACTCGCGAGTCTCGGCTCGAAAGTTATGCAATCGCGCTCCGTGGAATTTGCCAAACAATACGGGGTCGTTTTCGAAGTCCGCAGTAGCTTTAACCACAACCCAGGAACTATCGTGAAAGAAGAAGTCGCCTATATGGAAAAAGTCGTCGTGCGCGGAGTCGCTCTCGATAAAGATCAGGCCAAAGTTGTCATCAGCAGCTTGCCGGACAAACCCGCCACCGCCGCCACTATTTTTAACGCGTTGGCCAATGCCAGCATTAATGTGGATATGATTGTGCAGACCGTTGGGCACACGGGGAGCGTTGATTTAACCTTCACCGTGCAACGGGATGATGCGGCCAATGCGGTCAAAGTTTTGCCGGCAATCCTCGCCCAGATTGGTGGCGGCGAGTTGAAGGCTTTTGACAACATCGCGAAGCTTTCCGTCGTCGGCGTGGGCATGCGCACGCACGCGGGCGTCGCCGCCACCCTCTTTACCGCGCTGGGCAATGCGGGGATTAACATCCAGTTAATTGCCACTTCCGAGATCAAGATTACCGTGGCGGTCGATCGCGCCCGGGCCGAGGAAGCCCAGCGGGCGGCGCACGATGCGTTTGCTTTAGGGACCTAAGGCCAGCGCGGCGGAGATAATCTCGTGCCACGGTTAACCCGAAATTTGGCCACCCGGGACAAATTCGCCGACGAATGAAATTTATCAGCACCCGCGGGCAAACGCAGCCCCATAGTTTTACGCAAGCGCTCGCCGTCGGGCTGGCGCCAGATGGCGGGCTATTTCTACCGGAGCACTTGCCGGATATTGCGCCGCGCTTAGGGAGTTGGGGAAATTTGAGTTACGCGGATCTTTGCACGGAGTTCCTGGCGATTTTCGCCACCGATATTCCCGATGAGGTGCTCAGTCGAATCGTGCATCGGTCGTATGCGCATTTTACCCATCCGCAGATTGCCCCATTGCAGGCGCTCGACGCGCGTACTTTCGTGTTGGAACTTTTCCATGGACCCACGCTCGCCTTCAAAGATTTTGCCCTGCAATTGCTCGGCAACCTTTATGAATATCAGGGCGAATTAAGCGGGCAGAGTATTAATGTTTTGGGCGCCACTTCGGGTGATACTGGGGCGGCGGCGATTTATGGACTTTTGGGCAAGCCGCGCTCCGCAGTTTTTATGCTTTATCCTGAAGGGCGAATCTCGCCGTTGCAGGAACGGCAGATGACCTGCACCGGTGCTAATAATATTTATGCGCTAGCGATCGACGGCAGTTTTGATGATGCCCAGCGCATCATTAAATCGATTTTTAATGACCATCCTTTTAGTCAGCAGCACCGGCTATCCGTGGTTAATTCGATCAATCTCGTCCGTGTTCTGGCGCAATGTGTCTATTATCTCTACGCGTGGCTGCAATTGCCCGTAAAAGACCGCCAGCGGGTAGAGTTTGTGGTGCCGACTGGTAATTTCGGTAATATTTTTGCGGGTTGGCTGCTTGCCGAGATGGGCGTCCCTATCTTGGGCTTCAAACTTGCGACTAATCAGAATGATATTCTCCATCGGCTTTTCACCACTGGCGAATATCGGATTGGGGCGGTGCAGCCGAGTTTGGCTCC